>CBFHXH010000014.1:0-45710 GCA_965659735.1 uncultured Pikeienuella sp.
CAGGTTCGAGGCGATGGGCGGGCATATTCGCACCAATGCTGGGCTGACGGGTGAAGTGTTAGAAGATGTCGCGGCCCCTGACCCCGAAGGCCGCATCCTATTGGACCGCGCCGCCGAAAAGTTGCGCCTTACGGCGCGCGGCTATCATCGGGTCATGCGCTTGGCCCGCACTATCGCTGATCTCGATGGATCGCCTGGCGTCCGAAAACCGCATATTGCCGAAGCGGTCGGATACCGCCGCGCGCCGCTGAAACGTTAGGCCCCTTGCCGCTATCCCCGCCGCTGGTAAGGTCGTGGCTGCAAACGGAAAGGTGGCGCAATGCCCAGATATTCAGCGGCGATTTTTGACGTGTTTGGCACGATGGTCGACTGGCGCAGCGGCGTTGCAGTCGAGGTCGCGCGCAGGTTTGCCGCCAAAGGCGCGCACGTGGATGCGCCTGCTTTCGCTGATCTCTGGCGCGGTGAATACCAGCCGGCTATGCGAAAAGTCAGGGAAGGAGAACGTGGTTATGTCCCGCTGGATGTTTTGCATCGCGAAAATCTGGAAACGGTTCTGGCGCGATTGGGCCATGGCTCATTGTTCACCGACGCTGAAAAGACAGAACTTAATCACGCTTGGGAAAAGCTGCCTGCCTGGCCTGACGTGCCTGATGGGCTGACGCGGCTGAAAACGGCCGTTTTCGTTG
This sequence comes from uncultured Pikeienuella sp., assembly GCA_965659735.1. Taxonomy (GTDB): domain Bacteria; phylum Pseudomonadota; class Alphaproteobacteria; order Rhodobacterales; family Rhodobacteraceae; genus Pikeienuella. The sequence goes on from CBFHXH010000014.1 coordinate 687, forward strand.
CGCCGTGTTCCAATGGCTCCATCGCGCTGATGATCCGTCTGGCGCGCTATGCGAACCTGTCCTGGGATGCGATCACGGGTGCCGAAATCGGGCAAGGATACAAGCCCAATCCGAAGGTGTATCGCCAAAGTGCGGCCGCGCTGGGCTTTGCGCCTGAAGAGGTCATCATGGTCGCCACCCATAACGACGATCTCGCCTTCGCGCGCAAAGCTGGTTTGGCGACGGGGTATTTCCCCCGACCTGATGAATTTGGGCCCGGTGTTAAAACGGATCTTGCGCCCGCGCAGGACTGGGATGTTATCGCAATCGATATGGGCGATATGGCCGAGAAACTGCTGAAAGATTGACGCTTCTTGCAGTTGGACGCATCGCAGCCCATATTTGCACACAAGGGGTGCCAAAGCGGGCCCCTGATACACGTCGCTTTTGAAGGACAAATCAGATGAGCCGCGTCTCATTCGCTTCGCATCCCTTTTTGTTGGGATTTGAGCAACTCGACCGATTGGTCGAACGCACCCAGAAAGCCGGATCTGACGGCTATCCCCCCTATAATATCGAACAGCAGGGCGATAACGCCTATCGCATCACCCTGGCTGTCGCCGGCTTCGCTGAAGAAGACCTGGCCATCACGATTGAGGATCGCCAGCTGGTGATCCGTGGGCGGCAAGCGCCCGATGATGAAGAGCGCGTCTTTCTTCATCGCGGCATCGCCGCGCGCCAGTTTCAACGCAGTTTCGTACTTGCCGACGGGGTGGAGGTCGCAGGTGCCGACCTTGAAAATGGCCTCCTCCACGTGGATCTGGAACGGGCGGAGCCTGAGGTTGTCGTGCGCAAGGTCAAAATCGGCGAACGTGACTGACGCAGTCGTACGGCCCTGCCGCCCATGACCCGCCACGCCGCCATCGTTGGCGCTGGCATCGGTGGGCTCAGCGCTGCTTTGGCCCTGTCGCGCGCCGGATATTCCGTTGAGATTTTTGAAAAGGCGCCCGCGCTGGGCGAGGTTGGCGCTGGCCTGCAGATGAGCCCTAACGCCATGAAAGCGTTGGCCTGGCTGGGTGTTTCGGACGCAGTAATCGCGGCAGGTTTTGAACCGCTCGCGGCGGTGATGCGCCACCATCGAACTGGCGCCGCCTACATGAACGCGCCTTTGGCTGCGGCGTGCCGGCGCAGATACGGGGCACCATACATTCACATCCACAGGGCTGATCTCCATATGATCTTGGCCAAGGCGGCGAAGGATTCCGGCGCTCAAATCCATCTGGCAGCTGCTGTAGAGGGGTATCAGGCTGGGGGAACCGAGCTGCAGCTTGTTGATGGTCGCGTGATCAAGGCCAATATTGTCATTGGGGCTGATGGCGTCCGATCTGTCATTCGTAACCAGATGCTTGGTAATGATCCGCCGCGGTTTACGGGGCAGGTCGCCTGGCGCGGCCTCGCGCCGGCTGCGCGGCTGCCAAAAGACCTGATCGCGCCCGACGCAACTGTCTGGGTTGGGCCCGGTCGCCATTTCGTCACGTATTGCTTGCGGGGCGGTAACCTTGTTAACTTTGTCGCTGTTGAAGAACGGACGGACTGGCGTGATGACAGCTGGACGCAGCCCGGCGACCGCGCCGAACTGCGCGCCGCTTTTGAAGAATGGGCGCATCCGGTCACGGCGCTGTTGGACGCCGCGGAGGATGTGCACCTCTGGGCCCTGTTTGATCGCCCACCCCTGAGCCTTTGGTCTGACGGCGCCGCTTGTTTACTGGGCGACGCTTGCCATCCAACTTTGCCGTTTATGGCGCAGGGGGCGGCGATGGCGATCGAAGATGCGGTTGTTCTGGCCCGCTGTCTCGAAGTCGCCGACCCACTGGTCGCGTTCAAGAGATATGAGGCGTTGCGGAAACCCAGAACAACAAGCCTGCAGCGCCGCGCACGATCAAACGCCGATCTGTTTCACCGGTCGGGGATCATCGCGCGCGCCAAATTGGCTGCAGCTTCGGCGTTGCCCCAGTGGGCGGCCTTGCGGCCGCTGGACCCCGTTTATGGCTACGATCCGACGACCTGAACAGGCCAAGCCTCAGCCTGCTTGTGCGCCATCCTTGGGTTGCGCCAGATCAACGCTCAGCTTAGCTGCGGCGATCAACGACGCTTCACCCATTCTCACCAGACGGCGTGCGATGGCATAGGCGGCGACAGGCTCGTCACTGGCGCAGCACCGTTCCAGATTGGCAGCGATCACGCTGACGCCTGACAGGCCGATCTGCCCGGCCACGGCGACCAGATCGTGCGCAACGCGCGCCATGACCGCGAGGTTTCGCTCTTCAGCCAATTGTTCGATCCGCGCGATCCGCTCGGTCACCTCGAAAATCGCATCTTCGATATTCTCGTCGAATGCTGTCTGACCTACCGCTGTTCGAAGGTCTTCCATCACGGCATGATCCAACGCCACCTCTGCGTTGTCGAATTCCATTTTTACCACCTGCACAGACATCGTGCTCTCCTAGCCCCAAATCCACTGCTGGGAACTATGGGTGCAAGGTCTTAATTTAGGGTGATGCTGGTCAAAAGATCTGTCGCAGTGGTTTGGCCGCAGGTGATCCCGTTCCTGTTATTCAAAGGCATTCTGAGCCATTTCAAAACCCTGGGATCATTCGAATCGAGCGCGCCGAGGGCGACAAGGATGCTGGTCATCGCAATTTCCGCCGCCCGCGTTTCACCGTCGTCGATCTTCAATGCAATCCCAATGCCCCTGTCGGGCAAGATCGCGGTGAACGCGCCTTCGGCGCCGGTTTTCACCACCAGGCCGCCGCCTGAGCGCATAAGGTCGGTACAGGCGCGCCCTTCGCCTGCGACCTCAAAAGGATGTGCCGCCATGGCCCGGCGCAATGTGATGGCGGCGTCTGCACGAGCGCCTGTCAGTGAGGTTTCCGCCGACGCAATCCGCGCCATCGCACGTGCGAGGCCGGTCAAGCTGACGCCGAAATTGGGGGCTGAACATCCATCAATCGCGTGGCTCGACAAATCCTCCCCGGCCAGATCCGCCGTCACCTCAGCAACGCGCTGCTGAACGGGGTGAGATGGGTCAATGTACCCTTCCGTCGTCGCGCGGATATGGCGGGCCTGACACAGAAAGCCTGTGTGTTTGCCGGAACAGTTATTGTGAAGCCGCCTTGGCGCGCGCCCTGCGATCTTCAAATCTTCGAAAGTCTTTTCGTCGTTGGGCGGTTGTGATCCGCATTCCAAATCATTTTCTGACAATCCCATATCTTTTAGCCAGGCTTCAGCTTGGCTGGCATGGGAATGACTGCCCTGGTGAGAGGCGCAGGAAAGCGCCAGCTGTTGCAGGGTCAGGCCATGCGCCGCCGCAGCGCCGCTTTCGACCATGGGCATCGCCTGCAGGATCTTGCAGGACGACCGGGGCAGCATCGGCGCGGCCACATCGCCGAGGGAAAACGCTAAGTCGCCATCCGGTCCGACGATGGCCACGCGGCCGAAATGCGCGCGCTCGACGTAACTTGCACGGATCTGCGTGACGATGGTTGGGTTAGTCACTTAACAACTCCTCTCCGAAATCCGGGCCCAACGCCTCTTTCAGCCGGGCGACGGCCAAGCGCAGTCTGGACTTAACCGTGCCGACCGGGCTGCCCATTCGTTCTGCGACCGCGGGATGGCTGAGGCCTTCGAAAAAGGCGAGATGCACGGCCATGCGCTGATCGTCGCTCAAATCCTTCAGTGCAGCGCGCACACGGGCGTCGCGGGTGGCGGCGGCAAGGCCAGCTTCTGCTGGGACCGGGGGGGCAGGGGTAAACAAGGGGTCGTGTGGATCAGGCGTTGGGCGGCTGTTTCGGCGGATCATATCGATTCGTCGGTTCCGCGCGATGGCGAAGATCCACGCGGCGGCCGAGGCGCGGGACGGATCAAACGTTTTAGCTTTTCGCCAGATCGCCAACATGGCTTCTTGCGTTGCTTCGTCAGCGTCTTCTGCGTGTGCGCCTGCCTTGATCAAGGTACCTTTGATACGCCCGGCATAGCGGTCAAAAAGCGCGCGAAACGCGATTTTATCTCGATCCGCCGCAATACGGCAGATCAAATCTGAGTCAGAGACCGCCGTCAACAGCGCTTCGTCCTTGTTTTCCATCGCTGTTTCAACACGTTCCCGTATGATGTTCGCACCCCTATCTATTCCGTGCGGCAAGGCTGGCGTCCACCCTACATTTTGTCATAGTATCGCAACGTCGCTTGCGCGATGAGCGGACGCAGTACGTCCCGGGCGCAGGTTCAAGCGGAGAGCAGCGATGAGAGTATGGGCTAAACTTATTGGAACAGTGATCACCGCGATCATGCTGAGTGTCAGTGCGGCAAGCGCGCAGGTCAGCGATGCAGTGGCGCAAAAGAAGGACTGGAGCATCTTCAAACAGGGCTCCGCCGCGGATCGCATGTGCTGGATCGTCAGTCAGCCGATTTCGTCAACTGCGAAACGTGCGGGCAGCCCCGTATCGGTGCAGCGTGGCGATATCTTCCTCATGGTCGCAATTCGGCCTGGTGAGCAGGTGAAGAACGAAGTTTCGATGATGTCAGGCTATCCGTTCCGCAAAAACAGCGCGGTAAAGGTGAAGATCGGTTCGAACACCTACGAGATGTTCACCGAAGGCGAAGGTGCCTGGACTGATAGCGGTGAAAGTGATGATCGCCTTGTGTCCGCAATGCGCCGTGGCTCGGATGCTGTCATCACTGGTGTGTCGACGCGCGGCACCACAACGACTGATACGTTTAGCCTCCGTGGCTTTACCGCCGCAATTACCGAGGCGCGCAAGCTCTGTCAGTAAGCTGAAATATGGTATAGAGAGCGCCTCTTCCCGCAATGGAGAGGCGTTTTTCATTGGAGGGCCGTTATGGCTGACCAGACTGCGATTGTACCCGACAGCCGCACGATGCCGCGCATTGTGCCCAAATCGCTGAAGCCGAATTTGATCGGGCTAAGCCGCGATCAGCTGAAGGATGCCCTGATCGCAGCTGGCGCGCCGGAAAAGCAGATCAAGATGCGCATCAGCCAACTGTGGGGCTGGATGTACCAAAAGGGCGTCTCAGATGTTGATCTGATGACGAACTTTTCGAAAGATTTCCGCACCTTCCTGGCGGAGAACTTTCGCATCGCACGGCCTGAAATCGTCACCCGACAAGTTTCAGTCGACGGCACGCGCAAATACCTGCTGCGGATAGATGGCGGACACGAGGTTGAGGCGGTTTACATCCCTGAAGAAGACCGTGGCACGCTTTGTATTTCTTCGCAGGTTGGGTGCACACTGACGTGCACTTTCTGCCACACTGGCACGCAGAAACTGGTCCGTAACCTGACGGCGGGCGAAATCGTTGGCCAGATCCTCGTCTGCCGCGATGATCTCGGCGAATGGGAACATGCGGGCCGTGAAGCGCAGGATAAGCGCCTACTGTCCAACATCGTGCTGATGGGCATGGGTGAGCCTTTGTACAACACCGACAACGTCCGCGACGCCATGAAAATCGCGATGGACCATGAAGGGCTGAGCCTGTCTCGCCGTCGCATCACGCTTTCGACCTCGGGCGTCGTGCCAGAGATTATTCGCGCAGGTGAGGAAATCGGTTGCATGCTGGCGATCAGTTTTCACGCCACGACCGACGAGGTGCGTGACAAGTTGGTGCCGATCAACAAGAAGTGGAACATCGAAAAGCTGCTTGTGGCGTGCCGGAATTACCCCAAGCTGTCGAATTCAGAACGCATCACCTTTGAATACGTGATGCTGAAGGATGTGAATGATACCAACGCCGACGCGCGCCGTCTGGTCAAACTGATCAGTGGCATACCGGCCAAGATCAACCTGATCCCTTTCAACCCTTGGCCGAATGCGCCGTATGAGCGGTCGGATTGGGACCGGATCGAAGAGTTCGCAGAGATTGTTAACCGAGCCGGATACGCCTCGCCAGTACGCACGCCGCGTGGGCAGGACATCATGGCGGCGTGTGGTCAGCTGAAATCGGCGACTGAACGCGCCAAGAAATCCCGCGCGCAAATAGAGGCGGAAGCCGGCGCTGCATGAGGCCGGTACGCTGGCGTTTTCCTATCCTGCGAGTAACCACTATTGGTTTGCTGATCCTCGCCGCCTGGTGGGCTGCGACCAGCGATGATCTGACTGGCGACGTGATCGTGGGGGACGGCGACAGTATCACTGTCGTGGGTACGAAAATTCGCATCTATGGCATCGACGCCCCGGAACTCGACCAAACCTGCAGCGACCGCGCTGGGGTGATCTACGCCTGCGGGCGGCTCGCTCAGCGGCATATGCAAAAGATTGCCAAGGGCAAGATCCGGTGCGAAACGGTAGAAACTGATCAATATGGTCGCGAAGTATCCATTTGCTATGCCGGTGACGTCGATCTGGGCGCAGCGATGGTGAACGCAGGATGGGCGCGGGCCTATCTGCGGTATTCGCTTCGCTATGCTTCAGCGGAACAGGCGGCGAAAGACGCGCGGCGCGGGATGTGGGATGGGGAATTCGACAATCCTTGGGCTTATCGCGAAGACGGTGTTCAGGACGATCTGATCGCCTTCGCCTGGCGCTGGGTCGTGGAACGCCTGTTCTGAGGCGTCGCGCGCACTTTCTCCCGTTAGTCTCAGATGATATTCAAGGGTAAATAATTCGCTTGGTGGGAGCGATCTGCGATGAAGACGATAGCGCTGGTGTCGCCGAACGTTTCGGAAACCATGGGTGGCGAGGCGATTAAAGCCTTTCAGTACGCGAAATACCTGCTTGCGAATGGACGGAAGGTGAAGATCTTTTGCCATGCGCGATGCCAGTTTGATGTAACGGCTGCATTCGCGCCCGATCAGGTTGAGATCATAGACGATGACTGGCGCCAGAAACTGGCGTGGAAATCTGTGGTGCTACGCAGCTATATCCACCGGCATTTTAAGAAGGCCGTTGCGCAGCGCATCGCCGCTACGATGTCGCCCGCCGATACCATCATCCATTATATAGCTCCGGTATCACCGGTTGCACGCCGATACCCGCCCGCGGGGTTTGACTTCGTGATTGGCCCGATGACCGGCAATATCTATTAACCACCTGGGTTTCGGGATCGCATGACCACCAAAGAGCGATTGCGTTCGATGGGTCATACTGCCGTGCAACAACTGGCGGGCCTGATCTCGAACCAAAAATCGCGGGCAAGCGCCTTTATGGTGTCAGGCTACGAACGCACGTGCGCGTCGCTGATCATGGCCGGCGTGCGGGATGACCAGATTGTCGATGTAATGGATAGCGGGGTCAATGAGCGCCTCATGGCGATGCCGCGTCTGCAACAATCGGGTGTCAATCATCGCTTTGTAACCATCGGTCGTCTGATCCCTTACAAGGGATACGATCTGGCCATCCGCGCTGTCGCCACCGCAGCGCCTGAGGCGACGCTGGATATCTATGGCCACGGCTATCTTGAAAACGATCTTAAAGCGCTGGCGCAAAGTCTTGGCGTCGCTGACCGCGTGCATTTCAAGGGTCGGTTGGACAATAGCGCGATCGCCGAAGAGTACGCCAAGTACCGCGCCTTTGTCTTTTCGACCCTGGCTGAGGCGAATGGGATTGTCATGCAAGAGGCGATGATGATCGGCCTACCGACGATAACCCTTCGCTGGGGAGGCCTCGCGATGTTGGCAGATGACGCCTCGGCTGAATATATCGATCCGGTCGATGAAGCGCAGGTTGTGCGTGATCTTGCCGCCCGTATGGACATGCTAGCGAAGAACCCTGAAAGGGCGGAGATGATTTCCGTCGCCGCTCGCGCCGTTGCTGAAGAAAAATCGGACTGGGGCCAGGTCGCCGCCAACTGGATGGCTACCTATCCAGAGCAGCCCCAGGGCTGAGGTTTTGTTGACTCTCGCTATTTGAGCCGCTATTGCCCGCCCATTCCCCGGAAGCACGAAAGCTTCCGGTCCCCATCGTGGTGGGGATCGCCCCCGGTCAGCGCGTTGCGCCCGCCGGGGCGTCATTGCTTTGGGGATTGCCTTTCGGGGCGCATGATCGACGCGGCGACGCAAAGGAGACGAGATATGTTTGAAGGATTGTCAGAACGCCTTTCAGGCGTCTTCGATAAGCTCACCAAACAGGGCGCGCTGTCCGAAGGCGACGTTTCCAACGCGCTGCGTGAAGTGCGTGTCGCGCTGCTTGAGGCTGACGTTTCGTTGCCCGTCGCGCGCGATTTCGTGAAAGCCGTCCAGGAAAAAGCCACCGGTCAAGCCGTTACGAAATCGGTCACGCCGGGGCAGCAGGTCGTCAAGATCGTCAACGACGAACTGACCGCAATGCTGGCCGGTGATGACGAAAATGCGGGCGAGCTGAAAGTCGACAGTCCGCCTGCGCCAATCCTTATGGTGGGTCTGCAGGGGTCGGGTAAGACGACCACAACGGCCAAGATCGCCAAGCGCCTGACTGAGCGGGAAAACAAGCGCGTCCTTATGGCTTCGCTCGACGTGAACCGGCCGGCTGCGATGGAACAGCTGGCTATTCTGGGCATGCAGATTGGGGTCGACACCCTGCCCATCGTCAAGGGCCAGGACCCGGTCGCCATCGCCAAGCGCGTGAAACAACAGGCGACGCTGGGCGGCTACGACGTCTACATGCTCGACACCGCCGGTCGGCTGTCGATTGACGAAGAGCTGATGGCGCAGGTCGAAGCTGTTCGCGATTTCGCCCAGCCGCATGAAACCCTGCTGGTTGTCGATGGCCTGACCGGTCAGGACGCCGTCAACACGGCTGAAAACTTTGACAACCGCATTGGTGTCTCTGGCGTCGTCCTGACCCGGATGGACGGCGATGGCCGCGGCGGCGCAGCGCTTTCGATGCGCGCGGTCACGGGCCGTCCCATCAAGTTCGTCGCTACCGGCGAAAAGATGGATGCGCTGGAAGAATTCCACCCCTCCCGTATCGCCGGCCGCATCCTTGGCATGGGCGACATCGTTTCGCTCGTCGAAAAAGCGCAGGAAACCATCGAGGCCGAGCAGGCAGAAAAGATGATGAAGCGGTTCCAGAAGGGTCAGTTCAACATGAACGACCTGAAGGGCCAACTTGAACAGATGCAGAAAATGGGCGGCATGCAGGGCTTGATGGGCATGCTGCCCGGCATGGGTAAGATCCAGAAGCAGATGGAAGAAGCGAATTTTGACGACAGTGTCATTCGCCGCCAGATCGCCCTGATCCAGTCCATGACCAAGAAGGAACGCCGCAACCCGCAGATCCTGCAGGCGAGCCGCAAGAAACGCATTGCAAAAGGCGCAGGTATGGAAGTGCAGGAGCTGAACAAGCTGCTGAAAATGCACCGCCAGATGTCCGACATGATGAAGAAGATGGGCAAGATGGGCAAAAAGGGTCTGATGCGCGGCGGCCTTTCCCAAATGTTCGGCAAAGGCGGCATGAACCCCGGCATGATGGGCGGCGGCGATGTCCCGGCGGTGCCTCCGGGTGGGATGCCTGGCCTGCCGGGTCTCGGCGGTGGTGCATTGCCCCCGGGTCTTTCGGGGTTCGGCAAGAAGAAATGACCAGCACGCTCCGCATATCGACGGAACGTCTGCGTTTGCGCCCACTCGCACCAGAGGATTTTCCGCACTGGAAGGCCTTCTTTGCGACTGAGCATTCGCAGTTTGTAGGCGGTCCGATGGCCGAGGATGACGCCTGGAACTGTGTCGCTGGCCTGATCGGGCATCGGGTGATGAATGGCTTTGGTTATTGGTCGGTCGAAAGCGTGGATGGCGAATATCTGGGCCGAACAGGGCTGGACCAACCATCTGGTTGGGATGAACCAGAACTTGGCTGGTCGTTTTTGGCTTCAGCGGGTGGCAAAGGGTACGCGACAGAAGCGGCAAAGGCGGTACTGGATCATGAACGTGCGCGCCTCGGCAAGACCGGCGTCGTTAGCTACATCAAATCAGGCAACTTGCAGTCGATCAGAGTGGCTGAGCGTATGGGCGCTTTTGTTGATGAAGCGACGAAAGCGCCGTGGCCGGATCACCTCGTCTATCGGCATCCGGAGGCGAAGGTATGATTGGCGCTGCTGATATTCTCACTGTGCAAACCGAACGCTTCGTGATGCGCGCCCCGCAACTGTCAGATTTGGAGGCTTACACTGCCTTTGGCTCGTCTTACCGGTCCGTTGGTGTTGGCGGACCCTCCACTGAGGCGCAGTCGTTCCAGCGTCTTGCCGCCCTGATTGGCCACTGGTCCTTGCGCGGCTTTGGCCGCTGGATGGTGGCGGACAAGGATACTGACGAACCGCTCGGTGTTGTTGGTTTGATGCATCCGTCCGACTGGCTGGAACCCGAAATTGCGTGGACTGTTTTTGACAGCGCCGAAGGAAAAAGCGTCGCCTATGAATGCGCGCTGGCGGCTTGCGCTTACGGCTATGAAACGCTCGGCATGAAGACGCTGATCAGTTGCACGATGGTAGGTAACACAAGGTCCGAAGCGTTGGCGCAGCGTATGGGCGCTACGCGGGATGCGGACTTTACACACCCCGATTGCGGCGTGATGCGCGTCTGGCGCCATCTGCCGCCCGAGGCGCTGTCATGACCGTCGTCTTCCAGATCCCAGAGCTTGAAACGGATCGACTGCGCATGCGTGCGCCCACCCTTGGCGATTGGCCTGCGCTTTCGGATTTTTACGCATCAGACCGCTCAAAGTTCGTGGGCGGTCCAATGACGGCTGAGCAGACATGGCGCACGCTGGCCACCGAAACCGGCCATTGGGCGCTGCGTGGGTTCGGGCGCTGGGCGCTCGAAGAAAAGGCCACCGGCGACTATATCGGCAATTGTGGCCTGTGGGAGCCGGACGGGTTCCCTGAGATGGAGCTTGGCTGGGACCTTTTGGCCAGCGCAACTGGCAAAGGCTACGCCACAGAAGCGGGCGCCGCTGCGCGAGCTCATGCCTACAATACGCTTGGCCGGACCACGCTGATCAGCATGATTGCGCCGGGCAACGCCGGGTCTAAGGCGGTCGCCACACGTCTGGGCGCCGCGTTCGACAAGATGTTCACTCACGTCACCTTTGGCGAGGTTGAAGTCTGGCGGCATCCGGGGCCCGACGCGCTGTGATGATCCCGACCCTTTATACCCAGCGGCTTAAGCTACGCGCACCAACCATCGCGGATCTTGACGCCATCGTTGCGTTCTATGCGCAGACCGAAGTTGTGGTTGGTGGTTACGCCCGCCACGACGCCGCAGGCGCGAGGGCCAAGTTGGAAGAGATGATTGCAAGCTGGGACCTTCACGGTCAGGGCATGTGGCTGATTGAGACAGCCAAAGGCGATGTGATCGGCGGCGCTGGGCTCGCTCTGCCAGATGGGTTCCCACACCACGAACTGACCTGGTTCCTTTTCCAGAACAGTCAGGGCAAAGGCTATGCCGCAGAAGCATCGCGCGCGGTCATGGCCTGGGGATATGACGAGGCAGAGTTCGATCCTGTTCAGACCTATGTGCGCGACGAAAACGCCCCGGCCCGCGCATTGGCGTACAGGCTTGGCGGCAAAGTCGTGCGGCGTGAAACCTTTCCAGATTGTGTGACGCGCGATGTATTCACATTGCCCTATCCGGGCGCGCCTGCGCAGCGCATGCCTGATCAGCTGGAGACGGATCGCCTAACGCTCCGCCGTCCCAAGCCGGTGGACCTGGACGCGTTCACAGCCTTCGTCGCCAATGAACGTTCAATCCATGTGCGCCGCGATGAAAAACCTGGCACGGCGTTTCGCGGCTTTGCCCACATCCTGGGTCACTGGGCGATCCGGGGCTTTGGCCTTTACGATTTTGCGATGAAGGGTGATGACGCCTGTATGGGGTGGGCTGGGCCCTTCTTCCCCGCAGGTTGGCCAGAGCATGAATTTGGCTGGCACGTCTGGGACGCGGCGAATGAAGGCAAAGGCTATGTCCGCGAAGCGGTCGAAGCCGCGCGCGCTGCTTGTTTTCAACACCTGGGCTGGTCTAGCGCCGTAAGCTACATCAACCCGGCGAATGAACGGTCGATTGCACTTGCGGAACGTCTCGGCGCAGTGCGTGATGATACCGCGGCGACGCCGGATGATGACCCCTGCCTCGTCTATCGTCACATGGTGCCGGGGGTGGCGGCATGACCGACATCCTGAACCATCCCACCTATGAGACCGACCGTTTCATACACCGCTGCCCGCTCGAGGATGATTTTGACGCCTTCGCAGATTTTTGCACGACCGAGCGCAGCGCATTTACCGGCGGACCGCTTGACCGCGAGGGCGCGCGCCGGCTGTTTCTGTCCAGCTATGGCCATTGGCCGGTGCATGGCTTTGGCATCTGGACGACGGTGGACAAAACAACCGGTCTGGCGATCGGCCGCAACGGGCTCACGGCGCTGGAAGGGCACGAGCAGCCAGAACTGACAATGTACTTCTACGAAGGCTACGAAGGCTACGAAGGCGCGGGCAATGCGCCGGAGGTGCTTGGCTTTCTGCTGAGCCGTGGCCGCGCAATGGGCCACGACTGGGTCGTCGCCCGCATCGCCCCGTTCAACGAACGCAGCTTGCGCCTCCCATTGGCTGTGGGCGGTGTGCAGATCGGCGACCAGATGACCTCGCGCGGTCCGCTGCGGGTCTACCGCGTCCCAACTGAGGAAACTGTGACATGACCGCCAATTCAAAAACCGACGCGGCCCGCGCAGCTGAGCTATTGATCGAACAGCGCGGCCATATCGACAACCTAGACGCCATCCTCGTCTACGCTTTGGCTGAAAGGTTCAAGGCGACCCAGGCGGTTGGCAAGCTGAAGGCGAAGCACGACCTGCCGCCGGGCGACCCAATGCGCGAGGCAAACCAGATCGAACGCCTTCAACGGTTGGCGGGTGACGCCAATCTCGACCCCGAATTCGCAAAGAAATTCCTAAACTTCATTATCTCAGAAGTCATCAGGCATCACGAAGAATACCAGAAATAGGGCCACGCGCCCCAAACCGAAAACCCAAGGAGAATACCAATGTCTGTCAAAATTCGTCTGTCCCGTGGCGGTTCCAAAAAACGCCCCTTCTACCGCATCGTCGCCGCTGACACCCGTATGCCACGCGACGGCCGGTTCCTGGAAAAACTGGGCACCTACAACCCGCTGCTGGCGAAAGATGACGAAAACCGCGTAAACATGAACGTCGACCGCGTCATGGAACTGATCGCGTTGGGCGCCAAGCCAACCGACCGTGTCGCACGCTTCCTGGAAGCGGCTGGCAAAATGGACAAGACTGAGCGGAACAACCCGAACAAAGCGAAACCTGGCCAGAAGGCGCTGGATCGCATCGAAGAGAAGAAAGAAAAGGCCGAAGCCGCCGCCGCCGAAGCCGAAGCAGCGCCAGCTGAAGAAGCGACCGAAGAAGCCGCTAGCTGATTGGCCTGACTGCGCCTGGGCGAAACCTCGCCTGGCGCAGCGACGCCATGCAGGCCTTTTCGCCCAAATTTCAGACCGAACTGCTCGACCTGATGCGATGGCGGCGCGATGTGCGCCGCTTTTGCGGTGATCCGGTCGACGCTTCTCTGCTGCGCGAATGTCTGGAGTCGATGAGGCTGGCCCCCTCAGTTGGTCTGTCCGAACCCTGGCGCGTCATCTCGGTACAATCCGAGGCGGCGCGGGGGACGATCCTGCGGAATTTTCAGGCGGAAAACGCTGAAGCGCTGGCCGACTATGTCGGTGAGCGCGCGGACACCTACGCCAGCCTGAAGCTCAGCGGCATGCGCGAAGCGTCAGTGCAACTGGCGGTCTTCTGCGACGAAGATACGTCCAAGGGCGCCGGTCTGGGTGCCCGGACAATGACCGAGATGCGGCGTTATTCCGTTGTCACCGCAGTCATGAACCTATGGCTTTTCGCCCGGGCGCAAGGCTTGGGCGTCGGCTGGGTGTCGATCCTCGACGCTGAACAGGCCAAGCGCGACCTCGACGTCCCTGATGGATGGAAATTGATTGCCTATCTATGTGTCGGGTGGCCAGAAGAAACCCATATTGATCCTGAACTGCAACGCGCAGGCTGGGAAACCCGGTCTGACTAATTGGAAGTCGAGGTAAGGTAAGTCATGTCCAAGCCAACCTCAGATGAAATGATCTGCGTGGGCGCGATCGCCGGTGCTTTTGGCGTGAAGGGTGAAATCCGATTAAAGAGTTTTTGCGCCGATCCTGAAGCGATCGCTGACTATGCGCCGCTGACCGACGAAGTGGGCGCGCGGTCATTCACTGTAAAAATTCTTCGCCCGGTCAAAGGCGGGTACGCGGCCATCCTTGGCGGTATCGCCACGCGGGAGGAGGCGGAAGCGCTGAAAGGCCTTCGCTTGTTCTCATCGCGTAGCCGAATGCCGGACTTGCCGGACGATGAGTTTTATCATTCAGACCTGATCGGCCTTTCGGTCTTTGACACCGGCGGCGCCGAACTGGGTGAGGTGACGACTGTTGCCGATTATGGCGGCGGTGATTTCCTGGAAGTGCGGCTTCTGAGAAAAGGCAAGTTACTGCTTGTGCCGTTTACGCAGGAGGCCGTACCTGCAGTCGACTTGTCAGCAGGACGGGTTGTTGTCGATCCGCCTGAGGATGCGGCCGAACCAGAGACTTAGGTGGATGACAAAGCAAGCACTGCGTTGCTTTGCAAATAATTCTCGGTGGATTTGACTTTTATGCGGTGCGGCCACCCCCCCCCAACAGGTGGCCGCATATCGCTCAGCTTCAGTATTGCGGCCTAGGCTTGCGCGACCCCTCAGTCTTCGAATGCGATATACGCCAGCACGTTTTCGATATCTTCTGGCTTTTTCAGGCCGTTGAACGCCATTTTTGTGCCCTTCAGATACTTCTTCGGCTTAGCCAGGAAACTCGTCAGCGTTTCGGTATTCCAAGTCAGGCCAGAATTCGCCATCGCCTTTGAATACTTGAACCCCTCGACTGCGCCAGCCTTACGCCCCATCAAACCGGCCAGATGCGGCCCAACGCCTTTTTTGCCTTCCTCAAGCTTGTGGCAGGCTTTGCATTTTTTGAAGACCTTCTTGCCGGCCTTTACGTCGCCCGCTACCGCAGCGACCTGAGTGGTGTTCGCTGCTGCTGGCTTCGCTTCCACTTTCTTCATGTCGGATGTAAACACCAGCCGCAGAGTGACGGGCATGGTCCGTGTGATGCCGGGTAGCTTCGCAAGCTCCATCAACTTGTCGATACCCGCGGTGACGCCCAGTTCCTCGGTCCCGACAAAGACCATGTCGTTCGACATCGCCATGACCTTGTCCTCAGCCAGGCGGACAACGACCATTTCCAAATCTAGCTCAGTCGACACGCCCAACAGTGAAAGCGCGCCCTCGACATCGACGACGGCCATCTCTCCAACCGCCAGACCTTTGACTTCATCCATGTCCAGCTGAGCGCTCAGCTGTGCTTCACCGACACCTTTGAAGACATGTTCCAGCATCCGTTCGTTACGGATGTCGATATTCGTTTCGATAGTCGTCAGGTCGATCGTGATATTGGCCTTGCCCGCTTCATCAACGGTTCCTGAAAGGCCGCTGAAAGAGTTCACTTCGCCGATCTTGTCCTTCTTGATCGATCCATAGGCCAGATGTGACACCGCCCCATCCAGTGTCCAGGTCTGCGCATTAGCGGCGCCGGCGAACACAATGGCCGCGGCTGCGGCGCAGGCTGCAAAATATCGTGACATGTGTTCTTTCCTCCCGAAAGCAGTGGTAATCAGACATCTCAGTGGCAGCTCACACAGAGTAAACAGTCGGTAATCAGGTTTTATTCGATCATGGCGAAAGATTTTTCTTCGGTCGAGATGGGAAAGGCGGCGTCAACGCATCTGCGCGCCGTTTGGCGGTTTGCCCTGTCGCTGTCTGGTCAGATGGAAACCGCAGATGATCTGGCGCAAGCTACGATGCTGCGGGCGATGGAACGTGCGCATCAGTTTTCAGGCGACCGGCTGCAAGGCTGGTTGATGACCATCTGCCGCTCTATCTGGTTGAATGAGCTTCGCCGCGCCCAGATCAGACGCACAGGCGCGTTGGACAGTACAGAGGCTTTGTCGGTCGAAGATCTCAATCCGGGTGCCGAGGCGAATATTTTCGCCGCTGAGGTGTTTTCAAAGGTGATGGAGCTGCCAGAGGCGCAGCGCAGTACTGTCGAGTTGGTCTATGTGCAAGGTTTCAAGTATGGCGAGGCGGCGCGAGTCCTCGACGTGCCAATCGGTACGGTGATGAGCCGCCTGTCCGCCGCCCGCGCTAGTTTGGTGCCGCTGAAATCCGACACACGAACCAATGCAGAACCCCAGGCCGATAAAGGGCGCGATAGATGAGCTATTCTGACGATGTTTTGCGCCAATTTCTGGATGGTGGCTTGGGCGACCTTTGGCGCAAAGAGATTGAAACAGCCATGCTGTCCGACGCCGATTTGGAAAGTCGGATCATGGCTATGGACGATATGGCGGCGTCCGTGAAGGCTGCGATGGAGTGGCTCCCGTCTGAGGCGCGCGTCGCTGGGCTGGCGCCTGCCGTCGCAGCCGCGCCGGAACCTGTGAGAGCCAAACATCGTCCTTGGGGAATGCTGGCAGCCGCCTGTGCCGTTGGTGTGTTCATCGGATTTGGATCTTCGTGGATTGGCGCCGACGCTGCGCCCGACTGGCGCACCGAGGTGGCCCATTATCAGGCGCTTTACACGATCGACACGATCAACGCGATTGATCTGAAACTTTCCGAAGCGGCCGCGCAAGTGGACCGCGCGGCTGCGAATGTCGGCGCCAAGGTGCCAACGGCTGAACTTGCTGGGTTGGATGGCCTGACCCTCCGCCGCGCGCAAACCCTGGGCTTTGAGGGCGCGCCTCTGGCGCAAATCGTGTTCGCCCATTCATCCGGCGCGCCGGTCGCCTTGTGCCTGATCCGTACGGGTAAGGAAGAAGCGCTGAAGATGGGGGAGCGGCTGAACATGGCGTCTGCAGACTGGTCGGTGAATGGTGTTGAATATTTGCTGATCGGCGATATCGAGCCTGCTGAGATGGCCGCGCAAGCAAAGCTTATTCGGACCCTGATTATCGCGGCGAACAAGGCATGACCGGCAAACCCACTCGCAGCCACGGCCGGGTCGCCGTGCGCCCCACTCTCGTGCCACGGCCTCTGGGTCAGGCGGAAGAAATGGCGGGCGTCTGGACCGCTCGCGTTCTCACGATTTTTCCCGGCATGTTTCCTGGACCCTTGGGTGAAAGTCTGCTGGGAACTGCCCTGAAAAAAAGTCTTTGGAACCTTCAACCCGTGGATATCCGCCGCTACGCGAAGGACAAGCATCGTTCGGTTGACGACACGCCGGCAGGTGGTGGGCCGGGCATGGTGATGAAGCCTGACGTGGTCGCAGCCGCAATCGATGACGTCATGCAGGCGGCGCCAGATGACCGGGGCGCCTGGCCGCTGATCTACCTGTCCCCGCGCGGCAAACCGTTTGATCAGGCGATGGCGCAGCGATTCGCGAAAGCGCAGGGGATCACCATGCTTTGCGGTCGTTTTGAGGGCGTGGATGAGCGTTTGCTGGAATCAAGGCGTGTCATTGAGGTCTCACTGGGCGATTTTGTTATGACGGGCGGGGAAATCGCCGCAATGGCGTTGATTGACGCCACGGTCCGTCTTATACCGCGCGTCCTTGGCAACGCGGACAGCGCGGTCGAGGAAAGCTTTTCGGAGGGTCTTCTTGAGGCCCCCCAATACACCAAGCCCCAGCTTTGGGAGGGGCGCGCGATACCTGAGGTTCTTCTCTCGGGCCATCATGCGCGGATCGCCAAGTGGCGAGCCGACCAGAGCGAAAGGCTGACCAAGGAACGTCGTCCCGATCTCTGGCGGGCGCATGCCGCGAAAGACGCGGCCCCTGCGGACCCGGTGGAAGACCAAGAGCGCTCGGACGCGCACACCATCGCCGCAAAAGGCGAGAACAAGGACTGAGCACATGAACCTGCTTGAAACGCTCGAAGCTGAGCACATCGCGGAACTCGCGAAAGACAATCCGGACTTTGCTGCTGGCGACACCATCCGCGTCGGCGTGAAAGTGACCGAGGGCACGCGCACCCGTGTCCAGAACTACGAAGGCGTCTGCATCGGCCGCAAAGGCGGCGATACGCTGGGCGCGTCGTTCACTGTTCGCAAAATCTCATTCGGTGAAGGCGTCGAACGTGTGTTCCCGCTGCATTCGCCCCAGATCGACAGCATCACCGTCGTTCGCCGCGGTCGCGTGCGTCGCGCGAAACTATACTATCTGCGTGATCGTCGCGGTAAATCGGCTCGTATCGCTGAAAAAACCAACTACCGCCCGAAATCGACGGGCGCTGCTGAGTAAACTTCGCAGGATAGTTTGGAACCAAGGGCGGGCCGCAGTGTCCGCCCTTTTTCGTTTGCGCGGCCCAATTGGATCGCGTCGGCGCACGAACCCGGAGGCAGCGAAATGTTGGAAATTAGAAACGCCGTAGAGGCCGACATGCAAGACGTCTGCGCGCTGAGTGATGTTGTTCAACGCCTGCATGCTGACCGCCGACCGAATATCTATCGCTGGCCGCCGGAACCCGCAGGCCGCCTCGCCCTGCTTGAAAATGCGCGGACGGATGCGGCCTTGCGTTTATGGGTTGCGGATGATGGCGTTGGTTTGCGGGGCTATGTCGCGACCGAGATTATGGATAAGGCCGAAACCGCGCTGCGCAAACCGCATCGCGAAGGGCACATTCACCATATATCTGTCGACCCGGCGCACCACCGGGCTGGCTTTGGCCGCGCCTTGGCCAAGCGCGCCATCCAGACGCTGCAGGGTCAGGTCGCGGACCGCATCACGGTCGGATATTGGTCATTCAACGAACCAAGCTGACGTCGAATTGACCGTTTAGGCTGTATCCTACAAGCTCAACTTCGCCAGCATCGCCTCAATCCCGGCTACTACAGCCTGCGCTTTGGCGTCGTCCATGGCGTCTGGATGTGGCGGGCCGAAATTGCCTGCGTCATTGTTAAAATAGGCGCCGGACTTGCCCTTGAACTCATCCGACAGCGCGGCGCGTAGCAGGATGTCGGCACCGATGCCGATATCATTTCCGGCGATGCCAAACCCTTCCTTCACCATCTTTGATGCAAGCAAAGACCCGGGGTTCACCGATACGACCATTGGGCCGTCGGGCAGACCTTCGGCCATGATGTGCGACCACATAGTGATCGCCAGTTTGCTTTGCGAATAAGCGGCCATGTCATCCATTGCTTTCCCGCCAGCCATCGCCACCAAGTCGACGGGCGCCTGCGCTGCGGACGACAGGTTAACGATCCGCCCCGCGCCATCCATCAGCGGTAGCAGCCGCTTGGCCAGCAAATAAGGCGCGTGGGTGTTGACCATGAAGCGGATGTCGTGCCCATCAGCGGTGACAGTCTGAGGCGTTTTCAGAATGCCCGCATTGTTGATCAAAACATCCAGATGATCGTGTTTGGCCACAACCTCGTCTGCGAGCCTGCTGACCGCCGCCAGACTGCTCAAATCGGCAAGATAACCTTCGGCGTCGCCCCCAACCGCAGCAATTGCGGCGTCCAGCTTTGCCGCGCTACGCCCGTGGAGGAGCAGTGCGCAGCCCTCTGCCGCCAGCATCTTGGCAGCCTCAAGCCCAATGCCGTCTGTCGCGCCGGTAATCAGGATTTTCTTGGTCATGGGGTCGCCTTTCATACGCAGTCGCCACGTTGAGGACGACTTGCATAGCAGTTCCCTGAGGTAGATAAACTGCTTCTGGTGGCCCAAGCTATCCTCAAAATCAGGCTAGTTAGCCGATACCACCCGCACCGCCAACTTCGCCTTCATCGGCGCCAGTGCCTGTAAAGACCACATTGGCAGCCGTTTCACCCCGACCAATCCGCGCGCAGTTTTCAGCAACAAACGCCCAGCGTCGTTCGTGCATCTCTTCAGTTGAGGCGCTGCGGTGTGCAGACAGGATTACGTTGTCCAGATCCTGAAACGGCCGGTTTGAGGGCCAAACTGGCGAAGCGTCCGGCATCTGATAGTTGTACCAAACGTCAAGAATGGCGCCGCTGATCTGACGGCTGGACAGCGCCTCGAAAAGATCGTCTTCGTTGATGATCTTGCCGCGCGCGACATTGATGATAACCCCGCCAGGCTTCATCTTTGACAGCTTGTCAGCGTTGATCATGCCGATGGTTTCGGCGTTCATATCGCAGGCGACCAGAACAAAGTCGCTTTCCGCCAACAGCTCATCCATCCGGTCGTTCTGGCCCAACCAGGCCAGTTCTGGCGGGCAGGGCTGTTTGCTGCGCCGTACGCCGATGCAGCGCATGCCAAAGGCGTTTGCGCGGATCGCTGTTTCGTAACCGATATGGCCATAGCCAATGACGCCTAGGGTGGCGCCTCGGACTTCTCCATGGATCGGGGATACACCGGGCGCGAGACCTTCCCACCCGCCTTTCCGGAAATCTGCGTCGAGCGTCTGCAGCCCGACGCGCATTTCCAGAATGCCGGCCATAATGAACTCTGCAATCGCAGTTTCATGTTCGAATGTGTTGGCGACCGGCACACCCGTTGGTATTTTCTCTGGGGCGGTGAAGTCATACCCGGTCCAGGGAATTTGGAAGAGTTTGAGGTTTGGAACCTCTGGCCACGCCGTTGGAATGCCCCCACCGACAATCACGTCCGCATGCGCCGCCAAGGGTCCAAACGCCTCAACCGGGTCGTTGGACGGGTCCCAGACTGTCACTTCCCACCCATCTGGAGCATAACGGCGCAGGCGATGGGCGTGGGGTGCCGCGATGCGGCCTTGGACAAGAACGGTGGGCATGGGCGGCCTTTCGCTAGGTTGACTGAGGTAAGAGGTGTGGCGCTGATCAGCAACCGCAACCCTGACGCGGCGTTCAAAGCTGTGCAAGATACCGCTTTGCTGCAGTGTCCGTGGTCAGCGAAATCGCCCTGTCGCGATATTTTTCGCCCGACGCGCCCAGTTCGCGCGCCAGATGCAGCCGCGCGGCCCACTAGGGCTGATAGGTGCCGATATGGTTGGGATCCATTTCATCCAACGCAGCGGCGCCGTTCAGGCGGGCGATGGCCAAAGCCGGACCAACCAGCGCTCCCACTGTAGGCCGGTGCAGAGCCAAAAGATCGTATAACTGCGCCAAACCTCTCGCGTTTGGTGCTTCGCCCGCCTTGGTTTGCATGTGAACGGGCTGGATCGCCGCTTCTGTCTGAAAGCGGCCAAACTGGCCAGCGCCCGCGGCGAGGGATAGCAGCGCCTCAGCTTTCTCCACCAGTTTGGCGCGCCAAAGGGTGCGAGGCTGTTGGTTCAAAGGGACAAAGGCGCCACGGCGTGGCTGCGGAATTTCATCAGCATGGTGCTGATTGATCAGGCCGATGGCTTTCTTTTGGGCATGGCGTTCATGGCGCTGATCTCTCTAATCCTCTGGCCGTTGCGTGCGGCGGGGCGCTGGGGGATGGCGAAAGTGCGCGGCGTCGTCACGCAGCGTCACGAAGGCCATGAAACGCTGCATGCCCATTACGCGGAGACCGACCGCAAAGGTCCGCGCCACAATCACCACACGCATTGACCCCGGGATGGGGCGCGGCGTGTCTTGCCCCGCGCACTGTGCTTCGCTAAACCCCTCTCGTCATTCTGGAGGAGAACGCCATGTCAGCCCCGCGCACGCTGTACGATAAAATCTGGGACGCCCATGTCGCCCATGAGGCTGAGGATGGGACCTGCCTTCTGTATATCGACCGGCATCTGGTGCACGAAGTGACCAGCCCGCAGGCGTTTGAAGGCCTGCGTATGACAGGCCGCAAGGTTCGCCAGCCCGGTATGACGGTCGCTGTGCCTGATCACAACGTGCCGACGTCGGATCGCGCGCTGGGCATTGACGATGAAGAAAGCCGCATTCAGGTCGACACGCTTCGCGAAAACGCGATTTCAAATGGCATCACATACTACGACGTGGACGACGTCCGTCAGGGCATCGTGCACATTGTCGGCCCGGAACAGGGTTGGACCCTGCCTGGCATGACCGTCGTTTGTGGCGACAGCCACACCGCAACCCATGGCGCATTCGGCGCGCTGGCGCACGGCATCGGCACGTCAGAGGTTGAGCATGTTCTGGCGACACAGACGCTGATCCAGAAAAAATCGAAGAACATGAAGGTGGAAATCACGGGCTCGCTGCCTGCGGGTGTCACTGCGAAGGACATCACCATGGCGGTGATTGGCGCCACCGGCACGGCCGGCGGGACGGGCTATGTCATCGAATATTGCGGTCAGGCGATTCAAGAGCTGTCGATGGAAGGCCGCATGACAGTCTGCAACATGGCCATCGAAGGTGGCGCCCGCGCTGGTTTGATTGCGCCTGATCAGAAAACCTTCGACTATGTTCAGGGCCGGCCACACGCGCCAAAAGGCGCTTCGTATGAGGTGGCAGTCGCGCAATGGAAGACGCTGTTCACTGACGAAGGCGCGCATTTCGACAAGGTCATCACGATCAAAGGCGAAGATATCGCCCCGCTCGTCACCTGGGGCACCAGCCCTGAAGACGTTTTGCCAATCACGGCGGTTGTGCCGAACCCTGATGATTTCGAAGGTGGCAAAGTCGACGCAGTGCGTCGGTCGCTTGACTATATGGGCCTGACGCCGGGCCAGCAGTTGTCGGATGTCGACATTGACACGGTCTTCATCGGGTCCTGCACCAACGGCCGGATCGAAGACCTGCGCGAAGTCTCCAAGGTCGTTGAAGGCAAGCAGGTCAAAGTGGGCCGCGCAATGATCGTGCCAGGTTCAGGCCTCGTGAAAGCCCAGGCCGAAGAAGAAGGCATCGCAGACATCCTGAAAGCGGCTGGCTTTGACTGGCGTGAACCGGGTTGTTCCATGTGCCTTGCGATGAACGCAGACAAACTGGCGCCGGGCGAGCGCTGCGCATCGACGTCGAACCGCAACTTCGAAGGCCGGCAAGGCAAAGGCGGGCGCACCCACCTGATGAGCCCCGCCATGGCCGCGGCCGCGGCGCTGACGGGCAAACTGGCGGACGTTCGCGACGTCTGAAATTGATTGCCAGAAAGTTTAGAGCCTCGCCCAACATCGGGCGGGGCTCTTTCTATTCTGGAAAGGCGCGCATTTTCAGGATTTGACTTCGCAGCACCACGAACACGCCGCTAATCGTCAGCAGAACCACGCCCATCCCGACGCATTGGGTGGAAAAGTCCACGCCGGCGTCCAGCAAAACCCCGCTCAGCCCGGGTCCAAGAGCCGATGACAGGACGCTGGTGGCGGCGAATAGGGCCTTTATGCCGCCGAGATGCTTGGCGCCGTATAGCTCAGCAAAAATTGCACCGACGATGATCGACACTGCGGCGGTGCCGGTTCCTGCAACGCCCAATGCCAGCGCACCCATCCACAGGCTGTCAGCATAGCCTAGAATGATCGTGGCGGCCGCCCAGCCCAACAAGTATAGCGGCAACACATTCACCACGCCTTTACGGTCGGCCAAAACGCCAAATGCAAAGCTGGCGACAATGGCCACAAGGGAATAGGCGGGGTAGGCTGTGGCCGCGTAGTCGAGGATATCCCAGCCCTTTTCCTCGGTTAGCGGCGCGATCTGGAAAAAGACGACCGTGCCAACCCAACCAGGCGCCGCGAGGCCTGGCAGCATCGCCCAGAATAGCCAATGGCGCATCATTTCTGGTCTGGTCCAGTGGCGATTGAAAAGACCCGGTCCGCCTTGGCTATCCGCGCTGGCCTGGGGCGAGCGTTCTGATTTCAGAAGCCAAAACACAATTGGCCCTGCGACAAGCACCAGCAACAACGCCGCCACCAACCAGCTTGACCGCCATCCGATGACCGGGATCAGCAGAAGCGCGCCAGCGGGGAAGATCGCTTCGGCGGCGGAAAACCCCAGATGGCTGATCGCCAACGCCCGCGCCCGCCCGGCGCGAAACCATTTGCCCATCGCCACGACCGAGATATGGCTAAGCATGCCTTGCCCGCAAAACCTCAGCCCAAAAACTAGGAACCCCAGCAGAAGAACTGACTGAACCTGCGAAATGCCGACGCAGACCAGCGCAAAGGCTAGAATGACAACGACCGCCAAGGTGCGCGCGCGGACATGGTCGCTCAGCCGCCCAGTCTGGGTCAGAACAATGGCTGAACAGATCGTTGCAACCATATACAGGCCGCCCCATTCCCCGTGGCTCAGCCCAAAATCTGCGCGGAAATACGGTGCGTAAATGGAAATAAAGAAGGTCTGGCCAAACCCAGTTGCCATGCTGATTACGGCGCCTGCGCTAAGCCAGCGGGCGTTGGCCTTGAAGAATTCCCATAACGACATGCTGACCGTCATAGAAGGCTTGGGCGGGAATGAGAACGCCGCATCGCAGGTTTCGTGAAAAAAGCCCGCTTAGATCGGGCGCAGGCTGATGGCTGAGATGTCGAATTCCTTACGAAACGCCCTGCTCAGCGCCTCAGGCGAACCATAGCCATAACGCTGCGCGATGGTCTGGATGCGGTCGCCACGCTCCGCATCCTGTCGAGCCAGCAAAAGTCGCCACCGGCGCAGATACGCAGCGGGAGTTTCACCAACTCTGGTCTTAAACAGTTCCGCAAACCGACTGAGCGACAATCCGGCGAGCGAGGCGAGGTCGTCGCCCCGCCAGTTCCTGCCCGGATCATCGTGCATGGCCACGATGGCTCTCGAGAGCCGGGCGTCAGCAAGACCGCCCAACAGGCTGACATCCGTCGTGCCAAGCTCCATCTGCCAGCGTAGCACCCTGATCAGCAACACCTCGCCCAACCTGTCCAGCATCGCTCTGCCACCGCATCTTGTCGCAGCGCCCTCCATCTGCAGCGGTTTGGCGATGTGCACCATTTCCGATCCTTCCTAGATCGGGGTTTCGACGGTTTGGGGCAGAGCGGTCAGAAACGGATTGGTCGCCCCACCCCAGGACGCATGGGCGCAAAAGATAGGCTCTTCACCGGCCGTGGGCTCCACGACGGCAAAGTCACGGGGGGCGAATATCAGCCGCGTTGGCTCGCCGGTTGTCTGATCCGCCATGATGACTAGGTTCGCGCGATCGAGCGCCGTTGCGGACACCGACAGATCAAATCGCCCCTTCAGGGCAGAAAGCCGGTCAAGTTTCTTCATTCCGGAATCCTGCTCATGTTTTCCGGACTATATCGACATATTTATCTGCAATAGAAGAACTCTCATCACCCGTCAAATAGGAGAGCCCCTGCTTATCCCCCGCCAAAAGACTCCATCTCCGACCGTCGCCACACTGGAACATGGCGCCTTTGATCTGGCCGCAGAAACGTCTGAGCGCGGTACAGTGATCTGCTTCTATCGCGGCCTCCATTGCCCGATATACGCGAATTACCTGATGGAATTCGAGAAACGCGTCGGTGAATTCGCCAAGCGTGGTGTCGCCTCCATCGCCATCAGCTCGGATGGTGAAGAACGGACGCGTGCGATGGTCGACAAGATCAGCTCGACCGAGTTGCGGTTTGGCTATGATCTGTCGTTTAGCGCAGCCAAGGAATGGGGGCTCTATATCTCCGCCGGTCGTGGCAAGACGTCGATTGGCATCGAAGAGCCGGATCTGTTTTCCGAGCCGGGCCTGTTCATGGTGACGCCTGAGCAGACGCTATACTATGGCTCAACCCAGACCATGCCGTTCGTGCGCCCGCATTTTTCGGAACTAGTCAGCGCCTTGGATTTTGCGATTGAAAAGAACTACCCGGCCCGCGGTGAATATACCGGCGCTGTCGCCTAAACTGGCGCGCGAGGCGTCAGGAACTTGGCGCATTGTTGCCAATCCGCCGCGATGTGTCGTATCCAACGGCCCGACGCGGCTGCGATGATTGCAGCACCGGTTCTGACGAGGTGAAGCCAAGATCGCCCTGAGAGCCCGGCTTGGCGACACCGCCTGCTCCGATCACTACATCTGAACGCTTTGGCGCGGCTGAGCCGGCCTGCGCGCCGACGATCAGACGCGCTTCGGGCTTCTTGCTGGGCTTGTTTGGCCATGCGCTGTCAGACGCCAGCGCTTGCGGTGCGACGGCCAGCGACAGCGCGGCCAAGGACGGAATTGGACGTTTGATCATTCGAAGACCCTGCCAGACCTGATCCAAAAGACCAACCCGCCTTGCCCCGGCGCCAGTCATATGGTTTATCCACCTGAAACGCTCAGGAGGGTCACATGGACAAGTTCACAACGCTGACCGGTGTCGCCGCACCGATGCCGCTTATCAATATCGATACTGATATGATCATCCCCAAACAGTTCCTGAAAACCATCAAACGGTCTGGTCTGGGCGCGAACCTGTTTGACGAAATGCGGTTCAATGACGACGGGTCCGAAAAAGAAGACTTTGTCCTGAACCAGCCAGCTTATCGCGACAGCCAGATCATTGTCGCTGGTGACAACTTTGGCTGCGGTTCATCGCGCGAGCACGCACCATGGGCGTTGCTTGATTTCGGCATCCGCTGTGTGATTGCGCCCAGCTTCGCTGACATATTCTACAACAACTGCTTCAAGAACGGTATTCTGCCCATCGCCTTGCCTCAGGAAGAGGTCGACAAGCTGATGGAAGACGCTGAACGCGGCGCCAACGCCACCCTGACCGTGGATCTTGAAAGCCAGACGATCAAAGGCCCGGATGGCGGCGAGATCGCGTTTGAAATTGATGCTTTCCGCAAGCACTGCCTGATGAACGGCTTGGACGACATCGGTCTGTCGATGGAAAAATCCGGCTCTATCGATGATTTTGAGGCTAAGCACACCGCGGGCCAGCCCTGGTTGGTCACCGCCTGAGCGCCCACTCTTAGAACCGTCAAATTTGAAACCGCCGCTCGCACGCTTGATAAACCGGGCCTTGCAGAGCGGCGGTTTTGCGTTTCGGCGCTGATAAAGGCGCCTTTGCCCTGACGGGAGGAGGGTGCTTTTCCTACCTCGCAAAGTGAGAAATTTGGCCCTATCATCTCCCGACCATTGCATCCGAACAGGGGGACGGCGTGGCGATGACGAAACGACGGGGCAAGCAGATCCGCTTGTCAGGCGCACCTATGCTCTCTGCGCCGACCTGTGGAATTTTCCTTTCAGTCCCGTCGCCATGCTGGCCCGTCCATCGCCGGCCACCATTGAACTTGTGACGCTCAGCCTTTCTGCTGCGATTGTTCTGGGCATGGCGTTTGGGGTTTTCAGCCTGATTGGCCGCATCGATGAACGCGCCACACTGCGGCGTCATGCAATGGTGAGGCGCGGTCAGTCCGCCCCCGACGGCGTAACCCGGTTGGAGGCGCGCGGCGCTCGCGGTCTGAAACCCGTCCGCTCGGCTGAGTATGGCGTGAAGGCACAGCCTGTTTCCGGCCGCCTGATGGTCCGCGCCATTTCAATGATCGTTGCGATCGTTTTCCTGCCCTATGCTCCGCTTTTCTTGCGCTTTGTGGCGGGGTCCGGCTTTCCGCAGATGAAAGCGTTCTTCACTTCGCCACTGATCGACAACCTGTTTTTCAACATCTGGATTGTCGGCCTCTGGGCCATGCTGGTCGCTGCGGCGATTATCCTTTTCTTTGCATACATCCGCCTTGCCATCGCGCTGCATGTGAAATGATCCGTTGCGTAGCGGCGGCGCTTGTGGTTTCAGCCATCACGACCGGCGCAACAGCGTCTGAGCTCCCGCACAAGGCCGATGGCGCCGTGCGAATCGCGACCTTCAACGCCTCCCTCAACCGGCGTAATCCGGGGGAGCTGGTGCAGGAACTGCGCATCGGCGCTTCGCTGCAGGTTGATGCGGTGGCGGAGATTATCCAGCGCGTCCAGCCAGATATCCTGTTGATAAACGAAATCGATTATGATGTCCGCAAGATCGCCGCCGATCTGTTTGCGGAAGAGCTGCGCAAACCCCGTCAGGGCACCGCCGCGATAGACTATTCTTACGTCTTCGCCGCGCCTTCGAACACAGGTGTCGCATCGGGGTTTGATATTGACGGCGACGGGCTGCTCACTGGCCCCAAGGACGCTTTCGGCTTTGGGTACTTTGCAGGCCAATATGGCATGGCGATCTACAGCAGATATCCGATTGACCCGCCGCGCACGTTTCAAACCTTACTTTGGGCGGACATGCCGGGCCACCTGATCCCGATGGAATTCTATGGCGAAGCCGCCTCAGCGTTGCGTCTGTCGTCAAAATCCCATTGGGATGCGCCTGTCATACTGCCAGACGGACGGACCCTTCATATCCTAGCTTCGCATCCGACACCGCCTGTTTTTGACGGGCCGGAAAATGAAAACGTGCGGAGAAACCATGACGAGACGCGATTTTGGGTCGACTATGTGACGGGTCGTGACTGGATGACTGATGATGCAGGCGTCACCGGCGCCCTGACGCCAGATGCGCGTTGGGCGGTTCTGGGTGATCTGAACGCCGATCCCGCTGACGGGGCTGCAATGCGGGCGGCGATCCTGGCGCTAATAAACGCTGCTCAGGATCCGGCGCCGACAAGCGCTGGTGCGGTTGAGGCGGCGCGTGAGGGGACGAACCTTCGCCATCGCGGCGACCCTGCGACCGACACGGCGGATTGGCGCGACAATGACGGGCCAGGCAATTTGCGCGCAGACTACGTTCTGCCCTCGCCCGACTGGGAGGTGACAGGCGCCGGCGTGTTCTGGCCTGCGAAAGACGACTCGTTGCACCGGTTGGTCGGATCGGGTGGCGGATCGGGCGGGTTTGTCAGCTCTGATCACCGATTGGTCTGGGTAGATATCCGCTGAACTGGCTATTGGCTTACCTGGGCCGACGTAAGCTATCGTCATAAAGACACCAAAAGCGGCGAATTACGCCGCGGGCGGCATGCATCCCTTGCGCCCGTGCGCTAACGTGCTGTTATTGGCTGAGTCGCCAGATAGGGAAATCACATGCAGTACCAAGCGCCAGACAGCTTCGCCGCCGCTGTCTCACTGTTGAACGCCGAAGCCGGAATGGCACGGGTTCTGGCCGGGGGAACGGACGTTCTTGTCCAGCTCCGCTCCGGCGCCGTCGAGCCGGATTTGCTGGTCGACATTAAACGTATTCCGGGTGTCTTTGACATCACCGCCGAAGATGGCGGCTGGCGCATCGGCGCCGCCGTCACAGGCGTGCAGCTGAACGCCCACGCTGAACTGTGCGCTGATTGGCCCGGGGTCGCCGAAGCGCACGATCTGATCGGGTCGACGCAGGTTCAGGGCCGCGCAACGCTGACTGGCAACCTCTGCACCGCTTCGCCGGCCGCAGACAGCGTGCCCGCAATGGCCGCCGCGGGCGCGACCGCCCGCGTGCAGGGGCCAGACGGCGTCCGCGACGTCGCTGTGGAAAACGTTGGCACGGGTCCCTTCAAGGTTTCGTTGGCGCGCGACGAAGTGATCACATCGATCTTCCTGCCTGCGCGCGGGACCAATGGCGGTGACGCCTACCTTCGCTTCATCCCACGGACCGAGATGGACATCGCTGTTGTTGGCGCTGCAGTTTCGCTAACGCTGGATGGCGACAAGATCGCATCCGCCCGTGTGTCGCTCGGCGCTGTGGCGCCAACCGTTGTCATGGTCGAAGACGGCGCAAACGCCATTATTGGCACGACGCTTGACGATGGCGCGTTGGACGCGCTTGCAGCCGCGGCGTCCGCCGCCTGCAACCCGATCAGCGACAAGCGCGGCACGGTTGAATTCCGCACCCGCATTGCCGGCGTTTTGGCGAAACGCGCCGCCAAAATCGCTTACGACCGCGCGAAAGGTTGAGAGATATGATCCACGTAACCACCACCGTTAATGGCGACGAAACCGAATTCGTCTGCGATCCGCGCGAAACAGTGCTGGACGTTCTTCGTGATCGCTTGCAGCTGACCGGCGCCAAGGAAGGCTGCGGCACCGGCGACTGCGGCGCGTGCTCCATCACTGTCGATGGAACCGTCGTCTGCGCCTGTCTGATGCTGGGCGCCGAAGCGGAAGGCAAGGAAATCGGTACGGTCGAAGGTATCGCCACTGGCGAAGACCTGCATCCGATCCAGGCCAAATTTCTTGAACATGCAGCCCTGCAATGCGGGATCTGCACCCCAGGTATTCTGGTCGCTACCAAGGCGCTGCTGGAAAAGCACCCAGATCCGACCGAAACCCAAATTCGTTATTGGCTGGCCGGCAACCTTTGCCGCTGCACCGGCTATGACAAAATCATCCGGGCCGTCATGGACGCGGCTGCGGAAATGCGGAGTGCTGCATAATGGCTTTTGATGAAACCAAGAAAGACTTCAATCTGATCGGCACGCGGCCGGCCCGCCCCGATGGCATCGACAAGGTCACAGGCCGCGCCCAGTTTGGCGCAGACAAGGCCGCGCCAGGTCAGTTGCACGCCGCGATCCTGCGGTCGCCGCACGCGCATGCGCTGATCAAATCGATCGATACGTCCGAAGCGGAAAAAGCCAAGGGCGTCAAAGGTATCGTGACCCGGGCCGACTTCGCCGAAGGTCTGACCGGCGAGATGTGGAACAAGCTGGAAAACGTCATGGCGGGCGAAAAAGCCCTTTATGATGGTCACGCCGTCGCCGCCGTCGCTGCAACCTCGGCATTGGCCGCCAAGGACGCGCTGAAGCTGATCAAGGTTGACTACGAAGTGCTCGACCACGTCACTGATGTCGAAAAGGCGATGGAAGACGGCGCGCCCGTCATCCGCAAAGGCGCCGCCGCGCCTGGCACGCCCGAAGGCATGCACCCGAACGTGGTGGGTTTCTATTCTTCGGGTCACGGCGATGTGGATGCAGGTTTCGCCGAAGCGGACTTGGTGATCGAAGACCGGTTCACCACCGAAGCGACCCATCAGGGTTATATCGAACCGCATGCCTGCCTGGCGCAGATGGGCAAGGACGGCAAAGGCGAAGTTTGGTGCTGCACGCAGGGCCATTTCAACGTCGCCAAAGTCTGCGGTCACCTTTTGGGTACCGAAGCCAGCCAGATCCGGGTCACTGCATCTGAAATCGGCGGCGGTTTCGGCGGTAAGACCGAAGTGTTCATCGAACCTGTTGCACTGGCGCTGGCCAAGAAAACCAACCGCCCCGTCAAACTGGTCATGAGCCGTTCGGAAGTGTTCCGTGCATCCGGCCCGACCGCGTCCGCATCCATGGACATCAAGATCGGCATGAAAAAGGACGGCACGATCACTGCAGGCAAGGGCATGTTCCGCCTGCAGGGCGGCGCCTTCCCCGGCGCACCGGGCGTCTTCACTGCGATGTGCGCATTTGCGCCCTACGCGTTGGAAAACGTTAGTCAGGAAGCCTACGACGTGATGACCAACCGCCCGAAACAGGCGGCGTATCGCGCGCCCGGCTCGCCCATGGCGGCCTTTGCGGTGGAAAGCGTCATTGATGAGCTTTGCAACCAGCTGGGCCTCGACCCCCTCGAAGTGCGCTTGAAAAACGCATCACGCGAAGGCACCAAGGCTTCGTTCGGCATCCAGTGGCCACGCATCGGTCTTGTGGAATGCATCGAGCAGGCTCAGGCGCACCCGCATTATTCCGCCCCGATCCCGGAAAATGGCGGACGTGGCATTTCCTGTGGCTTTTGGTTCAACCACGGTGGTGAAACGGCTGTTTCGTTGGCGCTTGCCGAAGACGGCACCGTCTCGTTGTCTGTCGGCACGCCCGACATCGGCGGCTCTCGCGCTTCCATGTGCATGATGGCGGCGGAAGAGCTGGGCATCAAATACGACGATGTCCGCACCACCATCGCCGACACCGCGACGCTTGGGTATAACGAGATCTCCCACGGCTCTCGCGTCACCTACGCGTCCGGACTGGCCACCATCGAAGCCGCCCGTGACACCATCAAAAAGCTCTGTTCCCGCGCGGCGGCCAAATGGGGCATTGATGAGGACGCGGTCTATTGGGAAGACGGCTTCGCCAAGCCATCTGGCCCGAATGCGGGCGATTTCGAACCGATGAGCCTCGCCAAGATCGCGTCGAAAATGGGTGCTACGGGCGGGCCGATTGTCGGCCACTACGAAGCGACGCCAGAAGGTGCCGGCGTGTCCTTCGCCACACATATCGTTGATGCGGTTGTGGATAAGGAAACCGGCTCCACCTCCGTCACGCGCTACACCGTGGTGCAGGACGCAGGCAAGGCGATCCACCCGTCTTACGTGGAAGGTCAGTTCCAGGGCGGCGCTGTGCAGGGCATCGGCTGGGCGCTGAACGAGGAATACATCTATGGTGCAGACGGCCGCCTGCAGAACGCAGGGTTCCTTGATTACCGCATCCCGGTCGCATCCGACTTGCCGATGATCGATACGGTCATCGTTGAGGTGCCGAACCCCGGCCACCCCTACGGTGTGCGCGGCGTGGGCGAGACGTCGATCTGCCCGCCGCTGGCGGCGATCGCCAACGCTGTATCGAACGCCGCGGGCGTGCGGATGAAGAGCCTGCCGATGTCGCCGCCGCGCATACTGAAGGCGCTGGACGACGCGTGAGCCAGAAACAAAAGATTGAGGTCGGCCTTTGGGGCGGCCTCAAACCCTTTGCTGGCGGCATGGACCGGGTAGAAGTCGAGGCCGCCACCACCGGGCAGATGCTTCGCGCCCTGATCGCCAAACACCCTGCGCTGGAAGATCATATTGAGGCGGGGGTATCCGTGGCCGTGAATGGGCGGGTGATCGCTTCATCACTGACAGAACCGATCCCGGAAGGCGCAGAAGTGGTGCTGATCCCCCAACTGAAAGGCGGCTGAGTGGCTGACCCAGACCGATTGCTGCTCGCCGTCCTGATCGACGCTGACAATGTCCCCGCCGCCCACGCCGAAGCGATCATGAAAGAGATCGCGACGCTGGGCGAACCTGCGCTGCGCCGCGTGTTTGGCGATTGGACCAATCCAGCCCTGAAAAAATGGGCGGAGAAAGTGCCTGAACTGGGGCTGGTTGCGCATCAGGAATCGGCCAACACCAAAGGCAAGAACGCCTCGGATATTGGTCTTGTGATCGACGCAATGGATATCCTGCATTCCAAACGGTTTGGCGGGTTTGTGCTGGTGTCCTCGGACAGCGATTTTACCCGATTGGCCAACCGGGTGCGCGAAGAAGGTTTGCGCGTTTATGGCATTGGCGAGGGTAAAACGCCCAAGGCGCTGCGCAACGCTTGCAATCGTTTCATCCTTATCGAGAACATCGTCGGCGACGACGAACCGGACACTCAGGCCCCCAAAAAGCAGACCGGCGCGCCGATGAACCAAGCCGCAAAACTGGTCCGCCGGGTGTTCGACACGCTGGGGCACGACGACGAATGGGTGTCGCTGGGCACGCTTGGCAAAGCGATCAATGCAGCGGAGCCTGACTTCGACACCCGGACATATGGTTGCAAGAAGCTGAGCGATCTGATGGGCAAACTAAAAATTGTCGAGGTTAAAAAAGATCAGCAGCAGCTGATGGTTCGGCTGCTCGACTGATCGCCGTCGCACGTCGCTGACATTGCGGCGCAGACCAACGCAGCCTATATGGCGGCGAGCTTTGAGTTATCGGAGGTCCCAATGACCACCATTATCGGCGTCGCCAAAGGTGACGAAATCGCAATCGCCGGCGACGGACAGGTCAGCCTTGGCCAGACCGTGATCAAGGGGTCCGCGCGCAAGGTTCGCCGCCTTTCCCCCGGCGGTCGGGATATTGTCGCGGGTTTTGCCGGCTCCACCGCCGACGCTTTCACACTGTTCGAACGACTTGAAAGCAAGTTGGAGGCTGCGCCGGGCCAGCTTGCCCGCGCAGCGGTCGAACTTGCGAAGGATTGGCGGACGGACAAATACCTTCGAAATCTTGAGGCAATGTTGGTCGTCACCGATGGCAAGGATCTACTGATCATCACCGGGAACGGCGACGTGCTGGAACCCGAGGGCGGCGTCGCCGCGGTGGGATCAGGCGGCAACTATGCCCTCGCAGCCGCTCGTGCGCTGACGGACACGGAACTGACGGCGGAGGAAATCGCCCGCAAGGCCATGAAGATCGCTGCGGATATCTGCGTCTACACCAATGACAGCCTCGTGCTGGAGAAAATTGGAAACGATAAATGAGCGATGCTTGGGCAGTGGTATTTGGTGTACTCTTAGCCAGCGTCGCTGCGTTGATTTCGTCTTATTTTGTCCCGGTTATGCTGGGCAAACGTCAAAAGCGACTTCGAGAGCGAGATCTAGAGCCCCGAAAAGAGCTGCTAATAAGGCTCCTAGAGGACGATGGATACAAAAGCCGTAAATTTGAAACCCTCCGCACCGTTTCTGGGATGAAGTATGATGAATGTCGCGATTTGCTGATCAAGCTAGGCACCCGAGGAGTCCTAACTGTGAAAGGCAACGAAGCTTGGGCGTTAATCTCAAAATTGCCGCTTAAGGATGCTGACAAAGTGCAGGATAGCCAATGACAACCCTGACCCCCCGCGAGATTGTATCTGAGCTTGACCGCTTCATCATCGGCCAATCCGATGCCAAGCGCGCCGTCGCCGTCGCCTTGCGGTCCCGCTGGCGGCGCAAGCAGGTCGAGGGTGATCTGCGTGATGAAATCACGCCAAAGAATATCCTAATGATCGGGCCCACCGGCGTCGGCAAGACCGAAATCAGCCGTCGCCTCGCCAAGCTGGATGGTGCGCCGTTCCTGAAGGTTGAGGCGACCAAGTTTACCGAGGTCGGCTATGTTGGCCGTGATGTCGAACAGATCATCCGCGACCTTGTTGAAAGCGCTATCGTCATGTTGCGCGAGAACCGGCGCGAGGATGTGAAGGCCAAGGCCCACGTCAATGCTGAAGAGCGCGTTCTTGATGCGCTGGTCGGCGAAACGTCGTCTGAAGGCACGCGCGAAAGCTTTCGCAGGAAACTGCGCGACGGCCTGTTGGACGACAAGGAAGTCGAGATTGAGATTGCTGACACGGCCAATCCTCTGGGCATGCTGGACATGCCGGGCGGCGGCGGTCAGATGGGGATGATGAACCTATCCGACATGTTCGGCAAAGCCTTTTCCGGCCGCACCAAGCGTCGCAAGATGAAGATCGCCGACAGCTACGATCTCCTCGTTACTGAAGAGGCGGACAAGCTGGTCGATCAGGAAGAGATCACCCGCGACGCCGTCGCCGCGACCGAAGAAAGCGGCATCGTTTTCCTTGATGAGATAGACAAGGTCTGCGCCCGCGCCGAAGCGCGCGGTGCCGATGTCAGCCGCGAAGGCGTGCAGCGCGATCTGTTGCCGTTGATTGAGGGGACCACAGTTTCCACCAAACACGGCCCGGTGAAAACCGATCACATCCTCTTCATCGCTTCAGGCGCTTTCCATGTGGCGAAGCCTTCTGATCTGCTTCCCGAGCTACAGGGCCGCTTGCCGATCCGAGTCGAATTGCGCGACCTGACCGAAGAAGACTTCGTACGCATCCTGACGGAGCCTGACAATTCCCTCGTCCGCCAGTATCAGGCGCTGATGTCGACGGAAGGTGTGACGGTTGAGTTTACCGATGACGGTGTTGCGGCGATCGCGGCCATTGCCGCCGAAGTGAACCGATCTGTGGAAAACCTTGGCGCGCGCCGCCTCTACACCGTGATCGAGCGCGTTTTTGAAGAGCTCAGCTTTACCGCGCCTGACCGCGAAGGGGAAACAGTCACCATCGACAAGGCGCTGGTGGATGAACGCGTCGGTGACCTTGCGAAATCGGCTGACCTCAGCCGCTACGTTCTCTGATCGATGCGGGTGCTTGGCCTTGTGGCGGTTCTGACGCTGATCATCGATCAGGTCAGCAAGTACCTTGTGGTTGAGGCGCTGAACCTGCAGGTAATTGGGCGGATCGACGTCTATCCGCCCTACCTGAACTTCATCATGGCGTGGAACCGGGGCATCAACTTTGGATTGGGCGCATCGGGTGCCGACTGGATGCGCTGGGTTCTGATTTGCGTCGCCGTCATCATCTCGGCCGCCGTAATTTTCTGGTCAACCAAACGCGATGAGTTCTGGTTCCATATCGGTGCTGGTCTGGTCGTTGGCGGCGCAATCGGAAATGTGATCGACCGCGTGCGGTTTGGCGCCGTTGCTGACTTTCTGAACATGAGCTGCTGCGGCATCCACAACCCGTTTGTCTTCAACGTAGCCGATATTGCGATCTTTGCGGGCGCAGCGCTGCTAATCCTGTTAAGCCGCGACAAGAAAGACGCTTAGTCTCCATACACAAACTTCGCGCTGATCGACGGCCTGTCGCATCATCTGGGCGCTTTGGACCCAAGAAATGCTGACATTGCTCTTTTTCCCACCCCAATGCATATTGCGCGCAACAAATCAGGCTTTGAGGTTCAGCGATGAAAACCCGTTTTCTGACCGTAGCAACGATGATCGCCGCCACTGCAGCCATCGCGGCCTGCTCGCTTGACAGTCGGCGCGGCGGCTCGCTGCGTGACCAATTGGGCGTGGCCCAGGGGACGCCTGACGAATTCCTGATCATCGCCCGCGCGCCGATTGAAGTGCCTTCGACATTCGATTTGCCGCGCCCACAGCCCGGTGCCCCAAGCCGGGTGGAGGTTGATCCGCTATCCGACGCACACACCGCCTTGTTCCAGCGTCCAGAACCGGTTCGACTGAACGCACCGTCAGGCGGCGAACAGGTGTTGCTGAGCGGCGCCGACGCTGCGGATGACAACAGTTCTGTTCGCACCGTTCTTGCTGATGAAGCGCCTGCCGACGTCAACGAACGGTACGGTCTTTCCAGCCTCTTTGGATACCGGATCCCTTCAAACCTTGGTGAAGAATCGGAAGACCTCGATTCGGTTGAAGAAAACGAAGCGCTGCGCAACCGGGGCATTCCCGTGCCCACCGCGCCGCCGCCGCCCGAAAGCCGCCGTGGCGCAGGCCTTACATTCATTACAAACTGACGCAGGCCATTTAACGCCTTTGTGAACCGCCGGCCTTGCCGCACCGGCGTGTCGGCATCACATATCTATAGCTTTTTGGGTTTACGTTGAATCACCATGGCGTTTTGCATCTTCAGGCTGCGTTTACTTAAGTAAACGCGCTGACGATGCAAAATGCCTTATCGTTTACGCAAACCGCATTAATCGTCACGTCGGGTTTGCCCGATCATCGAAGAGTACAGGAGCCGCCATATGCCCATCCGCGCCCTTTCCCTAATCCCCACGCTTGCGCTGACGCTGGCTGTCACGCCCGCGTTGGCCGCGCCGAATGTGACCAGCTTCATGCTGGAAAATGGCATGCAAGGCGTAGTGATTGAGGATAACCGAGCGCCCGTGGTCACCCACATGGTCTGGTACAAGGTCGGCGCGGCGGATGAACCCCCCGGAAAATCAGGCATCGCCCACTACCTGGAACACCTGATGTTCAAGGGCACCGATGAGATCCCCGAAGGCGCCTTTTCGAAGATCATCGCCGAAAATGGCGGTCAGGATAACGCCTTCACCTCGGTCGATTTCACTGGCTACTATCAATCGATTGCATCTGATCGTCTGGACCTCGTGATGAAGATGGAGGCTGACCGCATGGTCGACCTTCGCCTGACCGAAGCAATCGCTCTGCCGGAACGCGACGTCGTGATCGAAGAGCGCAACCAACGGACAGAGAACAACCCGGGCTCGCTCTTTTCCGAACAGATGGATGCAGCCCTTTATCTCAGCCACCCTTATGGCGTTCCCATCGTTGGCTGGATGGAAGAAATCGAAGGCTTGACCATGCAGGACGCACTCGATTTCTATGCAGACCACTACGCACCAGATAACGCGATCCTCGTCGTTGCTGGCGATGTTTCGGTGGAAGAAGTGAAGCGGTTGGCGGAAATCCACTATGGTCCGATCCCTGCGGCTGGCGTCAAGGAGCGTGTCCGCCCTGTTGAGCCACCCCATCGCGCTGCGCGCCGTATGCAGATGTCGGATGAACGGGTTCGCCAGCCTTACGTGATGCGCCGCTATCTGGTGCCATCCCGATCCACGGGCGGCGATGAAACTGCGGCGGCGCTGTCGATGTTCGCGCAGGTTCTTGGCGGCGGCGGCGTGACGTCCCGCTTTTCCAAGGAACTGACGCAGAAACAGCGCATCACCATCAACACAGGCGCGTTCTATCGCGGTCAGGCTTATGACGATGGCGTCTTTACGATCTACGGCGTACCTGCCTCGGGCGTATCGCTGGAAACGGTCGAGGCGGAGCTGGACAAAGTGATGGCCGACCTCATCACCAACGGCCCTACGGAAGACGAACTGAGCCGCGCAAAAACCGTGATCCGCGCGTCCGAGATCTATGCGCAGGACAGCCAATCCGGCCTCGCCCGACGCTATGGCGCAGGCCTGACTGCGGGTCTGACCATTGAACGGATCCAAAGCTGGGTCGACACCCTGACCGCCGTGACCCCCGCAGATGTCGTCACCGCCGCAGCGGAAGAAATCCGCTTGGAGGCGTCCGTGACAGGCTGGCTCCTGGAAGACAAGAAGGAGGCCGCCCAATGATCCGCTTCGCCCTTACCGCCCTGATCGCCGCCACTGCATTCGCCGCGCCGGTGACAGCAACCGCGGCTGCTAAGATCCAACGCGTCGTCTCGCCCGGCGGGATCGAAGCCTGGCTGGTTCAGGAACCCGCCATCCCGATTGTTGCCATCGAAGTGTCATTCGATGGAGGGTCCGTGCTGGACCCTGAAGGCAAGGAAGGCGTCGCAAATCTGATGATGGGCCTTCTTGAAGAAGGCGCGGGCGACCTTAATGCGGTGGGCTTCGCCCAGTCCGCTGACGAAATTGCGGCGCGGCTTAGTTTCAGCTCTGGCCGCGAAAGCGTGTCGCTCTCGCTGCGCTCTCTGAAAGAGAACCTGAATGAGACGGTCGATCTGATGCGCCTCGCCATCACCCAGCCGCGCTTTGATGAAGAGCCTGTGGCGCGGGTGAAAGCGCAGATCATCTCCTCCATCAAGTCATCTGAGACAGACCCGAACTCCATCGCCAGCAAGGCTTTTTATGAAGCAGCCTTTCCGGATGACCCTTATGGCCGCCCGTCCAGCGGCACCGAGGAAACGGTCACTGCGCTGACAGTGGAAGACCTGAAGACAGCACGTGAGACGCTGCTCAACGTTGGCGCCGCGCATATCGGCGTGGTCGGGGACATATCGGCCGAAGAACTGGCGCCCCTGCTTGACCGTCTACTTGGCGACCTCAGGAACGAGCCTGCGACAGAGCTGCCAAAGGTCGAATTCAAAGGTGCCCCCGGCGTGACGGTCATTGACCTCGACGTTCCCCAATCGGTCGCCACATTTGGCCACAAGGGCATCCTGCGTGAAGATCCGGACTTCATCACCGCTTACGTCGTGAACTATATCCTTGGCGGTGGCGGCTTTTCCTCTCGCCTGACGACCGAAGTTCGCGAAAAGCGCGGACTTAGCTATTCCGTCTATTCGTACCTGTTTCCGATGGACCGGGCGGGCATGTATCTGGGCGGTGTCGCAACAGCGAACGCTTCAATGAAAGACAGCATCGCCGTCATCCAGGATGAATGGCGCAAGATGGCTGAGGAAGGCGTCTCGGAAGAGGAGCTTCGCAAAGCCAAACGCTATCTCACCGGCGCTTACGCCCTTCGTTTCGACAGCAACTCAAAGATTGCCAACATTCTTGTCGGCGTTCAGGCGGCGGGCCTGCCAATTGACTATACCGAAACGCGCAACTCGCTGGTCGAAGCCGTGACGTTGGAAGATGTCGAACGCGTCGCCGCCCGCCTCTTCCGCCCGGATGAGCTGAGCATCGTCGTCGTTGGCCGCCCGGAAGGTCTCGAATAGGGGCGTTTTCGCCCTCCATATTCCGACTGAATATACTCAAATTCCCGCCCGCGCCGAACGCGGGCGGTTTGCCTTAAAGCGCTTCGATCGCCGCGCCCAGCCGCAACAGACCTGCTTCGTCAAATGGCCGACCCATCAAGTTCAGTCCGCACATCGGCGTGTCCGTCGGCATTGTCAGCGACGACAATCCCAACAGGTTGCCAATCCGCGTATTCCGCAGCGCCAGCAGGTTTTCCTTTGCGAAGTACGCCTCGTCTGACAGCAGTCGTTCGCGATCTGGCGGCAGGATCGGCGACGTTGGGATCAGCACGGCTTCATAACCCGCCGTCCGATCCAGATAGGCGCGGCGAATGCCCTTCAACCGACGCCATTCGCGCAGATACTGCGCCGCGGAAAACGATGCGCCCATTTCAAACCGCTCGCGCACGGGGCCAAACATCAGGTCGCCCTTTTGTTCGATCGTCTCACCCCATTCCGCCCAGGCCTCGCTGACATAGAGCGAGACGGAGCTTTCCATGCTCTGCTCAATCTCAGGCACGGCCTCGCGATGAACCTTGGCGCCGGCGTCGATCAGCTTAGCGACCGACGCTTCAAACGCGGCGCGTGGCTCGTCCCGGCAATCGCCATCCAGCGGAAGGCCTTCCGCCACCAGCAGCTTCTTGCCCTTCAGCGTCGCACCTGACAGATCCGGTGCGCGGTCTGCAGCCATCATCGCGGTCAGCAGCGCCGCGTCCTCGACAGACCGGCAGAGCGGCCCGACGGTGTCAAAACTTTCGATCAGCAACACGACGCCATCCGCTGGCAGCAGGCCATGCGTTGTTTTCAGCCCGACCATGTCGTTCCAGGCGGCGGGGATGCGGACCGAGCCGCCAGTGTCCGATCCAATGCCTGCTGTCGCCAGACCAAACGCAACAGACGCCGCCGCGCCGGAAGACGACCCACCGGGCACCAGCGCCGCGTCGTTTACATTCGGCGGCGTGGCGGTCACTGGGTTCAGGCCCAGACCGGAAAACGCCAATTCTGTCATATGCGTCTTGCCCAGGCTGACAACGCCCGCGCGCTTGCCTCGCGCGACGACCGTTGCATCCGCATCCGGCGTACGTCCTGCCAGCATGGCGCTGCCCGCCTCTGTGGCGACCCTCGCCGTATCGTAGAGGTCCTTCCAGGAAATCGGCACGCCATCCAGCGGCCCCCGCCGCAGACCTGCCTTGGCCCGCTCAGCCGCTTCTGCGGCTTCGGCGCGCGCAGTGTCTGCCATCACCCTGACATAAATCTTGTCCGTCGCTTCATGGGCGTCGATGGCGGCCAGGTACGCTTCGGTCACATCGCGGGCGTTCAGGTTGCCGCTTTCGATCCGGCGGCCGGTTTCAGCGGCGGAAAGATAGGTGATGTCGGTCATGGGCGCTCTCCTCTGTCACCCGCGACCCTATGCGCGGCGACGCGCGTGGACAATCCGCCATGACGGCACGATATAGGGAATATGAGCAGCTTTCTTGATACCGACGCCCTGATTGTCGGCGGCGGCCTAACTGGTGCAGCGGCGGCCCTGGCGCTGGCTGAGGCCGGATTCGACATAACCTTGCTGGACGCTTCTGGCGCGACGCTGGATGACGCGGCGGATTTCGACGGCCGTGCCTACGCCGTTGCACTGGCTTCGCAGCGGTTCTGGTCTGCGGTCGGCGTTTGGGACAGGGTCGCCGATGAGGCGGAACCGATGGTCGATGTCCTGGTGTCAGATGGCCGGGTGGGCGAAGGCGCATCGCCGATGTTCCTCCACCTCGATCACCGCGAGCTGGATGATGGCGTCTACGGCTATATGATCGAGGATCGCTATCTGCGTCCGGCCGCACTCGCCGCCATGGCTGATCATCCTCGGATCACCATGCGCACAGGGCGGGCGACATCGGTTGATTATGGCGTTGGGCGCGCGACCGCGACGCTGAACGATGGGACCGATATAAACAGCTCAGTCGTCATCGCCTGCGACGGGCGCGACAGCCCGCTGGGGGCCGCGGCTGGCATTCGGCGGCTCAGCCGCGCATATCGGCAGAACGGGCTGGTCTGCGCTGTCGGCCACGAAAAGCCGCATCACGGTGTTGCGCATGAATTATTCCTGCCTGCTGGCCCTTTCGCGATCCTTCCCCTTCGTGGCAACCGGTCTTCGCTTGTCTGGACGGAAACACGCCAGGAGGCCGCCCGCATCCACGCTCTGCCGGATGACGCATATCTGAAAGAACTGGAAGTGCGGTTTGGCGATTTCCTGGGTGCCATCACGCTGGAGGGGCGGCGCTGGACCTATCCCTTGCACCTGTCGCTTGCCCATGAATACGCGGCGCCGCGCCTTGCGCTGCTAGGCGACGCCGCCCATGCGGTGCATCCCATTGCTGGTCAGGGCCTGAACCTGGGCGTCCGCGACGCCGCCGCCCTTGCCGAGGTGCTGTACGAAGCCGCCGCGCGGGGCGAAGATATCGGCAACATCGACGTTCTGACCCGCTACCAGACCTGGCGCAGGTTCGACAGCGCGTCCTTTGCGTTGGGTATGGATGCGTTGAACACCCTCTTTTCGAACGACAACGGGCCACTACGCCTGATCCGTGATCTTGGCATGGCGGCGATAAACAAAGCCCCCAAGTTGAAGAACACGTTCATGCGCATGGCCTCTGGCGTCGCGGGTGAGACGCCAAAGCTGATGCGTGGCCAGCGGTTGTAGAGATGGGCGCAGAGGCGGGCCATTGCTGATGAATCTGTGCA
The DNA here is from genome assembly GCA_965659735.1 of uncultured Pikeienuella sp. Lineage (GTDB taxonomy): Bacteria > Pseudomonadota > Alphaproteobacteria > Rhodobacterales > Rhodobacteraceae > Pikeienuella. Next base: position 43,221 of record CBFHXH010000014.1, read on the forward strand.
ACTAAGCCGTCGTCGTTTGTTGGCCGCTGCTGGCGTTGCCGTTGTTGGCGCAGGCACTGTGGGGGCAAGCGCTGCGCTGAGGCTTCATCGAACTCCGCGCCGCAAACCCTTTTTGACTGATGCGCATCTGTCGAAGCTTGCGGCAAGGGAAATGTCTTGCCCGCGTATTCTGTTCATTGGCAATTCTATGCTGTTGATGAACGATCTTCCCGGCGTGGTTCAACGCCTGGCAAAGGCTGAAGGGATTGACTTGTCTGTTGGGCTTGCTGCTGCTTACGGCGCGTGGCTGACTGAAACGATCCGCATAGATGGCCTTGCCGAAGTGATGAACATGGGCTGGGTTGTAACCGTCGTGCAGGACTTAACTCGAACATCCCTGCGCGCCTGGGATCGCTGGGCGTCAGCCCGCGCTGTGAATCATATCGCAGACGCTGTTGCGCCAAGCCAGATCCTGCTCTGCCCGCCCTTTCCGCAGGCGGCAGGCGGACAGGTGTATCGCAACGCTGGATTCTTGGCGACGCCACCCGATAGTCCGACAGATTACGCCGCCTGCACGATGGCCCACTATCAGTTGCTGGGCCATCCAGTCGCCAACCTCCCAGGCCCTTGGCTTGAGGCGGTTGCTGACGGCGCGCCGCTGTACCACCGCGACGGCCATCAACCCAGCGAAGCAGGCACGGAATTCATGGCGAAGATCCTGTGGGGCGATATACAACGAATGCTGTAGCGCGAAAGGCGCGCAGCAAGCTGGCCGCCCGACCGAATGCAGCCTGCCCGATAGGGTGCGCCTACAACTCGCCTTGTTCCTCCAAAACCTCTCGCGCAGCGCGAAAGCACTCCAGTCCCTGCGGTACGCCGCAATAGATCGCCACGACGTGAATGGCCGATCGGATTTCTTCTTTCGTCACGCCGTTGTTCAGCGCACCGCGGGTGTGGATCTTGAACTCGTTCATCTTCCCCAACGCGCCGATCATGCTGAGGTTCATCAGGCTGCGCGTCTTGGCGGGCAGTGTATCGTCGCCCCAGCCAAATCCCCAACACCATGCGGTCATCGCCTCTTGAAACGGGCGGGTGAAATCGTCTGCGGCGGCGAGGTTTTTTTCCACATATTCCGCGCCCAGCGTCGCTTTGCGCTGCTTCAGGCCTTCGTCAAACATATTGTCCATCTGGTTCTCCTGTCCCGTGTTGTTTAGGTAAGTGGTGATGAAATCGCCGACCGGAGCCTGCGATGAACGCCTTTCTGAAACTCGATGATGAGCATGTCTATATCGGCCTTGAACCGACGCGGGGACCCTGGTCGACCGATCATTGTCATGCTGGCCCGGTCGCCGGCGCCATGGCCCGGTCGATCGAGATTGTCGCTGGCCCCGAAAAGCTGCTGACCCGCTTGACCATGGACCTGGTCCGCCCAATTCCGATGGCCGGGTTTCGGGTGGAGGCTGAGATGCGACGTGAGGGACGAAAGGTATCCACCGCGGCCGCTACATTGACGGACCTCGACGGAAAGGTTTGTGTCACGGCAAGCGCGATGTTGATTGCGCCAACAGAACCTCAGGCGATGCCCACGGTGCCCGTGACCCCTTTGAAAGCGGCGGATGCGGCACCGGGCCTGTTTCCTGTTCAAAAGACGATACACGGGGAAAAGGCTTTCGGACACTTTGCCGAAGTGCGCTATCCGGATGGGGAAAGTCCGGATCCAGGCCCGACAAAAATGTGGATGAAAACCTGCGCTCTGGTCGAGGGCGAAGTTCCAACATCGTTCCAGCGCATTTGCCCGCTGGCGGATTGTGGTAACGCAGTGTCGGCCAACACCCTGATGCAAGAGGTCGGCTTTGTGAACCCGGACCTGACAATCGTCGCGCATCGTCAGACCCATGCGGATTGGTTGTTGACCGATACGGTGTCTCATTGGCGGCCCAATTGCATCGGGCTGGCCGAGGCGCGCATTTCGGATGATGACGGACCCGTCGCAACAGCCCTGCAATCGCTGATCCTCACATCCAACTGACCCTTAGCGGATGCGATGGGCGTAGAGGTGGTCGTAATGCGGCTTCATCCGCGCATGCACCTCGCGCACGCGATCCGGCGTGTCGCCGAGTTCGACATAGCGTCTTTTCTGTGGTTTCAGGCCGTCTGAATCGCGCAGATTGGCGTGGAATGATCCACCGTCCCACCAACTCACCTCATCCCGCGCGCCGGGTTCCCAGCTTAGCGCGCTTTCAATGAAGGGGATGCCGACCGCCTCGGACCAGAGCCGGACGATGCGATGGGGGTCTTCCAGCAAATCATCGCTGTCGATGACCGGAGGCGGAGCGCCATTCAGGTCTGTGATCAGGTCGAAAAGGGCGCGCTGTTCGGGAAACCCGACCTCTTTTTCGTGAAAGTCCGGCCATTTGTCGTACATCGAAGTGATCGTTTTCGCGGGGTCCCTGATCAGGAAGCTGTGGGTGAAGTTCGAAAGGAACGCTTCATCCCACATGTGGTCGATAT
>CBFHXH010000015.1:0-45227 GCA_965659735.1 uncultured Pikeienuella sp.
CGCCGGTGTCCTGCGGCGGCGTTGTCGTTGCGCCTGGCGATCTGATCATTGGTGACGCTGACGGCGTCACTGTCGTGCCCTTCGCCAAGCTGGACCAGACGCTTGAGGCCGCCGAAGCGATCCTGGCGAGCGAGGCGCGCGCACTCGCCTCGCTCGCCGAAGGCGGGTCGCTGGCGGAGGTTTACGGCGTGCCTGACATAACGATGATCTGAGTGATTTAGCGTCGGAACGGAAGGGACTGGTTTCGGCGCGAAAGTAAGATTGGCGTGCGAGAGTTTTTTGTGCTGTTGAAAAAATGGGCGGGAAAGACCCATGCGGGATACTTTTGGGGCTTAGAGGACATTAGTAGTCCTGACCGTCCCGGGCTTGACCCGGGGCCTCGAAAAACAAAGCGCCCAACCTATCGAGGCCCCAGATCAAGTCCGGGGCGGTGGTAAACGACGTTAGCTGATGCGTGGGTCAGGCCGTGGGCTGACGCTGCAACCGTTGAATTTCTTGATTTATCTTAGCAAACCTAATCCGAACTGCCCGCTTAGCACACGGCCCCAAAAGCGTCAGACCGTCGGGGCGACCTCTCATGGTTTGCAGGCAAACCATTGCTAGCTAACAGCCTGACGCTCGCATCGGCGGCTACGCCTTGATTCCGATGCAGTCAGCGCCTCTTTCGAACGTCCGCTCAGCCCCAAAAAGCCGTCCCATACACCTGTCCCCAATCAAAGCGCGCCGCACAAACATCATAAGCGGGGGCATGGCCCTTGCAGCTCGCGCGCTAAACCCGTTTAAACAGCCCATGACCAGCGCATCCCTAAACCCGCTTTTGAACCGCGTATCGCCATCTCCGATCATGGAGGCTATTGGCTGGGTCGACGCGACCCCGCCGCCCGCCGACAAGCCGCTGATCAACCTCAGCCAAGCGGTGCCCGCAGGTGCCCCGTCGGGTGAGGTGCGCGCCGCCATCGCTGATGCGTCGCTGACTGACCCGTCATCACATTTCTATGGCGCGGTCCTTGGCCGCGATGATCTGCGCGCAGCCATCTCGCGGATCTGGTCAGGTCTCTACCAAGGCGAAATTTCCGCTGATCAGGTCGGCGTCACGGCGGGATGCAATCAGGCTTATTGCGCGTCGATGCTGTCGCTTTGCCAGCCGGGGGATGAGGTGATCCTGCCGACGCCCTGGTACTTCAACCACAAGATGTGGCTGGATATGAGCGGTGTAAAAACGGTTCCGCTGGCCGCCAATCAGGACGGTTTGCCTGATGTGGACGCCGCCGCCCGTCTGATCGGTCCGCGCACCCGCGCCATCGTGATCGTCAGCCCCAACAACCCGACGGGCGTCGAATACCCGCCTGTGCTGTTGAACGATCTTCTGGACCTTGCCGCTGATCGCGGCATAGCGCTGGTGATGGACGAAACCTATCGCGACTATCATTCCGCGTCCGGCCCGCCGCACCCGTTGTTCCAGCGCGCCGACTGGCCGGATAATTTCATCCATCTCTACAGCTTTTCGAAGATCATGCGCCTGACGGGCCACCGCACCGGTGCGATGATCGCCTCGGTGGGTCGGATCGCCCAGATCGAAAAATTCCTCGACACCGTCACGATCTGCCCGTCCCAGATGGGCCAGATCGGCGCCCTCAAAGGGCTCGAGACGCTGGAGGACGCGCAGATCCGCGAGAAATCCGTGTTCGACGCCCGCCGCGCGGTTCTTCGCGAAGAATTCGCCAAGGGTGTAGGTGATTGGCGGCTGATCAGTGCGGGCGCCTATTTCGCCTATGCCGAACATCCCTTTGACATGTCGAGCCATGACCTTTGCCAACGCCTGGTGGCGGATCAGGGCGTTCTGATCCTGCCCGGCACGTATTTCGGCCCGAATCGGGCCGAAGGCGGGGACGGATTCGCGGAAAAAACCTGCCGGATCGCCTTTGCGAATGTCGACGAAGGCGGGATCCGCGATCTGGCGGACCGACTGCGTCAGTTTCGGGGCTGATCGCGACCTCGCGAAGGTTTCAGCGAGGCGCGCTTGAACCCAAGTAAAACCGCGCATAGTGTCCGCGCTTCCTGCTGGATCTGAGAGGCTAGAGATGCTGGATTTCGTTCGTAGAGGTGTCAAATCCTGGGTGGCCAAAGTGCTGTTGGGCATACTGGTCGCCAGTTTCGCCGTGTTCGGCATTGGGGATGTGTTCACCAACAGCCTCGGATCGTCAGTGGCGACGGTCGGAAACCAGAAGGTTTCTGCGCAACGCTTCCTGTCCAGCTTCAACAGTGAAATCCGTGGCGCTTCGCAGCGCTTTGGCCAGCCGATCGACGCGCAGCTGGCGCGCCAGCTGGGTCTGGACCAGCAGGTGCTCAGCCGCATGGCTGCCGAAGCCACGATGGACCAGGCGATGGAAGATCTGTCCGTCTCGGCCCCTGACAGCGCAGTATCCGAAGCGATCCTGCGCGATCCCAGCTTTACCCAGGGCGGTGAGTTCGATCAGGAACAGTACCGCTACATCTTGGCGCAGGCCGGGTTTTCGGTCGAGATGTACGAGGAGCAGACCCGCAAGGCGCTCGCCCGCAACCAGCTGACCACCGCGATTGTCGGCGGCGCGACGGCGCCTGCGGGTGCGGCGGACATCCTGTTCGACTATCAGGGCGAACAGCGCCGGATCGATTACATCACGCTGAATGTCGGCGAACATACCGAAGACCCCGGCCTGCCGGACGATGCGGCGCTGACCCAGCATCATCAGGACAACCCGGATGCGTTTTCGGCCCCGGAAAGCCGCGATGCGGTGTATCTGCATGTGGATATAGATGCGATGGCGCAGGATTTCGCATCGGATGAGGGCGAGCTGCGCGCACTCTACGACGCCCGCTCAACGCTCTACGCACAGCCGGAACGCCGGGCGCTGTATCAGATGATCTTTGACGATCAGCCCGCCGCTGCCGCAGCCAAGGCGCGCATCGACGCGGGCGAAGTTGATTTTGACGCGCTTTTGGCCGAACGGGGCGAGACGCGCGCCGACACCTCACTCGGCGATGTCGTCCGCAGCGATGTCGCCTCCGCGACCGCCGAAGCCGCCTTTGCGGCCCCAGCCGAAGGTATCGCCGGCCCAGTTGACACAGGCTTTGGCTTTGCGCTGATCGATGTGGCAGCCATCACGCCCGCCGAAACCATTCCGTTTGAGGACGCCCGCGCCGAACTGGCGCTGGACCTGCAACGCGAAGCGGCGATCGACGCCGCCCCGGGCATTGCAGGCGAGATCGAAGATCTGCGCGCAGGTGGCGCGACTCTGGAAGAAGTCGCGCAGGAATTGGGCATGACGTTGGGCCAGGCTAAAGCCGTTGATGAGGCCAGCCGCGCCGACGATCTGACTGGCGATCCGGCGTTTCTGGCCGATCTGTTCGCAGCCGAAGAAGGCGAAGAACGCGACATGGTCGAAACCGAGGAAGGCGGCTATTTCGTGCTGCGGCTCGATGCGGTGACGCCGTCTGCGTTGCGCCCGCTGGACGATGTGCACGACCAGGTCGTGGCGCATTGGCAGGCCGCAACCCGCGTCGCAGTGCTGCGCGCCAAAGCCGATGAGGCGCTGTCGCGTCTAGATCACGGCGTGCTGCTGGCGGTGATCGCTGATGAAGAAGGCGTGAACATCGAAACCGAAGGCCCCAAAACCCGGGGTGAAGGCTGGTCAGCCGCTGCGCCTGCGTTGGTCGAAGATCTCTTCTCCAAACCAATGGGCGGCGCAGGTTTCGCGCCAACGCTGGACCAGCCCGGTGCGATCACCATGGCGCAGGTCGTTGAAATTTCCGCCCCCGAAGCTGACGAAGAAGCTTTGTCAGCGCTGCAGCAGCAGCTTGATCAGATGACCGGTTCGGACGTGCTGCAACTGTTCCTCAGCGCGAAACAGGTCGAGGCGGGCGTGACGATCAACACCCAGCTGATCGAATCGCTGCTGAGCCAGACCGGCGGCCACGGCGGTTACTGACAACGATGGAGATTTTGCCCGCCTTTGACGATTTCGCCGCTGTTCACGAGGCGGGCGAAAACCAGATCCTTTACACAGTTCTGCCGGCTGATCTGGAAACGCCGGTTTCGTTGATGATGAAGCTGACCGGCGCGGCCAAGGACAGCTTCCTGCTGGAATCGGTCACGGGCGGCGAGATCAAGGGCCGTTATTCCGCGCTGGGCATGAAGCCTGATCTAGTATGGAAATGCGAAGGCCAGCACGCCTCGCTGAACCGCGCGGCGAGGTACGATCCAGAGGCGTTTGAGCCAGAGGTGCTGCCACCGCTCGACAGCCTGCGTGCGTTGATGGACGAAAGCAGGATCGAGCTGCCCGAAGGCTTTCCGCCGATCGCAGCAGGGCTTTTCGGGTTCTTCGGCTATGACATGATCCGGTTGGTTGAAGACCTGCCCAACGTCAATCCCGACCCGCTGGGCCTGCCTGACAGTCTGATGATGCGCCCGACGCTGGTCGCGGTCATGGACGGGGTGAAAGACGAAGTGCGCCTAATTGCGCCGGTTTGGGCCGCAGGCGGCCTCAGCGCCCGCGCGGCTTACGCGCAGGCGGCAGAACGCCTGTCGGACGCTGTTGCGATGCTGGACCGCCCGGTGATCGAAGATCGGATCTGGAAACAGGAAGATATCGGTGAGCCGGTGTCCAACACCTCGGTCGAGGATTACCTGTCGATAGTCGAAAAGGGCCGCGATTACATCGAGGCGGGCGATATTTTCCAAGTGGTGCTGTCGCAGCGCTGGGAAATGGATTTCCCGCTGCCGCCGTTCAGCTTCTATCGCGCGCTGCGGCGCACGAACCCGTCGCCGTACATGTTCTACTTCAACTTTGGCGGTTTCCAGATTGCCGGCGCCTCGCCCGAGGTTCTGGTGAAATTGCTGGACAGCACGGTCACGATCCGCCCGATTGCGGGCACGCGCCCGCGCGGTGCGGACACCGCCGAAGACGTCGCAAATGAAGAAAGCCTGATGGCCGATCCCAAAGAGCTGGCCGAGCATCTGATGCTGCTGGATCTGGGGCGAAACGATGTGGGGCGCGTCGCCAAGATCGGCAGCGTTCACCCGACGTCGGAATTTCAGGTGGAACGCTATTCCCACGTGATGCACATCGTCTCCAACGTCGAAGGCGAATTGCGCGAAGATGAAGACGCGTTGTCCGCGCTGCTGGCGGGCCTGCCTGCGGGCACAGTGTCTGGCGCGCCGAAAATACGCGCGATGGAGATCATCGACGAGCTGGAAAGCGAAAAACGCGGGCCCTATGCGGGCGGCGTTGGCCACATTTCAGCCGCGGGTGAGATGGACATGTGCATCGCGCTGCGAACAGCCGTGATCAAGGATGGATCCCTGTACGTGCAGGCGGGAGGCGGCGTAGTCTATGACAGCGAGCCGGAATACGAGCGCCAGGAAACCATCCACAAATCCCGCGCCGTGGTGCGGGCGGCGGAAGAAGCGGCGCGGTTTGCGCGGCGGTCGCAGTACTAGATGGCAGCCTGGCGCCCTGTGGGCGCTATTTTGCGATTTTCCTACACCAAGAAAGTGAAGGGCTGAGCCTGGTCCAGAAGGGACGCGGCTGGCGTACTGCTATTTGGGCTGGTTGGACCTATAGGATGGCGTGATCTTGCGGCACGATCCAAGGGGTTATTGAGGAGTAAGATCATGTGCGATAGCGCAGCGTCGGGAACGGCTGTTCCAACCACGCAGATCGACAACGCCAGAGTTCGCGTCACCGAATGGCGGTTTCCCAAAAAGGGCGACAACACCGGCTGGCATACGCACGAATACGACTATGTCGTCGTGCCGATGTTCGATGGCGAGTTGGAAATTCATCACCCCGATGGAACCAAAACCATCGCGCCGCTAAAGGCCGGGGTGTCGTATAATCGCGATGCTGGCGTCGAACATGACGTGATCAACGCCAACGATTTCGAATGCGCGTTTGTCGAGATTGAGCTTCTGGAAAAGCCTCAGACAGCCTGAGCTTCCGCCGCCTGATCCATCGCATCCAGCGTGGCGTCCCACGCCAGAAGGATGGAGGCGTGGCGGTTCTTGTAATCGCGGGCGGGGCTGAGAACTTCGAGCGCATTGAACGCGCCTTCCGGTGGTTCCGCACCGTCTTTCAGCATGGCGCGCAGGCTTTCGCGCGCTGCGGCGATGTCATCGCGGGATTTGCCGATCACTTCACCGCCGAGGACCGAGGCTGACGCCTGGCCCAGTGCGCAGGCCTTCACGTGCTGCGAGAAGGCGGCGATCTTGCCATCCTCCACATCCACGCACGCGGTGACTGTTGAGCCACATAGCGGCGATCTGCGCTTGGCTGAACCGGCGCAACCCGCAAGCGGCTCCGTATGCGGAATATCCGCTGCGAGCGCGAGAATGCGCTTGGAATAAAGCTGGATCAGATCAGTATCGGCTGGCATGAAGTCTCCTCTCTTCTTAAATAGCGTCGGCGCCTTCGATAGGGAAGGGTGCCGCGGCAGGAGGCCCGAAAATTGACCCGTTTTGACCCTGATATGCTGACCTATGACGACCGCGGCCTGATCCCGGCGATCGCACAATGCGCCGAAACCGGACAGGTGTTGATGATGGCTTGGATGAACGCGGAGGCCGTCGCCGAAACGCTGTCGAGCGGGTGGGTGACATATTGGTCACGTTCACGCCAGCAGTTCTGGAAAAAGGGCCAAACGTCGGGCCATCGTCAGTCACTGAAGGAGTTTCGGTATGACTGTGATCAGGACTGTATCCTGATGAAGGTCGATCAGGTTGGCCCTGCCTGCCACACCGGACGTCGCAGCTGTTTCTATACTATCGTCAGCGACGGTGAAGCGGTCGTGGAAGACGGTTAAAGCCCGACCATCCGGCGTATGTCTGAGGGCGTCGCGCCGGTGTCCCGGTATTGCTTCAACGATTTGTCGTCTGCGCGTTTGGCGAGTCTGCGGCCGGCCGCGTCCCGGATCAGGCGGTGATGGCGGTAGATCGGCGCAGGCAGGTCCAATAGCGATTGCAGCATGCGGTGAATGGGCGTGGCGGTGAACATGTCTTCACCTCGCGTGACATGTGTGACGCCCTGCGCGGCGTCATCCACCACGACAGAAATGTGATAACTGGTCGGCGCGTCCTTGCGCGCCAGAACGATGTCGCCCGCTTTTCCCGCGAACCAGTCAGGGTTGATTTCGATCACGCCGGTTTCGCCATCGGGGCCAGCGCCGATTTCGGTAAATGCGATCTTGTCGATCATGGCGGCGGCCTCAGCCATTTTCAGGCGGGTCACCTGCGGTTTGGTGGGATCATGTCCCGACCGGCATGTGCCGGGATAAACCGGACCGTCTGGCCCGCCCTCCTGCGGGTCGTCCATAGCTGTGAGGATATCGCGCCGCGTGCAGGTGCAGGGATAGGTCAGGCCCATTTCCGTGAGTTTGCCGAGCGCGGCGGCGTATGCCGGAAAATTGTCTGACTGGCGCAGGACGGGCTCAGGCCAGCTCAGCCCTAACCACGAAAGAACATCGTAAATCGCCGCCTCATATTCCGGGCGGGACCGGCCAATATCGATATCTTCGATCCGCAACAGGAGCTGACCACCCGCATCGTTGGCTGCGTTCCACGCGGTCAGCGCCGAAAAGGCGTGGCCGAGGTGCAGGTGGCCGGTTGGCGACGGGGCGAAGCGTTCAATATGCATGGGCGAGAGAAACCAGCGTTGCGCGACGATGGCAAGTCCGACCTGATTTCATGGTCAGCGCTTGACCGGGATCGCTTGGGCGCGTCTGGTCGCCTGATGGAACGGATCATCGAAACCCGCGAAGATGTGGCTGAGGGCGAAGCCTGGCTTGCCGCCCATCACCCCGAAATGGCCACCGCGCTGGCGGCGATTGGCGAAGCGCCTCTGCGCCGCCGGTCTGATGGGTTCGCGGCGTTGCTGCAGGCCATCGTCGGCCAGCAAGTGTCTGTCGCCGCCGCCGCAGGCATTTGGAAGCGGGTGGAGGAGGCCGGGTTTCATCGGGAAGCGAACGTTCTGACCGCTGACGAAGACGCCTTGCGCGCCGTTGGCCTTTCGCGGCCAAAGGCGCGGTATGCGCTGGCGATTGCAGAGGCGCGTTTGGATTATGCCGCGCTTCGCACGATGCCTGCAGAAGACGCCATCGCCGAGCTGGTTGAGATCAAGGGGATCGGGCGTTGGACGGCTGAGATTTACCTTATGTTCGCTGTCGGCAAGGCGGATGTCTTTGCACCCGGTGACTTGGCGCTGCGTGAGGCCGCGCGCACGCTTTATGGGATGGAGAAACGGCCGACCATCCCCGCACTGGGCGAATTATCGGAACAATGGTCGCCCTGGCGGGGCGTTGCGGCGCGCATCCTCTTCGCCTACTACCGGGTTGTCAAAGGCAGGGAAGGCGTAACATGAGCATTTTGGAAGGGCCGCGCACAGACGCGCAGAGCGGCAAAAAGGACAGTCTGGTCATTTTGCTTCACGGCTATGGTGCCGATGGCAACGACCTCTTTGGCATTGCGCAGGCGCTTGCGCCGCATCTGCCGAACACCGCCTTTCGCAGCCCGAACGCGCCGGAACGTTGCACGACCAACCCGATGGGATATCAGTGGTTTCCGATTTCCTGGCTCGACGGCTCTTCCGAACAGGAAATGGAAGAGGGCGCTGAGCGCGCGAAGAAAACACTTCACGCCTATCTCGACGAGGCGATGGCGGAGGAGGGGATGACCCCGGACCGCACCATCATCATTGGGTTCAGCCAGGGTACGATGATGTCGCTGGACGTGACGATGCGCCGCGACAAACCCTTTGCCGGTTTGGTCGGCTTTTCGGGCCGCCTGATCGAAAGCGACGCGCCGATGACCTGCAAGACGCCAGTGCTGCTGGTCCACGGTGATCAGGATCCGATGGTGCCGGTCGCAAGCATCCATGAAGCGCACGAAGCGCTGGCCAAGGCCGATGTGCCGGTGCTGTGGCATATCAGCGAAGGCGTTGGCCATGGCATCGCGCCTGATGGTCTGGGCCTGGCGCTGAAGTTCATTCAGGACCGTTTGGGCGATTGAAATGAGACTGGTGCCGCTTGATGACACGATCACAATTGAGGCGCTGACCAGCGACCCCTATCCGCTGTACAAGCAGATGCGGGCGGAAACGCCCGTTCTGAGGGTCAAGGCGCTGGGCCGAACCCTGCTGACCAAGGCGTCCGACACCAAACTGGTGAAAGACACGCCTGCGATCTTTTCGTCTGATGATCCCAATACGCCGATGAAGCGTGCGTTTCGGGCGCACACGCTGATGCGCAAGGACGGCGCGGCGCATCAGGCGGAACGCATGGCAATGGCCCCGACCTTTGCGCCCAAAGTGATCCAGCAGACCTGGGTTCCACATTATCGGAAAATTGCCGAAGACTATATCGCCCGATTGCCAAGGGGGGAGATCGTCGACCTTTTCTCGATGCTGGCCGCGCCCTATGCGGCGCGTGGCCTGGCGGTGCTTCTGGGCATCGACGAAGCGTCGGATGAACAGATGATCCGCTGGTCGCAGACCCTGATCGACGGCGCCGGGAATTTTGGCTGGGCGCCAGGGCCGTTTGAGAAATCGGACAGGGCGAATGACGAAATGGACGCGCTGTTCGAAACGCTGCATGACCGGCATGTTGGCGAGCCGAATGACAGCGCTTTTTCGGCAATGCTGCGGGCGGACAACCCAATCCCGATCAGCCAGATCTATTCCAACATAAAGATCGCGATTGGTGGCGGGATCAATGAGCCGCGCGATGCGCTGTGTACGATCCTTTACGGCCTGCTGACCAACCCGGACCAACTGGCCATGGTGCGAGCGAATGATGACTGGGTGAAGGCGTTTGAAGAAGGCGTCCGCTGGGTCGCGCCGATTCAGGTGTCCAGTCGTCTGGTGACCGAGGATACGTCGATCCGCGGCTATGACATTCCAAAGGGAGACACGGTGATGACCATCCAGGCCTCCGCCTGCCGGGATGAAGAAGTGTACGGCGACGGCGAGGCGTTCGATATCTACCGCGCGCCGGCCCCGCATCAGGCCTTTGGCAATGGTCCGCATTTCTGTCAGGGCGCGCATGTCGCCCGCCGGGCGGTCGCGCATATCATGCTGCCGCTGCTGTTCGACCGATTCCCGAACATGGAGCTTGCGGGGGATGTGGTGTGGAGCGGATTCGGTTTCCGAGGGCCGCTGATCCTGCCGGTTCGGCTGGTCTAGAGCGGGGCGGGCTTTGCCAAGATCAATGCGCTGCCGCCGAGACTTTTGGCGGTGTGGCGCAAACGGCTGGCGGAGGGGCCGCGCACCGATCGCCTATGATCGCACGCGCGATCAGCCTGCGCGCGTCCGGCGTTTGAACCAATAGCTGTGGAAGATCGTTCACGCAGAGAAACCGGATATCTTCACCCGCCGCCTCATTCAGCGCGTCCCGCGCGGCGACAGCGCCAGTGTTCCCCCTGAGGTGAATGTAATCCCGATCCTTGCGCAAAACGGCGCGGCCCGACGCAAGGCAGACATAGTTGTGCAAGGCCTGTGTTGAAAACTGACCGATATCGCGGAACCGATGACGGATGTTCGCGCAAAAGGCGCCAAAATGCTCCTGAAACAGTTTTTTCATGATCAGGCGGTTGAACGGGTGCACGACATGAGCCGCGACAAAAACCTGGCTTAGATCAAAGCCAGCCCTCATCGCGGCGTTAATTTGCATGAAATGGTTGAAGAGGGCCGGATCAGTCTGTGACCGGGTCGATGCGGCCATGGTCGTCAGATCAACCCACTTCCCTCTCAAAACTGGCGCGGATGATTTGAACATGTCCGACGGCGCAATCGGCGCGGTCAGAAACACGTCGTCATTGAAGTACAGGAAGCGGTCAGAGAGACCTGCGATGCGCCACATCATGCTTTCAATGGAAAGAGAGTTGAACGTCGGCAAAACGGTCTCAAACCCTGCGAAGATTTCGCGATGATCAACTAGTCTTATCTTTGACCTTAGGCCTTTTGAAATCGAAGAAAGATCCGGGCCGGTTCCATCGACGACGATCCAGATGCGGCGTAGCCAGGGCGCATTGATCTCAATCGATGACAGGCAAAAAAGGATTTCATCACTGCTGGCCCAACGATGTGGGTTGACGCCATTTTCGTGCAGTTCCCCGGACGCGCCGAGATAGCGTAGCCGTTTGGCCCGATGGTCCGGGTCATCACCATCGACCCATGTAATGATGGCGTCGATCGGATCGTTGCCTGTGGCCACAGCGCGATTTAGGTAAGTCAATTGCAAATCTCGTTCAGCCTGCCTAGCAACGAAGCTAGGGCGCTAAGCGATTGTAGCTAGAATTTTTTGCAGAGGCGGCGGCGCCTGTTTTCGATCTGTGTCCGGTGGGGCTGGCTAGATCAGTCCTGTGGCGACGGCGGCGTTTTTTTTGGGCAGCGATGTCTGTTGCCGCAGTATCGGCCCCGCAAACCCCTGATACGGATGTTGCAGTACGGCGCCTGAATTTCGCTTTGGCGATCACAAATTAATGACGGGCGCTGTTTGAACGTGAGTGTGCGTCAGGCCAGAAGGGCAAGCGGCTAGAACCACCAAGTGCGCAATTTAACAGGCAGTTTGGAGCGAAATTTTCCGCCGTTCAGCCTCAGTTGCTTTGACTAGTCCAGCCGAAATCCCTTACCCCGCACAAACGCCCCAAATTCTGCGCGCTCTGGCTTGGAATACTGGCGGGCCTTGTCCTCGGACCAAGGGGTAGCTGTTGGCATCGCCGTATTCGTCAGCGAACTGCTGCGCGCCATAGGGTTGGGCTGCTTCGCGTCTTTCATCATACGCCGCCAGCGCGTCGTCAAAGCCATCGTCATTGAACCGATCGATATGGACCGTCTGTGACAGAGGCAGCCGCATGCTGATGGGCGCCTTCGCCGCAGGCCAGCCAACGGCCAGTCCGGCGACCGGAAAGACGTGGTCGGGCAGGGACAGGATTTCGCTGACGGCAGCCGTCTCGTTCCGAATGACGCTGACCGGGCAACATCCCAGGCCTGCAGCCTCGGCCGCCAAAACGAATGCGCTCAGCGCGATGCCGGCGTCCACCGCCGCGTTGAAAAAGGCGTCCAGATGGTCGTTGGCGAACGGGCGGCTTGTCCGCTCATGCAGCTTTCGCTGGCGTCGGTTGTTGCCACAGAACACCAACAGCTCTGGCGCGTCGGCGACCCAGTCCTGACCCAGCAGCGGATGTATCGCGCTGCGCTGGGCAGGGTCGCGCAGGATGATGATGTCTCGCTGCTGCAGATCGCTTTTGGTTGGAGAGCACAGCGCCACCGCAGCGAGGGTCTCAATTAGCTGAGAATCAACAGGCGTTTCCTGAAACCGCCGCACGCCGCCACGGCGGGTCATTGCCTCCGCCAGCGGGGGCAGGGCGGAAAATTCGTGCGCTTCGCCAAATCGGTAGGTCAGGTCATCTTGTGTCATCGAACGCGGGGCCTTTCTGCTGCGCCGTAAACATTTTAAGGCTAAAGAATAAGGGCTTGCGGCGGCCAATTATAGAATGATTGCATGGTGCATCCCACTAGCTAACTGATTTTGGCGCATCGGCTATGCGCGCCGGACGCGGTCGTTCCGCCGCGCCATGCTTGCCTTTGGCCGCCTCCAGCCGATATCGACAGGTAACACCGCCGGTGGTGGAATCCGATTACAGGAGACGTCCGATGTTGCAGCTCAACCCCGTCAGCAAGCCCGATCTTGGCAGCTTTGTCTGGGACGACCCGTTCCTGATCGAAAACCAGCTGACCGAGGATGAACGTATGCTGCGCGACGCCGCGCGCGCCTACGCTAACGAAAAGCTGGCCTCCCGTATCGTCGCGGCCTTCCGCGAAGAACGGGTTGAGCCTGAGATTTTCGCTGAAATGGGCGAAATGGGCCTCTTGGGTGTCACCACGCCTGAAGAATACGGCGGGTTGGGCGCGAACTATGTCTCGTACGGCCTGATTGCGCGGGAAATTGAACGGATCGACAGCGGCTATCGGTCGATGATGTCGGTGCAGTCATCCCTGGTGATGTACCCGATCTACGCCTACGGCTCGGACGAACAGCGCCAGAAATACCTGCCAAAGCTCGCCTCAGGCGAATTCATCGGCTGTTTCGGTCTGACAGAACCTGATGCGGGGTCGGACCCGGGCGGCATGAAGACAACGGCGACCAAGGTGCAGGGCGGCTATGTTCTGAACGGTGCCAAGATGTGGATTTCGAACAGTCCCCTTGCAGACGTCTTTGTCATCTGGGCTAAGTCCGACGAACATGGCGGCAAGATCCGCGGCTTTGTGCTGGAAAAGGGCATGAAGGGGCTGAGCGCGCCGAAAGTTGGCGGCAAAATCTCCCTCCGCGCCTCTGTCACTGGTGAGATCGTGATGGATGGCGTTGAGGTCGGCGAGGACGCCTTGCTGCCGAACGTCGAAGGCCTGAAAGGCCCGTTCGGCTGTCTCAACCGCGCCCGCTATGGTATTTCCTGGGGCGCGATGGGCGCTGCGGAATTCTGTTGGCACGCCGCCCGCCAGTATGGGTTGGATCGCAAGCAGTTCAACAAGCCGCTGGCGCAGACGCAGCTGTTCCAGAAGAAGTTGGCCGACATGCAGACCGAAATCACGCTGGGCCTTCAGGCGTCATTGCGGGTGGGTCGCTTGATGGACGAAGCGCAGGCCGCGCCAGAGATGATCAGCCTGATCAAACGCAACAACTGTGGCAAGGCGCTGGACATTGCGCGCATGGCCCGTGACATGCACGGCGGCAACGGCATTTCCGAAGATTTTCAGGTGATCCGTCACATGGTGAACCTTGAAACGGTGAACACTTATGAGGGCACGCATGACGTTCACGCCCTGATACTCGGCCGCGCGCAGACGGGGCTGCAGGCGTTTTTCTGATACGTCAATGACGTCACGGCGGGCTGGCGGTGCTTCGCCAGCCCTTTAGGTTCTAGTCATGCGCTATGATCCGACCGATGCGGCAGTTATTGCTGATCCCTATCCCCAACTTCTTGCCTTACAGGCGGACGAGCCTGCCCATTTCAGCCCAAAGCTGAAGGCATGGGTGTTGACACGGTATGACGATGTGCGCCGCGCATTGGGCGCGCCGGAAATGTCGGTCAACCGCATTCAGCCGTTCTACGAGGCGCTGCCGCCCGCGACCCAGTCCAAGATCGGCGAGATCGTAAAATACCTGAACCTGTGGCTCGTCTTTCGCGACCCGCCCGAACACACGCGCCTGCGCCGCCTGATGGCCAAGGCGTTTACGATGAAGGCGGTCGTCGACTTGCGCCCCGGTGTTGAGGATCTGGTCGAAGGCCTGATGGAGGATGCAGCAGGGGAATGCGATTTTATCAAAGCCTTCGCCATGCGCCTGCCGGGACTGGTCATCATGGATCTGCTTGGCGTGCCCCGGGACAGGATGGATGAAGTGAAGGGGTGGTCGGATAAGATGCAGCTGTTCATCGGCTCCGCTCAGAACACGCCGAACAAGTATGAACGAGCGTCCGCTGGCGCTCACGCCATGGCGGGCCTGTTTCGCGACCTGATTGAGGATCGGCGCAGGGCGCCGACCTCTGACCTCATCTCCGCCTTCATCGCTGCGCGCGAGGCGGATGATCAGATGTCGGAGGATGAGCTGATCGCCGCCTGCATGCTGGTCCTGTTTGGCGGGCATGAGACGACGACGAACCTGCTGTCCACCGGGTTGATGAAGTTCCTGAAAGATCCGGAAGCGCGCGCGCGGCTGGCTGCTGATCCCTCGCTGGCGACCCCAGCGACGGAGGAGTGCTTGCGGCTCGACGGCCCCTCAGGCTCCATGGCCCGGTTGGTGGCGAAAGATCACGATTTGCACGGGCTGACATTGAAGGCGGGCGATCGGGTTTTTGCGATGATCAATGTGGCGAACCAGGATCCCCGCGCCTTTGATCGACCCGCGGAATTCGACATGACGCGTGAGCGGAACAAACACCTTACTTTTGGCTATGGCGCACATTTCTGCATCGGTGCGGCGTTGGCGAGGTTGGAAGGCGAAGTGGCGTTCCAAAAGCTGTGCGCCCGGTTTCCGGATATGTGGCTTGCAGGCCCGCTGGTCTGGCATGAAACAATGATCATGCGCGGGCTGCGCAAAATGCCGGTGCATCTGAAATAGGGAGGCTGAAATGGCCGAAACAGTCATCGCAGGCGGCGTCCGCTCGCCGCTGGGGGCCTTTGGCGGCTCTCTCTCCGGCATCGAAATGACGGATCTGGCGGGCAGGATAGGCGCCGCCGCCATGTGGCGCGCCGGGGTCAGGGCCGAAGCCGTAGATCACTGCATCTTCACCACGACTGTGCCGTCGGACCGCGACAGCCTCTTCGCAGCGCGGGTCGTCGGCATGAAGGCGGGCGTGCCGGAAGAGGCAGGCGCGCTTCACGTCGTGCGGGCCTGCGCCAGTGGGTTGCAGTCCATCCTCTCCGCCGATCAGCAAGTCCGGACAGGCCATTCGAAGATCGCGCTGGCGGGTGGGGCCGAAAGCTATTCGCGCGCACCCTTTGCGACGACCACCATCCGCTGGGGCGCGGGACGGGGTACGCAGCAGTTGGAGGATATGCTCGACTGGGCCTATCGTTGCCCGTTCAGCCAGGAATATATGGGCGAGACGGCAGAAAACCTCGCTGAAGATTTCCAGCTGACCCGTGAGGCGATGGACGACTACGCCGCGCAAAGCCAGGCGCGCGCTCTGGCGGCGCAGGCGAGCGGGTTTTTGGCGCAGCAGATTGAGCCTGTGGAGGTGAAGCAGAAACGACAGACCATCACGTTCGACACCGACGAATGCCCGCGCGAGGACGCAACGCTTGAGAAGCTCACGTCGCTCCGCCCCGCATTTCGCGAAGGCGGCAAAGTCACAGCGGGCAACGCATCCACTGTAAATGACGCCGCTGCCTTTGTGCTGGTCGGCGATCGGGATGCGTTGGAGGCTGAAGGCGCCAAGCCTCGCGCCAAAATCACCGACTGGATCTGCGTTGGCGTTCCGCCGCGGATCATGGGGCATGGCCCGGTGCCTGCGATCCAGAAATTGCTGGAGAAAACCGGGCTTGGCATCGGCGGTATCGACTATTTCGAGGTGAACGAGGCGTTTGCGGCTGTGAACGTGCATGTCGAACAACAGCTTGGCGTGCCGCGCGATATCCACAACGCCTATGGCGGCGGCATCTCGCTGGGCCACCCACCGGGCGTCACCGGCGTGCGCATGTGCCTCACAGCGATGCAGCATCTGGAAGCGACGGGCGGCAAACGCGCCATCCTGTCGATGTGCCTTGGCGCTGGGCAGGGCATGGCGATGATGATCGAAACCGTATGATCGGGGCAGCCTGATGGAGACGTTGTGGGGCGCGCTGGAATGGGCGGTCGCGACCTATTCCGACAAGCCCTTTCTCTGCATCCCGGAGCGGGCGGAGCGGGAGTATCTGCCCGAGGGCGCCGAATACACCTTCGCCGAAATCCACGCGGAGGCGCTGGCTCTATCCGAAGCCTACCGCGCCGCGGGTTGGGGGCCCGGCCACCGCGTGGCGTTGGCGCTGGACAACCACCCGGCGCATTTTGTCCAGTTCCTTGCGCTGATCCGGATCGGCGTCAGCCAGGTCCCGGTGAACCCGTATTATTTGAAGGGAGAACTTGAATATCTCTTCGAGCACTCTGAAGCTGCGATGACCGTCGCCGCCCCCTGGCAGGTCGAAAAGCTGAAGGAGGCGGGCGCGCCAACCATCGTCCCCCTGGACGGCTTTGCGCCCTCGCCCGCACCAAGCGCGCCGCAGGCTGAGACGCCGGGACCTATGACAGAGATCGCGGTCATCTACACATCCGGCACAACAGGACGACCCAAGGGATGCGTGCTGACCAACGACTATGCGTTGGCGGTGGGGCGCTGGTACCGCGACCTCGGCGGCGCATTGACCCTGCGCCCGGGCAAGGAACGGGTGTATGTGCCTCTGCCGGTTTTCCACGTGAACGGTGGGATCAACACACCCGCCGCACTGATGCTGAGCGGGAATTGCCTGATCATGCCGGACCGGTTTCATGGGCAGACATGGTGGGATGATCTGGCCGCCACCCGCGCCACGGCGGTGCACTATCTGGGCGTCATCCCACCCGTTCTGATGGCGGCGGCACCGTCCGAACGGGAGCGGTCACATGGCATCCGCTTTGGCCTTGGCGCCGGGCTGGATCCGGCGTTGCATCAAGCGTTCGAAGAGCGCTTTGGCATTCCGATGGTGGAAGTTTGGGGTATGACCGAAACCGGCCGCTTCCTCGCCAACGCGTACGCGCCGCGCCTGACCCACACCCGCGCCTTCGGCCGGGCGACCGAAGATATGGAAGCGATGGTGGCCGATGAAACTGGCGCGCCTGTCGTGGATGGCCAAGAAGGTGAATTGTTGGTGCGCAGTCCTGGCGTCGACCCCAGACGCCACTTTTTCAATGGATATTTGAAGGACAAACATGCCACTGACGAAGCGTGGGAAGGCGGATGGTTTCATACCGGTGACGTTGTCACGCGGGATGAGACAGGGATGCTCTACTTCGTGGAGCGTGCGAAGAACATCATTCGGCGGTCGGGTGAGAATATTTCCGCCGCCGAAGTGGAAAACGCGTTGATCGAGCATCCGGCGGTGGCGCAGGTCGCGGTCATGTCCTGCCCTGACGAGATGCGCGATGAAGAAATTTTCGCCTGTGTCGCTCTCTCTGGCGATGTCGGGCCGAACGCCCTGCTGAGCTTCGCGGCGGAGCGGATCGCGCAGTATAAACTGCCGGGCTGGTTAATGGTGATGGACGCGCTGCCCGTCACGGGCACCCAGAAAATTCAGAAATATGCGATCTTTGCGAAAGGCGTCGACCCACGGGATGATCCCAAGGCGGTTGATCTGCGCGAAGCCAAAGCGGGGATGAAGCGAAAATGACTGCGAAAGTTGATCTGGAAGTCGTGGGTGAAATCGCAATTGTGCGGTTCTCGAACCCTAATGGCGGTTACATGACCGACGACACCTCCGCTGGGTTGCTGGCGGCGCTGGACCGGATTGAGCAGGATGATATCCGTGTTGCGGTGCTGACGGGAGCCGACGATGGCGTTTTTATCCGCCATTTCGATGTGCGGATATTGGAAGAACGGGGCAGGGCGCTCGCCGCCCGTGGGCTTAAATTCACCGAAGACCACCCTGTGCCGCCCTCGCCGCTGCACAATGCGCTGAAGCGGATGGAGACGTGTCCAAAGCCGCTGATCGCCGCTCTCAATGGCGTGACGATGGGCGGCGGATTTGAGATTGCCCTCGGCTGTGATATCCGGATTGCGGAAACGGGCGGTTACCAGATTGGACTGCCGGAAGCGAATGTTGGCCTGCTGCCAGGCGCGGGGGGGACGCAGCGCCTGCCGCGGCTGATCGGCGAGGCGCGGGCTCTGGAATTCATACTGACGGGCCGCACCGTGACGCCTGAGAGGGCGGAGCATTACGGCCTCGTCTCCGCCTGCGTCGCTGCGCCGGTTCTGGATCATGCGATGGAGATGGCGCGCGGGCTTTGCGCCAAGCCGGCCAATGCGCTTGCCCATATCAAGCGGCTGGTCCGGCTGGGCGTCGATGACGACATGCTGGCGGCGGAACGGACGTTGTTCTGCGATCTGATGGTGTCGGATGAGGGGTTGGAGATGATGGCCAAGATGAATGCAGGCGGTGATATCCTGAACCCTGGAGGCGATGATGACTAACCGCCTTGACGATCCGCAGGTCTACCTTCCCGACCTCTTCGCCACGCACGCCCGCCACGACCCGTCGCGCATCGCCATCGTTTGCGGCGATGACCGCTTGACCTGGGGCGCATTCGACGAGGCGATGAACCGTGTCGCCCATGCTGTGCTGGCGAAGGGCGTGAAAAAGGGTGACAGGGTTGCGGTCATGCTCGGCAACGCAGTCATAACGCCTGCGATCATCTACGGCGTAGTGCGCGCGGGGGCCTGTGTCGTGCCCTTATCCGGGATGCTGACGGGTGAGCAACTGGGTGGGCTGATCGCGGACAGCGACGCTGTGCTTGCCATTGCTGCGGAAGAGTTCCGCGATAAGGCCGAAGAAGCCATGTCCGGCGCGCCGGATGTACGCGCCTGGATGAGCCTTGGGTTCGATGGCGAGGGCTGGGAAAGCTTCGAAAAGGCCATGGCGGGCGCCGATGCGACCCTGCCCAATGTCCGCTATGAGATGACGGACCTTTTCAACATCATCTATTCCTCTGGCACAACGGGTCTGCCGAAAGGCATCGTGCAGAGCCATCGGGCGCGGACTCACTGGGCGTTTTCGAACGCCTCTGAAATGAGCTTCTCCGCCGACAGCAAGGCGCTGACGACTACGGCGCTTTATTCCAATGGCACCTGGCTGATGATGCTGCCGGTCCTGTTCGCGGGCGGAGAGCTGCACGTCATGCCCGCCTTCGACCCCGCCGAGTTTCTGAAAACGGTGAAGCGGGAACAGATCACTCACACTTTCATGGTCCCGCCGCAGTTCATCATAGTCTTGGGCGAAGCCGAATTGGCGGACGCCGATCTGTCGTCTCTGCGCACGATCCTCAGCGCAGGCTCCCCCCTCCGGCAGGACACCAAAGAACAGATCCTAGAGCGGATGTCGCCGCGCCTCTTTGAGCTCTATGGCTATTCCGAAGGCTTCGCGACAATGCTGCGGCCGCATCAGCACAAGGCAAAGTTTGCGACTGTCGGCACGCCGGTCATCGGCTTCGAACTTCGCATCCTGCGCGAGGACGGGTTCGAGGCGGATGCGGGTGAAGCGGGGGAGATTGCCGGCTATGGCGCTGGCAACATGACCTGCTATCACAAGCGCGACGACCTGACGGCGGAGCTGATCTGGCGTGATGAACGGGGGCGGACGTTCATCCGGTCAGGCGATGTCGGGGCGGTGGATGAGGATGGGTTCTTGACCATCCTCGACCGCAAGAAGGACATGATCATTTCAGGCGGCTTTAACGTCTTCCCAACGGATGTCGAGGCGGTGTTGGGCCGCCACCCTGCTGTTTCCGATGTTACAGTGATCGGTGCGCCACATGACAAATGGGGGGAGACGTGCCTGGCGCTGGTGATTGCTAAGCTGGGTGCGAAAGCGGACGCAGACGCGATCCGCGATTGGGCGAACGAACGGCTGGCGAAACACCAGCGCGTTGCGGCGATCGAATTTCGCGAAGAGTTTCCCCGGAATGCGCTGGGCAAGGTCCTGAAACGGGTGCTGCGGGAGCCGTATTGGGACTAGCGTGGTGACACATGCTGGCCCGGGTTTGACCCGTGCGATGGTTTAGGCAAGGCCCAACGTCACCCGCGGCGTTACCTTGCCACCGCCGTTTCGCAGATGCAGCTTCTCCTGCCCCACACCGAAAGGACCAACCATGACCTCGGACTATATTTCCTTCGAACACGCCGTGGCCGCCAATGGCCTGCGCATGACCGTCGTCAGCAACGTCCCAAGCCCGTGGGGCGAGGCGGCGAAGGGGATTTCCATGTCAAAGGGTTGGACTGGTCTGCTGTCCGGCTTGACCCTGCAAACCATGACATGACCAAATGGGCGCGCACAACCTCCGCCCCCGCGGTCATCTACGGCAAGGAAAAACCGCGGGAGGGGTGGGAGGATATCCTGTTTCTCGCCGAACGCCTCGCGCCTGAACCCGCCCTTCTCCCGCCCGACCGCATGGACCGAGCGCTGACGCTGGGCATGGCGCATGAGTTCTGCGGGACAGGCGGCCTCGGCTGGTCTCGGCGGCTTTGGCTGACGCATATCGGGCTGCAGGGGAGGGGCGGGTTTGCAGAACCGGTCGCGCAGTATCTGGCGCAGAAATACAGGTATTCGGCTTAGGCTGGCGCCGCCGCGCATGGCCGTGTGATTGAACTGCTGACCATGTTCGCGGGGCGCCTGGCGGCGCAGCAGGCGCGGGGGCAGGAATACTTTTTCGACTGCGGGATGACGGCGGTGGATATCTATGCGGCTACCTTTGCGGGCCTGTTGCAGCCCCTGCCTGAGGAAGTCTGCGCCATGCGCGCCGCGACGAGAACGGCGTTTTCCGATGCTGACGAGCAAACGCTGGAGGCGGCCGGTGGGCTGCTGGCCCATCGGGATATGATGTATGAGCAGTGGTTGGAGGGGGTTTTGCGGTTGTAGAGGCCGCAATCTGACGCCCGTTTCACTCAGCCCTCGTCGCCGATCGGTTCTGAATTCAGCGTCGACTGAAGCGAGGCTTGGTCGATGTCAGTTCAATAGCAGCTGCGCTTCGTATCCCTTCAGTCCTAACCTCGCTGGTCGGACCGCCTCAGGGTCGGTGCGAAGCTCAGGTAAGATGGAAAGAATCTCTTCCCTCGCCTCGGCGTCCATTTACCTCATATTCCGTTGCCCGGGGCGAAAGCTTTCGGTCGGAGCGCCTTCTGCAAAGACGATTTCGTGTTGATCAAAGAAGAAGTGTAGGTAGCAGTCTTGATCGCACTCGGCCCTGTGCACGCCATCGAGGCCGATCAGGTCCGCAGCTTTCACCAAGACTTCCGCCTCACCGAACATCAATTCGGCCTTGTCGCCCGTTATCAGCATCCGGTGCTGCGGTGATACGATCAGGTCGCGATCATTCCCGAGTACGCCCGCCTTGATGGTCACTGGATTACTGGCGTTGGATGGCGTGATGGTGCGGGCGCCGAACCAGCGTATGGCCTTGGCGCCGCCATCCATCGTTGTCACCAGATCGCCGATCGCCGGGCTTTCGACCGGGCGAGGACCGGATGGCGTCAGTATCAATGTGCCGGGGGTGAAGCACGGAATTTCTGTCAAGTTGGGCGAGATAAGAAGGTTGTAGGAATAGTTCGCTTGTGAGCCAGGGTTCGTCAGGTTCTGCTCATTTGGAACAGGGTTGTTTATCGGGTCAGAGCCTTTCGAGAAATAGGCGAAGGAAAACCCGCCAGTTTCGTTGCCGATGGGGGCGCTCAATTCGATGAGTCCTACGACAAAGTTATTCACGTCTTCAAACTGGTTGAAGCCGTCGAAGGAGATGATTGCAATTGGGTCGCCATTTACATCCAGAACCGGAAAGCCATTCGCATCCAGAACGGGCAGGCCGACTTCATCCCCGTTCAGGAGGTCGTCGCCCGCCCCCGTATCGATCGAGTAAGGAAGCGGGTTGGTTACGGTATTGGTCGAAACGACGCTGGGATCGTTCAGTTGGAGATCCGCATTATCTGAATTTCCCTGACGATCCACAAATAACAACGTAATCAACGCCATGGGAAAATATCTCGCCGGGGGTTGGAAAATAGTATGCAATTAATAGTATGCTTGAATGATTAATACAACCTTAGATTACATTTTCATTCAAGCCCAAATCGCCAAGCGTCAGGTTTAAGCATGGTCCGGGCCCTCAATCCTGTCGCCGAACATTAGGCAGTTGGCTGGACGGTACCCGGCACGTTTCGGAAATTGCGCTATACGAACAAAGCTGACGGGCAATATCGGCAGGTCATGATTGACATCATTCGAACCGCCTGCGCCACTCCGGAAGCTCGGCTTCAAGATCGTCTCCGCACCCGGATTTATCTGTCCTATGTTCGCGGCCTCTCTGTCTTTAAGCGCGAGCAAAGTCATCGATGTGGTGGCCATTGACCGTAGATGTCACAATAAGATCACTACCTCTGCCATCCTTGGCATATGAATAAGTGTTCGGTGGGGAATTTTTTGATGATTACTGAACATGCAGATAGATTTTGCAATTATACAGTGTAGATTATTTGACTGCCAAGCAAATCTGCACTGTAGAATTATGTTCGTTTTGTCATGTCAACTTGCGATCTATCTTCCACGATACAGAAGATCAAGCACATTCAGCGCTGCATTCAGCGCCCGAACCGATGGACCGGCGCTGTGGCTGACGCACATTGGGCTGCAGGGGGAGGGGCGGGTTCGCCGAGCCGGTCGCGCAGTATCTGGCCCAGAAATACGGGTATTCGGCTGAGGCTGGAGCCGCCGCGCATGCCCGGGTGACTGACCTCTTGAGCATGGTCGCCAGGCGGTTGGTCATCTTTGTTGTTTGTCAGGCCGCCTCCAGGATCGAAACATGGATGCTTAACTCTCGTAAGGCATTCACTGATCCGAAGTGTCCCCAGCCGCCATATGGCAATCTAATAGTTCTGATGTTCGCCCCGTACATCAGAAGTTTGTTGGCTTTGGAGCGCTTGCGGGAATTCGATGTTCTTTCTTTCCAAAAATAATATGGAGAGACGTAGACAATCTTTCCCTAATTTTGATTACGCGTAAGGCCGCTACGGTAGATCCATTTGCCTTATATAAGATTTACTAATCATCAATATTGCTGCAGTAGCCAGATCATTTCAGCTTAACCCCACCAACAACTTCCCTCGATTCCCCCCACGATACAACAAATCAATCGCGTCCGGCGCCGCCTCGGCCCCGTCCAGCACATGCTCCTGATAGGTCAGCCGCCCGCCCCGCACCCACTCCGCCAGTTCTGCAATCGCCGCTGCATACCGGTCCCGATAATCCAGCACCAGAAACCCCTGCAGCCGCGCCCGCGCGACCAGTAGCTGACGGTGCACGCGCGGCCCCATCGGAATCGGGTCCCAGTCGGTGAGGGAGGCTGTGCCGCAGATGCAGATCCGCGCGCCGAGCGCCAGGTTGGTGAAAACGGCGTCCGATATCGGCCCGCAGGTGTTGTCGAAATAGCAGTCGAACCCTTCCGGTGCCGCCGCTTTCAGCGCGCCAGCCAAATCCTCCTGCCGATAGCTGATCACCTCGTCGTAACCGAATTCATCCCGGCAAAGCGCCATTTTCTCATCGCTCGACGTGATCCCCACCGTCCGCGCGCCCTTGATCCTGGCGATCTGCCCGACAGCCGATCCAACGGCTCCGGCGGCGGTCGAGACGACGACCGTCTCGCCCGGTTGCGGGTCGCAGACGTCCAGCAGGCCATAATAGGCCGTCACCCCGTTCAGCCCTAGCACCCCGAGGGCGAGGGAGGGGGAAAGGTCCGTTTCCGCCACCTTGCGGTCAACGTCGGATCCGTCGTTGATCGCAAAACTGTTCCAGCCGAACATGCCGGTGACGACCTCGCCTAACCTGTAGTCGTCATGGCGGCTTTCGACCACCTCACCGACGGCGAAGCTGCGCATGGCGGCGCCGATCTCGACCGGGGGCAGGTAGTTCGGCGCGTCATTCGCCCAGCCGCGCATGGCGGGGTCGATGGACCAATAGGACATCTTGATCAGGAACTGGCCTTCGGCGAGGTCAGGAACGGGCGCATCCTCCACCGTGAAGTACTCCGCTTGCGGGACGCCTTTAGGGCGGGAGGAGAGGATGACGCGGCGGTTGGTGGGGGTGTTGATCAAGGGGAGAAACCTCTTACTTTCATCACAATCCCGGACTTGATCCGGGATCTTTACAAGTGGCGCAAGGCCCCCTTCTCGCGGTTGCAAGCACACGCTGCCAGGCATTGGTATCAGGTACGGGGTGGTTCGTTCCGGATCAAAGCATATGCTCAAACCGGCTGTTCACGCCGATCTCAGCCACCGAGGCGCTGTTCGACAGGCTGAGCGCGTAGGTGACGGTTTGGGCGATGTCTTCAGGCTCGATCTTGAAGGCGCCTGAGGGTGGAGTGACGTCTTCGACCATCCGTGTGTCGACGAGGCCGGGGCAGATGGAGGTGGCGCGGACGCCGTCTTTCCACCCATCCTCTCGGATCGCATGGGTCAGCGCGTTGGCCGCGAATTTAGAGGCGGAATAGCCGAGAATTTCCGCCCGCATCACCCGCTTGCCCGCCAGCGAGACGAGGTTGATGACGCGGCCATGGCCCGACGCCTTCAGGTGAGGCAGGGCGGCGCGGGTCAGCCAGAGCGGACCTTTGAAGTTGACCGCGAACATCAGGTCGAATTCTTCCTCTGTGCCGGACAGAAACGAGCCGCCAACCTCCACCCCCGCGTTGAGAAACACTGCATCTATGCGGCCGAACCGGCTCATCGTCGCGTCGACCCATTCGGTGGAGGTAGTCTGATCTTTCGCCTCCCAGATATGGGTCATGGGTGCGCCCTCAATACCCTCCAGTGGGATCATGTCGGGGTCACGGGCGCCGAGGCTTAGTGTGTAGCCAAGCTTGGCGAGGTGCTGAGCCGTGGCGAGGCCAATACCTCGGTTGGCGCCAGAGATCATGACGACGCGGCCTGTGGGTGAGATCATTGTGCATCCTCCGGCGCTTGTAGAATTGTGACGGCGCAGGCGGCTTCGTCGAAACCCATGACGCCGCCGCCGTTTTCCGCCAATGCGTAACGAGGTGCGCGGGCCTGCCGCTCGCCTGCTTCGCCGCGGAGCTGGGTCGTGAGTTCGTGGATCATGCTAAGGCCCGTAGCGCCGACCGGATGGCCCTTCGACACAAGGCCGCCAGACAGGTTGATCGGCCGCGCGCCGCCGAGGCGGGTTGCGCCGCTTTCGACGTATGCGCCGCCTGCGCCGATTGCGCAGAACCCCATCATCTCCGCCTGATAGATCTCGCAGAAGGAAGTCGCGTCGTGCACTTCGGCAATGTCGATATCCTCGGGTGTCAGGCCCGCTTGCTTGTAGGCCTTTTGCGCGGCTTTCAGGGACAGGCCCGGTTCGTCAAAGCTGCGGTATTTACCGCCGGTCATCTGGCAGGCCGCGACTTTCACCGCCCGTTTGCGGACATCGGCGGGCTGTGCCGCGAGGTAGTCGGCGGAGCAGACGATGGCGCTGGCCGCCCCATCGCCGATGGGCGCGCACATGGATCGGGTGAGGGGGAAGGAAATTTCGCGATCCGCCAGCGCATCTTCGACCGACACCTCAAAGCGGTACTGGGCATTTGGGTTCATTGACCCATGCCAGTGGTTCTTAGATGCGCCTTCCGCAATCTGCTTTTGCGTCGTCCCATATTTCTGCATATGCCAGGCGGCCTGCATGGCGTAGGTGTCCATGAAAACCGTGCCGCCGCCGGCCTGCGGGTCGAAGTGCTTGCCCGTCTCTTTCGCCGCGCGGCCATAATATTCGTGCCACTCTTCGGCGTTCAGCTGGTCGATGCCGGCGCTGAAAATCTCCTGCGTTTTGTCGGCGTCGCCTTTGAAGAAGGTCTTTTCGACGCCAATTGCGAGGGACACTTCGGTGGCACCTGAGGCGACGTCCTTCACCGCCCCGTTCAGCGCCATGGAGGCCGTCGCGCAGCCGCCTTCGACGTTGATCATCGGGACCCGCTCCGGGAAAAGGCCTTCGTTCACCAGCGGGGTGAAGCAGGTCTGGCCGCGGATGCAGGCCTGCCCGAACGTGCCCATGCCGCAATTGCCGAACCAGGCAAATTCGATGTCATCGCCACTTTCCAGCCCAGCGTCGGCAAGGACGCCGAAATAAGTCTCGCGCGTCAGGTCGCGGAACGTGTCTGCGGGCCGCTTGCCGAAGGGGGTGGAGTGGGCGCCGACGATATAGACGTTTGGCATGGATGCCTCCTTTCGTTGGCAGGGAGTTTAGCGCAAGTTAGGCGGCGCACCAGATGGGGCGCGGGGGCAGGTGTTTGGGGGACAGAACAGTGGGCGTCGCCGCGCCAAAGGGCGATTGTCTTGTTCAGCCCTTTAGCGAGGCCCAAATGCGCGCCATCGCATCCGCGTCGAATTCGTCTGAGACACCGATCGCCACTGCGGCGGTCTCATCCGCCTTGGCGGATATCAGCGCATGGGTGGATCCCACGATATGCGCCTCGCCGCAGGTCCCGTCAGTAAATCTGAAAACGCCCTTAAACCGATATAGGCCCTTCGGCGGCGCCATCAGAAATGCTTTCAGCGCCTCCCGATCCACAACGCCGCCTTTCGCGGACCATTGCGCATAATCCGCGCCGTGGTTGTGCGCATGCCCGGAACCCGGCGTTTGCGGCGTCGTTGGGCCCAGCACCAGCATCGGATCTAGTGCGCCCATCGGGGCTGCAACGATGGGCGCTTTGGTCAGACCGCGTAACATGGCTGTTACGTCGCCGCCGATATCTTCCTTGGTCAGCGCGACCAGATCGGCGACCTCCAATTGCCCGGCGATCTGCGCGCCAATCATCGGGTCGTCCGTCAGCGCCGCGATATTAGCGGCGTCGGCGACGGTGACGATCCCGGCATACTGCATTTCCGGCTCCGCATGGGCTGCGGCGGCGATCTTTTCGGGCTGGGCGACGCCGGACGCCTCGATCACCAGATGATCAGGCCGGGGGCGGCGATCGATGGTGTCCCCCAAAGCGTAAAGCAGCTCTGTCCCCATCGTGCAGCAGATGCAGCCGTTGGACAGGGTCATCGTATCTTCGTCGGCGCTTTCCAAAAGCTCCGCATCGATGTTCAGCTCACCAAAATCGTTGACCATCACCATCAGCCGCCGCCCGCCCGGATTTCGGAGAAGGTGATTGACCAGCGAGGTCTTTCCCGCGCCGAGATACCCGGCGATGACCGTGACGGGTAAGGGGGCTAGTTCAGAAATACCCGGCCCCCGCTAACAACGCCCTTGACGGCAATGTCCTTGATCGCCTTCGGCTCCACATCCAGTGGCGATGCGTCGAGGATTGCGAAATCAGCGATCTTGCCGGCCTCGATCGATCCGATGTCGTGGTCAAGCTTCAGCGTATATGCGGCGCCCAGCGTCAAAGCTTCCAACGCCTCGGCGGGTTCGATCCGCTGTTCTGGGCCGAGGCATTCGCCGCTCATCGTAATGCGGTTCACGGCGCACCAGGCGGTGAACAGGGGGGCGAGCGGGGTGACTGGCGCATCGGAATGGATCGCCATCGCGACGCCTTCATCCAGGCAGGTCCGGCAGGCGTCCATCCGGCGGGCGCGGTCCAGACCAATGGATTTCGCCACATGCATGTCGCCAAAATACCAGATGTGATTGGCGAAAAGATTGACCGCAATCCCAAGTGATTTCATGCGCTTGAACAGCGCCCGGTCGATCATCTGGCCGTGCTGCAACGTGTGGCGATGGTCGCCCCAATAGTGCAGCGACTGCGCCCGTTCAATCGCGTCGATGGCGACGACCGACGCCTCATCCCCGTTGGTGTGGATGTGCATCTGCACGTGGGCCTTGTGCAGCTTTTCGATCAGTTCTTCAGCCTGTTCGGGCGCGATGACCCAGATACCGTTTGGCGCGCCGTTCACGTGGCCCGGCCAACGCAGGCGCGCGGTGTAGCCCTGGATGGAGCCATCCAGCACCAGCTTCACGCCGCCCAGACGCAACATGTCGGTCGTCTTTTGGGTAAGTTCCAGGGCGCGCGGGCCGACATCATTTGGCGGCAGCAGCGCAGCGCCCAGCATCGGCACAATGCGCAGCGCGTAATCATCGCCGCCTGTAACGCGGGCCAGCGTGTCGACGTCTTCGTCCGGCAATTCTGCATGCAGGTCGGTCATTGTTGTCGTGCCGGTCTGCTTGGCGATCGCGCCGAACGCGCGAATGGATGGCTCCTGCGAAGACAGGGCCCGGAAATTCACGCCGATGCGGCGCATCAGGGGGAACATGGCGGCAAGTTCCTGAAGCTCTCCGTTCAACTCCCCTGCCTCGTCCTTGGCGACGCCGATGACGTTTGTCTCGCGGGTGTATTGCGCCAGATCCAGCGCGGCGGAATTGACGGTCATCAGGTGGAAATTCGAATGCTGAACGACGACGGGCCGGGTGGTGGACACCTGGTCCAGCTGGCTGCGGTTCAGGCGTTCAGTGTCCAGAAAGATCGGGTCGAACCCCCAGGCGTAAAGCGGTTTTTTCGCCGGCTCCCCCGCCGCCGTCATTCGCGCCTCAGCCTCTTTCAGGCCGCGGATCACGTCCTCGATGTTCAAAAGGCCGGGCCATAGCTTGCCCTCGGTGTCGATCCGGTCGTGATAGCCGACATAGGGATAGTTCCACATCGCGCCCGCCATCAGGTGCGCATGGCCTTCGACAAAACCAGGCGTCAGCACATCATCCGCAAACTGGGTATCCAACGCCCCGCCGCCCCATTGGTCGGCGCAGGTGGCGTCGCCCACCGCCAGAATGCGGCCGTCCCTAACGGCGACATGTGTAGTCTCTGGCAGGTTGCGGTCCATCGTGACGATCTTTCGCGCCTGATAAACGGTGATGTTGGACATTGTGGCCTCCCCGGCGAAATTTTTCAAAATCGTATCGTGAGGCGTTGACCATAGAAAATACGTTAATCAGAGTGATTAGGACTATTTCATACGGGAATGACAGATGCCGCTGAACCTGACGCTGAAACAACTGCGCTATGCGGAAACGGCCGGTCGGCTTGGGTCGATCGCCCGGGCGGCGGGCGAACATAACATTTCCCAATCCTCAATCACCGCCGCGATAGACGCGATGGAGGCGGCGCTGGGCTTTGACCTTTTCATCCGTCAGCCCGCAAAAGGCATCATGCCGACCCCATCGGGCAGGGAAGCGTTGAAGCTGATCGCCGACTGCCTGCGACAGCACAGCCATTTCGAGGGGGAG
Source organism: uncultured Pikeienuella sp. (assembly GCA_965659735.1). Classification (GTDB taxonomy): domain Bacteria; phylum Pseudomonadota; class Alphaproteobacteria; order Rhodobacterales; family Rhodobacteraceae; genus Pikeienuella. Next base: position 29,499 of record CBFHXH010000015.1, read on the forward strand.
CTTGAGGCGCTGGGCGGCAGCGCAGGCGGCGTGCTGCGTGTGGGATGTTACGCCACCGTGGCGCCCGGTCTGCTGCCCCGCGTGCTGGGGGATTTCAGCGCGGCGAACCCCAGCGCGCAGGCGGATATTTCGGAAGGCGACATGACTGCGATGATGGATCTGCTGGGGCAGGGCGTAATCGATGTCGCGCTGACCTATGAGCTTGGCTCTGACAGCGACATCAACTTTCGCCCGCTGTTCACCGCGCCGCCCTATGCGCTGATCCCCGATGACGACCCCCTCGCAGATCAGCCGAGCGTCACGCTGGCCGAATTGGCGGAGCGGCCGTTCATCATGCTCGATCTGCCGCACACGCGCGACTATTTCGAACGGATATTCCAGGAACAGGGCCTGCGCCCCCGGATCGCCCATTCTTCCAAGTCTTCCGAGATTGTCCGATCGCTGGTGGCTGGGAAATTCGGCGTTTCCATCCTCAACATCCGCCACACGCGCGACACGGGCTATCGCGCGGTGCCGCTGATGGGCGATCTGCTGTCGCCTGTTTTTGGCGTCGCCATGCTGAAAGGCGTCCGCCCTCCGGTAATGAGCCGCCTTTTCATTGAGCAACTGGAACGTTTGCAGGCCGAAGGCGCGTTTGGCGATCTTGTGGTTGCGCCGCCCGCCTGACCAGAGCGCGCCACGTCAACGGCCTGATCACTCAGACGCGACTTGCTGCGCGCGCCGCCGCGCCATAGGCAAGCCAGATACATTCAATGCGGGAGATAAGATCACGATCGGATACGTCACCATCGGCGTCAGCGATATGGAAAAAGCCAAGCAGTTTTACTGCGACCTGTTCGCGGATCGCGGCGCCAAGGTCGTCATCGATGCGGGTTGGATCGCCTTTATCGGCGCCAAACGGGGCGAGCCGATGATCGCGGTTTGCGAGCCCTACGACAAGAACGATCCCCAGCCGGGTAACGGCACGATGATCGCCATTGCGGCGGAATCGAAAGAAGAATCCGACGCTCTCTACGCCAAGGCGATGTCCCTCGGCGGCAGCGACGAAGGGGAGCCGGGTCAGCGTATTCCGGACTGGTTCTATGGTTCATAAGTTCGTGACCCTGATGGCAACAAGCTTTGCTTTTACGTCTTTGGTTAAATTGTTTGCGGGCGGCTGAGGCCGCCTGCAACCGTTGAAAAACGGCTCGGCCCTGGCCGGCCGTTTCGACGCTCGTTTACATGTTTGGCACCGAGTTGCACGATATTTTACGCGTCGTTCAGCCGTCGTCTCACTCCACTTGCAGCGGTTTCCAAGACTCCGTGCGCGATGCGCTGGGACTGGCAGGTCCGGCGGGCCTTCCCTCGCGGCGGGTTAGTAGGCTGCTTGACAGCATTTTGAATACGGTCCAACTTTTTGTCAGTTTTGTTCCGGTAAACAGAATTTCAAGTGACTGAAGTAGGCTCCATCGCCCGCGCCGCCCGCATCTTGTCAGCGCTTGCAGAAGCGCCCGACGGCGCTTTGTTGCATGAGATTGTCTCGGCGACTGGCTTCACAAAAACGACGACCCACCGTGTGCTTGGCGCGCTTCAGGAAGTGCGCTTTGTGGCGCAGGAACCTGCAAGCCGCCGGTATCGTCTGGCTGGGGGCTTGTCCGCATTGTCGCGCACGGCGATGGGGCAGGATCTGGCGGCTTCGGCGTCGCAGGCCATGCAGCGCCTTGCGGCGTTAACCGAAGACACGGTTTTTTTGTCTGCCCCGGAAGGTGGCGCATCGGTGTGCCTGTCGCGTGTCGTTGGCCCCTTTCCGATCCGGACGCTGACGCTGGACAAGGGCGACCGCCGCCCACTGGGCGTGGGGGCCGGGGCGCTGGCTTTGTTCGCGTCGCTGGACGCGCCTGCGCGGAAGGCGGTCTGCAAGGCGAATGGCCCCTGGCTGGCGGAATACAAGGCGGACGCCCAGTCGCTGGAGGCGCAGGTGACAGCCACGATTGAGCGCGGCTACGCCCTGATCCGGGGCGCTGTCATTCCGGGGATGAGCGCGATTAGCGCCCCGATCTGCAGCAGCGATGGCCGCGCTGTCGCCGCCTTGGCGATCGGGGCGATAGACGACCGGATGTCGGATGAGCGGATTGCAAAAACGCTGCTCCCCGCGCTGCGACGTGAGATCAAGAGCATCGAACAACAACTCGCCGTCTTCGAAGGAGGTAGGGCCGCATGAGTACGCCGAACTACAATACTGAAAGGGGTCTCGCGCTTCTCATGATGATGGAGCGTATTCGCGCCTTCGAAGAACAGGCCGAACTGGCCGCGACACGCGATCAGCTGGTCCTGGGCGCCATACACCTGTCCATCGGGCAGGAAGCGATCCCCGCCGGGATCATGCCCCATCTGAAGAAAACCGACCTGATCCTGTCGACCCATCGTGGCCACGGCCACACATTGGCCAAAGGCGCAGACCCCACCGCGATGATGGAGGAGCTTTTGGGCCGCAATGGCGGCTGTTGCGGTGGCAAGGGCGGTTCCATGCACATCGCTGATTTTGGCGTGGGCATGCTGGGCGCCAACGGTGTGGTTGGCGCCAATATCCATATCGGCGCAGGCGCGGCCCATGGCGCCAAGATGCTGGGCGATGGCCGCATCGTCGTCGATTTCTTTGGCGACGGCGCGATCAACCGCGGCCCATTTCTGGAAGGGCTGAACTGGGCGGGGGTCTTTGATCTGCCGATCCTGTTCGTCTGCGAAGACAACCAGTATTCCGCCTCAACCAAGACGTCCGACATGATGAGCGGAGAAGGCGCCGCCGCGCGCGCCAGATCAATTGGCATTCGCACGTCGGAAATTGACGGCAATGACGTGGAGGCCGTGTTTGACCTCGCCGCCGAGATTACCAGTCGGATCCGCGAAACCGGCAAGCCGGAATTCCTGCACGCCAAGACATACCGCCTGCACGGCCACACATATTTCGACCCGGCCGCTTACCGGCCAGAGGGCGAGGCGGCTGAGCGCTGGGCGACTGACGACCCGATCCAGCGCCAGCGTGATGCGCTGACGGCGGCAGGCGTGGAAGAGATGAAGATCAAACAAGCCAAGCAAAGCGCGGACGCTGAGATGATCGCAGCGCTCGCCGCTGCGACCGCTGCGCCGTGGCCCGCTGACAATACGGTTTATGACGATGTGCAGGACATCGGCTCGCCAATGCAGGAGGCTTTCTGATGAAGATGACCTATGCAGACGCCGCCAAACTGGCGCTGGCGGAATCCATGCGGGCGGACCCGACCGTCTGGGCGGTGGGTGAGGATCTGGGCCGCGGTGGCGTGTTTCAGCAATATAAAGGCTTGCGTGAGGAATTTGGCCCCGACCGCATCTCAGACGCGCCAATTTCCGAGGCGGCCATTATGGGCGCAGCCTTCGGCGCGGCCACGGTCGGGACGCGGCCGGTGGTGGAAATGCGGTTCGCCGACTTTGCGCTGTGTGCGACGGACGAACTGGTCAACCAGATTGCCAAGGCCCGGTTCATGTTCGGTGGCCAGTCCCGCGCGCCGATGGTGATCCGCAAGCCGATGGGCATGTGGCGGTCATCGGCGGCGCAACACAGCCAGAGCCTTGAAAGCTGGTATGTCCACATTCCCGGCCTCGTCGTCTGCTGCCCGGCGACGCCGCAGGACAATTATTCCATGCTGAAGGCGGCGATCGCCTGTGATGATCCCGTCGTTTACCTGGAGCACAAGGACATCTGGGCGCTGGAAGGCGAGGTCGACACCAAGCAAGCCTATGAATTCGGCAAGGCGACAACCAGACAGGCAGGCGACGGCCTGACGCTCGTCTCCTGGTCGAATACCTGTAATATTGCTCTCGAAGCTGTGCGCGATACTGACATTGAGGTGATCGATCTCAGATCTTTATGGCCATGGGACAAGGAAACCGTCATCGAAAGCGTGCGACGCACCGGTCGTCTCCTGATCGCGCATGAAAGCGTTCAGGTCGGCGGGTTCGGAGCCGAGGTGGCGGCGACTGTCGCAGAACAGGTTGCCTGCAAGGTAAAGCGCCTCGGCTCCCCCCGATCGCTGATCGCCTACGCCCCCAATCTTGAAAACCAGTTACGTATCACCGGCGACATGATCGCTGATGCGGCAAAGGAAATGATGTCATGAGTTCCAATGAAATGACCGGTGGCGAAGCGCTCGTCCGCATGCTGCTGGCCTACGAAGCCGGCCCGATGTTCGGTATGGGCGGCTTTCAGCTGCTGCCTTTCTACGACGCCACACGGCGTCTTGGGTTGAACCACAACCTGATCAACGATGAACGCTGCGCCGTCTTCTGCGCGGACGCTTACGCAAAGGTATCGGGCCGCGTTGGTCTGGTGGACGCCACACTTGGCCCGGGGGCCACGAACCTTGTGACGGGTCTGGTAGAGGCGCTGAACGCGGGATCGCCCATTGTCGCCATCGTTGGCGACGCGCAGCGCGATCATGCCGGCAAGAACATGACGCAGGAAACCGACCAGGTGTCGATCCTGCGCCCCGCGTGCAAGGAACTGATCCGTGTTGAAACCGTCGCCCGCGTGCCCGAGGCGATCCGGCGCGCCTACGCCGTCGCCACATCTGGCCGGCCTGGTCCCGTCGTGGTCGATGTGCCGGAGGATATCTGCCACGGCCTGCATGGGTTTGATGAAGACGATTTTGCCATCGACCCCCGCCACATCACTGCGCCCGCCTTGCGGTGCCGCGCCGACGCTGACGACGTCGCCAAGGCGGTTGAGATCATCGGCGCCGCCCAGCGGCCCATGCTGCTCTGTGGCGGCGGCGTACACCTTTCCGACGCGACCGCCGCGGCCACACGGCTGGCTGAAAGCTGCGGCATCCCAGTGGCTCACACGATGACAGGGAAGGGGGCGATTTCATGCGCGTCCCCTCTGAATGCGGGCCTCTTCGGCCGGTATGACCGCATCGCAAACGACCTTATCGAGACCTCAGATTGCCTGATCGTGGTTGGCTGCAAGCTGGGTGAGATCGCCACCAAGCGCTTCACCATCCCCAGCCCCGGCAAGACGGTCATCCATCTGGATAACGTGGCGGAGGAAATGGGCCGCACCTATCAGCCGACGCTGAAGTTGTGGTGCGATGCGCAGGCTGGGTTGAATGATCTGGCCGACGCGCTTGGGGCAACCGCCGAAGCGCAGCGCGCATCCCGCGCCGCCTATCTGGCGGAGATCCCTGAGAAGATGGCGAAGTGGCGGGAAGATGTCTCTGACCGCCTGCATTCCGATGAAACGCCCGTTCACATGGCCCGGCTGGTGACCGAGATTAACAAGGCGCTGCCCGCCGACGGCTACATGATCGCGGACGGTGGCTTCGCGGCGCATTGGGGCGGGCTCTTGTTCGACACAAAGCAGGCTGGGCGCAGCTACGTGCCGGATCGCGGTTTTGCATCCATTGGCTATGGCCTGCCCGGCGCGATGGGCGCGCAGTTGGCCATGCCTGACGCCAAGGTCGTCGGCCTGACCGGCGATGGCGGCTTCAACATGGTGCTGGGCGAGCTTGAAACCGCCCGGCGGATGAAACTGGGCTGTACTGTCGTGGTGGTGAACAACGCCGCGTCTGGCTATGTGAAGGCGCTGCAGCACCTGATGTATGGCGAGGGCGCCTATCAGTCGTCTGATCTGGCGGAGACGGATTACGCCAAGGTGGCTGAAGCGATGGGCTGTCATAGCATCAGGGTCGAAAACCCGGAAGACATCGCCCCGGCGCTTGCCGCAGCGTTCGCCGAAACCGACCGCCCATCAGTGATTGACGTGATGGTCACACGCGATCCGTCGCGGATGTTGCCAGCGGTCGATAACCGCGCCGTCCAGGTGAAAAAGGGCGATCGGGTCGCCTGATGCTTTCTGACAAACGATGGTTAAATGGGGCGGCGGCTTTCGCCGCCTTTTTTTGTTGGCCGCGCCGTCAGTTCACCGGCGGGCAGCCAAGCCATTTTCGGCCTTCCTTTAACCTGATCAAATGCGTTTAATCCTCTCATTAATTGCATTTTGTCGTTGATATCCCCGGTGCTAGCGTTTTTGCATGACCAACCGCTTTTTGCGTTAGCATTAAATCAAAGTGGTGTTCTGCGCCGTCAGGCAGCGTTTGCCGAAGCAAACGCGTTGACGATGCAAAATGCCTCAGCGTTCGCGCAAATCGCTTCAACGAGGTCCAACAGGGAGTCTTAGGACATGAACAAGCTAACGAATTTTGTCGGCGCAGCGGCGATGGCCGTGTCCGCGCTGGCCATGGCGGCGCCTGCGATGGCCGCCGGTCACGCGGGTGGCACCCTCGTCATCGCGTCGACCCAGGTGCCGCGTCACCTGAACGGCGCCGTGCAGTCTGGCACTGCGACGGCGGTGCCTTCCACCCAGATTTTTGCATCGCCCCTGCGCTATGACGAAGGCTGGAACCCGGAGCCATACCTGGCCGAAAGCTGGGAAGTCAGCGAAGACGGCCTGACTTTTACGCTGAACCTCGTGAAAAACGCGACCTTCCATGACGGTCATCCGATCACTGCGGAAGATGTCGCGTTCTCGATCATGACGACCAAGGCGAACCATCCGTTCAAGACGATGTTCGAACCGGTTCAGGCGATCGAGACGCCCGATGACCACACCGCCGTGATTAAGCTGTCGAAGCCGCACCCGGCCATGCTGCTGGCCCTGTCGCCGGCGCTGGCGCCGGTACTGCCAAAGCACCTTTTTGACAATGGCGAAGACCCGAAGTCGAACAGCTTCAACTCCGCCCCGGTCGGGTCCGGCCCGTTCATGCTGGAAAGCTTCACGCAGGGCGAAAGCATCATCCTGAAGAAGAACCCGAACCACTTCCAGGAAGGCTATCCTCTGCTGGATGAGATCATCATCCGCACGATCAAGGATGAAAACTCTCTCCTCATCGCGATGGAGAACGGCGAAGTCGACATGTACCCGTTCATGGCGGGTTCAACCGGCATCAAGCGCGTGCAGGATGCTGACCGCCTGAACGTGACCAACGCCGGCTATGACGCCGTCGGTCCGATCAACTGGCTGGCGTTCAACACGAAATCGGAAAAACTTTCCGACGTGCGCGTGCGTCAGGCGATCGCCTATGCGATGGACCGCGACTTCATCATCAAAGCGCTGCATCGCGGCTTCTCTGGTGTGCAGCGGGGCCCGATCATTGAATCGTCGCCTTTCTTCGACCCGTCGATCCCGGCCTATGACGTCGATCTGGACAAGGCGAACGCCCTGATGGCCGAAGCTGGCTTTGGCGACGGCATGGAGCTGACCGTGGACTTCATCCCAGGTCCGGCTGAGCAGCAGAAGAACATCGCCGAATACCTGAAATCCCAGCTGAAGAAGATAGGGATCGAAGTCAGCGTACGCGCTGCGCCTGACTTCCCGACTTGGGCGAAGCGGGTGTCTGGCCATGACTTTGAACTTTCCATGGACATCGTCTTCAACTGGGGCGACCCGGTCATTGGTGTGCACCGGACGTACCTGTCGTCGAACATCCGTGAAGGCGTGATCTGGTCGAACACGCAGTCCTACCAGAACGCTAAAGTTGATGAGTTGCTGAACGCCGCCGCGACGGAACTGGATCAGGACAAGCGCAAGGCGCTTTATGCTGAATTCCAGCAGATCGTCGCTGGTGATCTGCCGGTCTACTGGATCAACTCGCTGCCTTATCACACAGGCTACAACGAAGGCATCGGCAACCCGCCAACCTCCATCTGGGGGCCGATGCATCCGCTGGACAAAGTCTTCTGGGAAACCAAGAAGAACTAAGCCCTTTCGCGGGCTTCACGGCCCGCGCATAATCGACGCCGTCCCGGAAAACCGGGGCGGCGTTTCTTTCCGGTAGGGGTAGGTATGGCCGCTTACATCATCAGACGCATCCTATACGGCATCCTTTTGATGGCCGGCGTCGTCATCCTGAACTTCTTCCTCATCCGCCTCGCGCCCGGCGACCCCGCCGAAGTGATCGCAGGCGACATGGGCGGCGCCACGGCGGAGGTTCTCGCCTCCATCCGCGCTGATTATGGCCTGGATCAGCCGCTGCTGACGCAGCTGTGGGTGTATCTTACGGGCATGCTGCAGGGCGATCTTGGCCAGAGCTATTTCTTCAACCGCCCGGTCAGCGAGCTGATCGCGATCCGCATCGGCCCGACCATCCTGCTGGTCATCGCCGCTCAGGTTATCGCCATCACCATTGGCACCTCGATGGGCGTTTTCGCAGCCCGCAAACCGGGGGGGCTGTTCTCTTCCGTCGTTTCGGTCGTGGCCACTATTGGCTATGCGGTCCCGGTGTTCTGGATGGGCATCATGCTGGTGATCCTCTTCGCCTCTGTCATCCCAGTCTTCCCGGTTGAGGGGATGGCGGATGTGCGCCTGCGCAACGAACCGTGGCTGACCCAGATGATCGACATCCTTTACCATTTGTTCCTGCCGGCCTTCTCGCTGGCGATCATCTTCCTAGCGATCTACGCGCGCCTCGCCCGCGCCTCGATGATCGACGTGCTCGGCGCCGACTACGTGCGCACGGCGCGCGCCAAGGGCGCGTCCGAGGGGTCTGTCCTGTTCAAGCATGCGTTGCGCAACGCGGCCCTGCCGATAATCACGGTCGCTGGCCTGCAGTTTGGCGGCCTGATCTCTGGTGCCCTGCTGGTTGAGACTGTGTTCAACTGGCCTGGCATGGGCACGCTGGCCTTCGACGCCATCCTGAGACGAGACTATACGACGATGTTGGGCGTTCTCTTCTTCGCTTCGGCGATGGTCGTCATCGCCAACATCATCACTGACTTGAGTTATCGGATCGCTGATCCGCGGTTGAGGACGGAAACATGACCGCAGCGCAAAGCCCCCTCCGCGAAGCGTGGGTTATGTTCCGCCGCAATAAAGCGGCGCTGCTCGGCACGTTGATCCTTGCGATCATCTTGATCCTCACCTTCTACGGCGCCTTCTTTTACAGCGGTGACGCCTATGACATCGTCTGGGCGCCGCATGAACCGCCGGGCGTGACCCCGGAATTTCCCCTCGGCACCGACTATCTTGGCCGCGACCTGATTGCGGGTCTTCTTACGGGCGGCGGGCCAACGCTGGCCGTGGGCGCCGCCGCCGCCGCGATCACCATGGTCATCGGCGTCGCCGTCGGTGCCGCCGCCGGGTTCTTTGGCGGCTGGGTCGACAATGCCCTGATGCGGTTTACCGAATTCTTCCAGGTCCTGCCCGCGCTGCTGTTCGCGATGGTTCTGGTGACGCTGTTCACGCCGTCGCTGAGCATGATCGCCATCGCGATCGGCGTGGTCAGCTGGCCGCAGACAGCGCGTCTGACGCGAGCGGAGTTCATGAAGATCAAGAACCTCGAATATGTCACCGCCGCCCGGGCCATCGGCGCCAAGAACGGCCGCATCATGTGGCGCGTCATCCTGCCGAACGCCCTGCCGCCGCTGATCGTCTCCGCCACCCTGACTGTCGGCGTCGCGATCCTGTTTGAGGCGGGGCTGTCGTTCCTGGGTCTTGGCGACCCCAACACGATGAGCTGGGGCCTGATGATCGGATCGAACCGCGAATACATCCTGACCGCATGGTGGCCCGTGACCTTCCCGGGTGTGATGATCTTCCTGACCGTCTTTGCCGTATCGCTGATCGGTGACGGCCTGAACGACGCATTTAACCCCAAATTGCGCGAGCGGTGAGAGATGGCGCTTCTGGAAATCAACGACCTCAAGGTCGAATTCGCCACCCGCTACGGCCCTGTCACTGCGCTTGATGGCGTCTCGCTGCAGGTCGAGGCGGGCGAGACGCTCGGCGTTGTGGGTGAAAGTGGATGTGGCAAGTCCATCACGGCGCTTTCGGTCATGGGGCTAATCCCTTCGCCGCCGGGCAAGGTCGCTGGCGGGTCGATCAAGCTTGCGGGGGAGGAACTAATTGGTTTGCCCGACAAGCGCCTGCGCCAGCTTCGCGGTTCTGAAATGGCTATGATCTTTCAGGAGCCGATGACATCGCTGAACCCGGTCTTCACTGCTGGCGATCAAATCGCCGAGGCCATCATGCTGCATCAGGATTTCGGCAAGGGCGAAGCCTTCAACCGCGCTGTCGAACTGCTGGATCGGGTTGGCATTCCCGAAGCGCGCCGACGCGCCTCTGACTATCCGCACCAGCTGTCGGGCGGGATGCGTCAGCGCGTGATGATCGCGATGGCGGTGTCGTGCCAGCCAAAGGTGCTGATCGCGGACGAGCCGACGACAGCGCTGGACGTGACAGTGCAGGCGCAGATCTTTGACCTTCTCAATGACATTCAGCGCGATTTCGGCACGGCCATCATCATGATCACCCACGACATGGGCGCCATTGCGGAAATGGCCGACCGCGTCGCCGTGATGTACGCAGGCAAGGTGATCGAACAGGGCGTTGCGGACGACATTCTCGACAACCCGAAACATCCTTACGCACAGGGCTTGATCGCCTGCATTCCAGCGCTTGGCAAGGGTGATGCAGGCCGCCCACCGCCGCTCGCGGAAATCCCCGGCGTGGTGCCGCCGCTGCACTTGCTGGGTGCCGGTTGCGCCTTCGCTGATCGCTGTGCCCACAAATACGAAGCTTGCGCTTTTGCGCCGACCCTCGGCGGCGACCCCGCCCACCCGGTCGCCTGCCATGCGGCTGCGGAGGCCCGGATATGAGCGTTATCCTGGAGGCCAAGAACCTCACCGTACGCTTTCCCATGCCACGTAAGAATCTCTTTGTGGAACGCCAACATCTGGAGGCTGTGCGGAGCGTCAACTTCACCCTCGAACAGGGCCGCACGCTGGGCATCGTGGGCGAGTCAGGTTCGGGCAAGACCACGACCGCCATGGCGGCGATCCGCCTGACAGGTCCTGCGACGGGCGCGGTGGAGTTCGAAGGCGAGGACTTGTTTTCGCTGGATGACGAGGCTTTGCGCAAACGCCGCGCCGACATCCAGTTGATCTTTCAGGACCCATATTCTTCGCTCAACCCCCGCGACCGCGTCAGCCATATCGTCCAGGAACCGCTGGACCTTTTGGAGATCGGTGATGAGGCCAGCCGCAAGGCGCGGGTGGAAGAGTTGTTCAAACTGGTGGGCTTGCGCCCGGACCAGCTGAACCTCTTCCCGCATCAGTTCTCGGGTGGACAGCGTCAGCGCATCTCCATCGCCCGTGCTTTGGCGACGAACCCGAAACTGATCGTCTGTGATGAGCCTGTCTCGGCGCTTGATGTGGCGATCCAAGCGCAGATCCTGAACCTGCTTGCGAAATTGCAACGCGAGTTGGGGCTAAGCTACCTTTTCATCAGCCACGACCTTGGCGTGATCCGGCAGGTTTGTGATGATATCGCTGTCATGTACCTTGGCCGTATTGTCGAACAGGCCAGCCGGGATGAGCTGTTCACCAACCCACGCCATCCCTATACGCAGGCGTTGCTGGCGGCGGCCCCGTCGCTCGCCCGACGCAAATCCTCCGGCGCGAAACGCCCGCAGCAGCTAAAGGGCGACCCGCCTAGCCCAATCAACCCGCCGCCCGGTTGCGCTTTTGCGGAACGCTGTCCCCTAGCGGAAGCTGTTTGCAAGCAAACGCCGCCCCCATTGGAAAACGGCGTCGCCTGTCACATCGCGAACCGCTGATTTTTTCGCCGTCGGCGAAACGCTGCGCGGCGGATATTTTCAGGACAAAGATGAGCCCGCGCGCTCCGCCATCTTTGTTCCAAAAATATCCCCTGCGGAGCAGTCCTCGGCAGGAGGATCGAAGCACGTCTTGCGATTGCAAATCTTTGCGCCGCGTGGTGATCTGATCCTGCAACGATCAAACGGAAAGCGCGCTAATGCCCAAGACCATGCCCGTCCATGCCGCCCTTGCCCATGCGTTGCAGGATCAGGGAGTGGATACGCTGTTCGGCCTGATGGGCGATGCTAACCTGTTCATGGTGAACCACTATGTGAACGAATTGGGCGGCCGGTATGTGCCGGGTGTCCATGAAGGCACGTCAGTTCTGATGGCTTTGGGTCACGCTGTCGCCACGGGCGGGGTAAGCGCAGTGACGATTACGCATGGGCCCGCGGTGTCAAACGCAGTGACGGCGCTGATCGATGGGGTGAAGGGAACCGTTCCCATCGTTCTTTTGTGTGGTGATACGCCGATCGAAGACCCTGATCATCAGCAGGCCGTCGCGCAGCGCGCGCTGATTGAAGCGACCGGGGCGGGGATCGAACAGCTGAAATCCACCGCTACCGTCGCGAAAGACGTGGCGACCGCCTTTCGCCGGGCGCGCGTGGAACGTCGGCCTATTGTCCTGAACATACCGTCAGTTTTCATGTGGGAGCAGACGGAATATGTCGCCGCGCCAGCCGCAACGCCCGACCTGCCGACCGCGCCTGGCGAGGGCGATGCGCTGGACGAAGCGATTGGGATCATCGCGGCTGCGCGTCGTCCGCTGGTACTGGCGGGCAGGGGCGCAACTGGCGCGCGCGAAACGTTGCTGAAACTAGCGGATCGGATCGGCGCACCCGTGGCGACGACGCTAAAAGCCAAAGGGTTGTTCGCCGGCGCGCCTTACGATCTGGGCGTTTTCGGCACGGTCAGCACCCCCGCAGCGTCCGAGGTGATTGGCGACGCAGATTGCGTCATCGCATTTGGCGCCGGCTTCAGCCGCTTTACCACGGCGCATGGCGGCTATCTGGACGGCGTGCGCGTTGTGCAGATTGACGATGACCCGCGTCAGCTGGCCCGCCGCCACACGCCGGACGCCATGCTGGCCGGCGATCCCGCGCTGGTGGCGGAAACGATCCTCCATTGGCTGGATGAGGCTGAAATTCCGTCTTCGCAGTCGACTGACACCATCGGTCCCGGAGCGCTGCGAGAAGGTTTTCCTGCGCCCAAACCGGGCGACGCCTCGGGACTGAATTACAGCGAAGCGCTCCGCCGGATTGACGCAGCCCTGCCTGAAGATCGTGTCTTTGTCTCTGACGGCGGGCGTTTCATGACCGAAGCGTGGTGTCGGATTGGTGTGACGGAGCCATCGAACATGATCCTGTCGATCAATGTCGGCGCCATCGGCATGGGCATGGGCTACGCCATCGGCGCCGCTGTGGCGCGGCCTGACCAGAAGACGCTGTTTGTGGCAGGCGATGGCGGCTTCATGATGGGCGGGGTGGCGGAGTTTTCATCCGCCGCGCGTGAAAACCTGAATCTTCTGACCGTGATCGCGAATGACAGCGCCTATGGCGCCGAATACATCCAGTTTCAAGACCGCCAGATGGATCCGGCGCTGTCGACATTTGATTGGCCGTCCTTCGCAGGCATGGCGCAGGCGATGGGCGCCAAAGGCGTGCGCGTTTCGTCGCTGGAGGAGCTGGACGCCGCGCTGCCGAGTCTGGTTGCGATGAAGGGCCCAGCGTTGTTGGAACTGGCGCTCGACCCGGCGGAGATGCCGAGGATGCATATGTAAGCCACCAGCGCCGCAGGCATGCTGTGGGCTAAAGCGTACGCTATGGGTCTGGCGTTGCGATCAAAGCTCCCACCCCGCTTTCATCTCGCCCCAGCGCATGAAGGCGTTGGCGCCGATATAGCTTAGCGGCTCTGGCGGCAGCTTTACGGGCGACGCCTCTGCGCCAAGGAAATCCGCCGCCGCGCCGCCGATCCCGCTGGCGAGCTCCGCCGCTCCCATGCCCGCCAGGGTGCCTTTGGCGGTGCCGAGGCCGTTCTGGCAGCAGGCGGAAAAGAGCCCCCGATCCACTTCACCAAAGGCGGGCGCATCGTTGCGCGACAGGCACAGACGTCCGCCCCAGCGATACTCCATCCCGACGCCCTTCAGCATCGGAAAGCGCGCGGCGAAGGCCTTGTCATGGTCGCGCCCGACTGAGGCGATGCGCTGATCGCTGACCTCCATCGACGGGTCATATGTGAACCGGTTGCGGATCACGATCCGGTCGCCACCAGCGCCGGAAATCCGCCGGACGGTCGTGCCCATCGGGTCGGCTGGCGTGGCACCCCAGATCGGCAGACCGCCGAGGCGGGTGACCTCCTCCACCGTCATCGCGCGGGTCATGGAGGCATAGGTGAACACATGCATCAGCCGCCGCTGGAAATGCCCAAAGCTTTCCGCATGGCCGTTTACGGCCAGGATGACTTTCGGCGCCGTGATCGCGCCGTTCGGTGTTTCCGCCCGCCACACATCCCCATCGCGGGTCAGCGCCGTTACGGGGGATTGTTCGTGGATCGTCACCCGGTTCGACCGAAGGCCATTGGCCACGCCGCGCACATACATCGCTGGCTGGATCATTGCGGCGTGGGGGGTGAAGAGACCGCCCTGATAATAGGTCGTGCCAGTGATTTCCTGCATCTTCGCGGCGTCATAAAACTCATGATCTTCGCCGAGGCGGGAAAGATGCACGCCGTATTCCGCGTTGTGCTTCAGGCCATTGTCGGTCGCAGCGGCGTTCAGTTTGCCTGACTGGATGATCGCCTCGTCGCCCAGTCCATAATCGGCGCCCGCCTCAAGGGCGAAGGCGATGGCGGCCCGGTTCGCTGCAGTCTGCGCCTCGTCCCTGTCCAGCGCGCCCCTGTAATTGTCTGAGGCGAGGTCATGCGGCAGGTCGATCATGAAGCCTGAATTGCGCCCTGCAGGCCCTTCGCCCACGCGCACGGCGTCCACCACCGTGATTTCAGCCCCGGGGCATAGCTGGCCAAGCCGCCGCGCGGCCGCCAAACCGGCGAGACCCGCGCCGATGATCAGGTAATCTGCGCTCAGCGCGCCTTCCAATGGGTGCGCCGGGCCGGGCGGAGGGAGGAGGTCGTTCCAGGCGGCGGGGCCGGGATCGCGGGGCAAGCGTTTGACCTTCATGGCAAGCTCAGCTTCGTCATGCGGCCGCCATCGACGGTCCAGACCTGGCCGGTGACAAACGCCGCCTCGTCAGAGGCGAGCCAGGCGACCAACGCGCCGACTTCCTGCGGCTTGCCCGTGCGGCCGACGGGGTGAATGCCGCCGATCTGTTCGCGGAATGCGGCAGGGTCGCCAAGGCTTTCTATGAAGTCGATGTTCAGATCCGTGTCGATCCAACCCGGTGCGACGGCGTTGCACCTGACCCCTTCCGGCCCGTGATCGACAGCGACGGCGCGTGTCAGGCCATGCAGCCCCGCTTTCGACGCGCAATAGGCCGGATGGCGTGGGTTCGACCCCAACCCTTCGATGGAGCCGATGTTGACGATGGCGCCTTTCGCGTCGATCAGATGGGGCAGGGCGGCTTTGGTCAGCAGATAGGGGGCCGTCAGGTTGACTTGCATGGTGGCGGCCCAGTCGGCGTCGTCCATCTCCAGCACCGTGCCTTCGCGCATCAGGCCTGCATTGTTGACGAGGATGTCGAGGCGACCGGCCTGCTTTATGATTTCGCCAACGACGATTGCGGGCGCGGCGGGGTCCATGAAGTCCGCCCCGATCCCTTCGAAATCTGGCTCCGCCCCGCGCTGGGCGGTGAAGACGCGCGCGCCGCTGTCGGCCAGCGCGTGCGCGCAGGCCCGTCCGATGCCGCTGCGCCCGCCGGTGACGAGGGCGACCTTTCCAGCAAAGCGGCTCACGATACCGTCTTCCCGCCATTCACTTCGACCAGCGCGCCGCACATGTAGCGGGCGTCATCTGAGGCGAGGAAGACGACGACGTCGGCGATATCCTCAGGCTCCGCAATCCGGCCCAGAGGGACCGAGGCGTTTAGTTCCGCAATCGCCTTGTTAGCGTCC
>CBFHXH010000016.1:0-43247 GCA_965659735.1 uncultured Pikeienuella sp.
CGTTCAGAGGGTGATCGGCAAGGTAGAATTGGCTGGTCAATGTCCGTCCCTCAAAGATGGCTTTGACATGGATATGCGGCGTACGTCCGGGATAGGCGACGGGTTTGATCGTGCGAAACAGGTACTGCCCGTCGGCGTCCGCAGTGGCGCGTCCGAAGCCTTGAAACGCGTCATCCCGAGGGCGCGATGCACGCTCACTTGTGTGGAGGTAGCGGCCGTTGGCGTCGCATTGCCAAATCTCGACAATCGCGCCTGCGGCGGGCGATCCATCCCTCATCAGAACAATACCGCCCAGCATCAGCGGCTCGCCGCCGGCGTTGCGAACAGCGCCTTCGATCCGGATCAGGTTCGCGTCATCATCGCTGAAACGCATGGCGTGGGTGGGGTAATAGGGCCCCTCTGCCGCGCGGGGTGTCGGGATCGCTGCGGTGGCTCCGGTGGCCATCAATGCAAAGGGCAGGGTTGTCAGGCTGCGGCGGATTGGGTCGGTCATCAGGCGGCCTTTGGGTTGAATGATGATCTTCAGTTTATTGAGATGGGGCGTCCAGCGCCTCAAACCAATCCATCGCCAGTTTGGGCCAGTCGCGTGGCATCTCATGCCCGCCGGTATGCAGCGCAAGTTCCAGCGCCCCGTCTTCGCAATGCGTCCAGATCCGCCGCCAGAACGGGCCGTCGGTGACAAAGCGATCAGCGCGATATTTGGCGCAGCCGTTTTCGGCGTGCCACTGGGCGATCGTCTGGAAAATATCGCCTTGCTTGATTTCAATATCGCGGATGGGGCGGCCCTCCAAAGGCACGGTCTGGTCGCGCCAGCCATGAGTGTGGATGAGCTTTACCGGACCTGCGCAATCGGCTGGATGCGGCCGCCAGCCCCCCCCCCGCGACCGGGGCGAAAGCCGCGCCCAGTGAAGGGTCCCAGCAGGCGAGTTAACTGGTGATCGAATCGCCGATGGAATAGCCGGTGATCAGCACGCGGCTGCGGTCGATATTGAACCGCGCTTCGGCGTCATCCAGCACTTGTCTGGTAAAGGCGACCTCGTCGCGCTGAGGGGGGATTTGTGGGATGAACGCCCAGCCCGACCCCCATTTGGAACCCGGTTGTTTTGACCCGTTCATCCCGATGACGACATAGCCTCGGTCAGTGAAGGCGTTTGTCATCCACTTGCGCATTTTGTGGATGCGGCTGCCCCACCCGCCCCCGCCATGAAAGAACACGACCGCAGGGTGGGCGATCCCGTCGCCTTCGGGTTTCACTGCGAAATAGGACCCAAGCGGGGTTTTGCAGGCCTCATCCGGCCCGCCGCAGGCGAGGGCTGGCAAGGCGAACAAAGCGAGGGCAAAGGCGATGAGGATGCGCATGGAAAGGGCTCCGACCAACGAAAAGGGCGGCCCGAAGACCGCCCCTATCCTTACCTGATGCGGCCAGAGCTGTGCATCAAACGCCCGTGATCATCAGGCCGACTTGGCGGCGGCGCTGTCATCCAATGGGTGTGGGATGCGGTCGAGCATTTCCTTCGGGCAGACCTGCCAGAATTTGCCCAGCGACAGATCCCAGTTCCGCAGGATGTCTTCGGCCAGCGGGCTGGCGGTTTCGGCCATATGCTCTTCGATCAAGCCCTTCAGGACCGCAGTCCAATGGTCCGAGGCGAGGTGCGTCCAAACGATGTTTTCGGGGTTTGCCCGTGTTTCAAAGCATTCGGTTGCGTCATAGATGAACGCCATGCCACCGGTCATGCCTGCGCCAAAGTTGTCGCCAACCCGGCCCAGAATGACGGCTGAGCCGCCGGTCATGTACTCACACCCGTTCGACCCGCAGCCTTCAACCACGACCGTGGCACCCGAGTTGCGTACGCAGAACCGTTCGCCGGCCCGACCATTGGCGAACAGCTTGCCGCCGGTTGCGCCGTAAAGAACCGTGTTGCCGATGATCGTGTTTTCATGCGGTTTCAGGGGCGATCCCAGCGGCGGGCGCACAGTGATCCTGCCGCCGGACAGGCCCTTGCCGACATAGTCGTTGGCGTCGCCGTAAACCTCCAGCTTAAGACCAGGCGCCGCGAAGGCGCCCAGCGACTGGCCCGCCGACCCGTTCAGTTTCACTGTGAGGTGATCTGGCTGAAGGTCGTTGTTCATCTCAAACCGGCGCACGATATGCGACGACACCCGCGTGCCAATGGTGCGGAGCGTGTTCTGAACCGTGTAGCTCAGCTGCATCTTCTCCCCATCCTTGAAGAATGGCTGCGCGTCGGCCACGATCTGGGCATCCAGTGTATCCGGCACTTCGTTGCGCGGCTTGTTCATCGGGTAGGTGAGGTCAGCCCCTTCGTCCACGCGGACCAGCATCGGGTTGAGATCGAGGTCATCCAGATGCGCAGCGCCGCGGCTGACCTGAGCCAGCAGATCGGCGCGGCCGATGATTTCGTCCATGTTCCGTGCGCCGATTTCCGCCATGATCTCGCGGATTTCGGTGGCGAGGAAAGTGAAGAGGTTCACAACCTTGTCCGCCGTGCCGGTGAACCGCTCACGCAGGCGCGGGTCCTGAACACAAACGCCGACCGGGCAGGTGTTGGACTGACACTGACGGACCATGATGCAGCCCATCGCCACCAGCGCTGCGGTGCCGATGCCGTATTCTTCGGCGCCCATCATCGCTGCGATGACGATGTCGCGGCCTGTGCGCAGACCCCCGTCGGTCCGCAGCGTGACGCGGTCGCGCAGCTTGTTCATGGCGAGGACCTGATGACCCTCGGTCAGGCCCATTTCCCATGGTAAACCAGCGTATTTGATTGAGGTCTGTGGGGACGCGCCTGTGCCGCCATTGTGGCCAGAAATCAGGATGACGTCGGCCTTTGCCTTCGCCACGCCCGCAGCAATGGTGCCGACGCCGGATGACGCGACCAGCTTCACGCAAACCTTGGCTTCAGGATTGATCTGCTTGAGGTCGTAGATCAGCTGAGCCAAGTCTTCGATCGAGTAGATGTCGTGGTGCGGCGGTGGCGAAATCAGCGTCACACCCGGCGTTGAATGGCGCAGCTTGGCGATCATCTCGGTCACCTTGAAGCCAGGCAGCTGGCCGCCCTCGCCGGGCTTGGCGCCCTGAGCGACCTTGATCTCAAGCTCCTGACAGTTGTTCAGGTATTCCGCCGTGACGCCAAAGCGGCCAGAAGCGACCTGTTTGATCTTGGCCGACGGGTTGTCGCCGTTTGGTTCCGGGTGGAAATACTTAGGATCCTCGCCGCCCTCACCGGAATCTGACTTGGCGCCGATGCGGTTCATCGCGACGTTAAGCGCTTTATGCGCCTCGGGGCTGAGCGCGCCCAGCGACATGCCTGGCGTGACAAACCGCTTGCGGATTGAGGTGATGCTTTCCACCTCCTCAATCGGGACGGGTTCGCGCAGGGGTTTGAAGTCCAGCAGATCACGCAGGTGAATCGGCGGCTGGGCCAGCATGCCTTCGGAATAGGATTTGAAGGTATCGTACGATCCGGTGTCGCAGGCCTTTTGCATCATATGCAGCAGGTTTGCGCCCCATGCGTGGGTTTCGCCCTTGCGGCGGAACTTGTAAATGCCGCCGATGGGCAACGCCTCGGCCCCGCTGCGGAACGCCTTTTCGTGGATCGCGGCGGTTTTCGACTGGATGCCGGCGACGCCGATGCCCGAAATGCGCGATGGCATGCCGGGGAAGAACTCGGCCACCACGGCGCGGGACAGGCCCACAGCTTCGAAGTTCAGGCCGCCGCGGTAGGACGAGATGACCGAGATGCCCATCTTGGACATGATCTTCAAAAGGCCCTGATCAACCGCTTCACGGAAGCGTGCGACAGCCTCTTCGACAGACATGTCGAGTAGGCCTTTGTCGACCCGCGCCGCCAGCGATTCCTGCGCCAGATAGGCGTTCACAGTGGTTGCGCCGGCGCCGATCAGCACGGCGAAGTAATGCGGGTCGATACATTCTGCTGACCGCACGTTGATCGAACAGAACGTGCGCAGGCCCTGTTCCACCAGCCAGAAATTCACGGCGGAGGTCGCAAGGATCATCGGCATGCCGATATTGTCGGCGTCGATGTTTTCGTCCGTCAGGATCAGGTGGGCGGCGCCGGCGCGGACAGCCTGTTCCGCCTCGTACCGAATGCGTTCCAGTTCCTGACGCAGGGCGTCATCTGCGCCTTCGGCCGGGAAGGTGCAGTCGATTTCGGTGACTTCATCCTTGAACGCGTCGCGCATCGCAGCGAACTGGCCGTTCGAGGCGACCGGGCTTTCCAACGTGCCAATCTCGGTCTGGCTGGATGACTGGTCCAGCACGTTCTTCAGATTGCCAAACCGCGTCTTCAGGCTCATCACCCGGTGTTCGCGCAAGCTGTCTATGGGCGGGTTGGTGACCTGGCTGAAATTCTGGCGGAAGAAGTGGCTCAGCGGGCGATACTTGTCGCTGAGAACGGCCGAAGGCGTATCGTCGCCCATGGAGCCAATCGCCTCTTTCGCGTCGGCCGCCATGGGGTGGAGGATGGTTTCCAGTTCCTCAATCGTATAACCGGCCGCGATCTGGCGACGGCGCAGATCGCCTGCTTCAAATAGGCGTGGTTCTTTGGCGACCTGGATCGCCTCTTCCAAGTCAATGACCTTGCCAATCCAGCCTGCGAAATCGCTGGAATTGGCCAGTTCGTCTTTTAGTTCGACATCATGCAGCAGCCGACCCCGCGCCATGTCCACGCCGATCATTTGACCAGGGCCAAGCGCACCCTTTTCGACGACCTGATTTTCATCGATCGGCACCATGCCGGTTTCCGAACCCGCGATCATCAGCCCGTCGCCAGTGACGACATAGCGGATCGGGCGCAGGCCGTTGCGGTCAGCGCCCGCCATCACCCAGTTGCCATCCGTCGCAGCTAGCGCAGCGGGGCCGTCCCATGGCTCCATGACCGAGTTGGAATAGGCGTACATCGCGCGCCAGCTGTCCGGCATGTCGGTCGCGGCCTTGGACCAGGCTTCGGGCACCAGCATGGTTTTCGCCATCGGCGCATTGCGACCCGCGCGGACCATGACTTCAAAGACGGCGTCCAGCGCAGCAGAGTCAGAGGCGCCATTGGCGACGATCGGTTTGATGTCTTCCGCCAGATCGCCGAAGGACTGGGATGAAAGCCGGATTTCGTGGCTTTTCATCCAGTTCAGATTGCCTTTCAGCGTGTTGATCTCGCCATTATGGGCGAGCATGCGGAACGGCTGCGCCAGCCACCACTGCGGGAACGTATTGGTCGAATAGCGCTGATGATAGATCGCAAAGGCGCTTTCAAAGCGTTCATCCATCAGATCGGGGTAGAAGACGGCGACCTGCTCGGCCAGCATCATGCCCTTGTAGATTACCGACCGGCAGGAAAGGGAGCAGACATAGAACCCGTTCACCTGCGCCTGCGCCGCGGCTTTTTCAGCGCGGCGGCGGATGACGTACAGTTCCCGTTCAAACGTCTCATCATCCACGCCTTTGCGGTTGGCGATGATGATCTGCTCAATCTCGGGCCGGGTCGCGTTGGCCTTTTCACCAAGGCACGAGATATCGACCGGCACCTGACGCCAGCCATAGATGTAATAGCCCATGCGCAGGATTTCGGTTTCCATGATCGTGCGGCAGGTTTCCTGCGCGCCGAAATCAGTACGCGGCAGAAATACCATGCCGACGGCGATCAGCTCATCCTTGGCGGGTTCATGCCCCGTCCGGCGGATCTGGTCCCAGAAAAACGGAACCGGGATCTGCAGGTGGATGCCCGCGCCATCGCCGGTTTTGCCGTCCGCGTCGACCGCGCCGCGATGCCAGATCGCTTTCAGCGCGTCGATGCCGCCTTTGACGACCTGTCGGCGTGGTTTGCCATCAATCGCGACCACAAGGCCGACACCGCAGGACGAATGTTCATCTGTCTCGCGGTACATGCCTTTTTCTTCAAGCTCGGCGCGGGCGGCTTCGTGGGCTTCGGCCCAGGCGGCGTCGAATTTAGTCATGAGCTTTCTCCTGCGAAGTAGGCGTTGAGTTTTGCGAACTCTTGCGCTTCTGTGCTTTGGGTCGCGCCGGGGAAGGGCGACATCCAGGGAGGGCGGCGGTCGACGAAAATCTCTTCCGTGACTTCCAGCCCTGTCTGATCATTAAGCAGGCCGACCGCGATGCTGCTGATCGGCTTGCCCTGCATTTTCCAATATAGAGTGGAGCCGCACGCTCCACAGACGCCGCGCTCTCCCCATTTTGACGCATGATAGGCCCGGATCTGGTCCTCGCCCTTTACGTCAATCTCATCGACTGAGATCACGCAATACGGCCCGCCGCCGGTCCAACGCTGGCACTGTCCACAGTGGCAGACGTGGATCCCTGTCGTCGCCAGCTTGGCCGTAAAAGTTATTGCGCCACAATTGCAGCGACCGGTGCGGTTCAGGGTCATTGAGCCAACCCTATTCAGTCACGACCGAGGCGGCGGCGGTGAATTGATCCGCGATCGCATCGGCGGCTTCGCGCCCGTCGCGGATCGCCCAGACCACCAGGGACGCGCCGCGCACGATATCGCCGACTGCATAGACGCCGGGCAGCGACGTCTGCTTGGTGCGGAAATCAGCCTTGATTGTTCCCCAGCGGGTCACTTCCAGCCCGTCTGTGTTCCAAAGCTTTGGCAGCGCTTCCGGCTCAAACCCCAGCGCCTTGATGGCGAGGTCGGCTTTCAGTGTCTCCTCGGAACCTGGCACTTCTTCAGGCATTTGGCGGCCAGTTACGTCTGGCGCGCCAAGGCGCATGCGGATCGCCTTTACGCCCGTAACCGAACCGTCGCCGGTAAAGCCCTTGGGGGCGGTCAGCCATTCGAACTGCACGCTTTCCTCTTCAGCGTT
This sequence comes from uncultured Pikeienuella sp., assembly GCA_965659735.1. Taxonomy (GTDB): domain Bacteria; phylum Pseudomonadota; class Alphaproteobacteria; order Rhodobacterales; family Rhodobacteraceae; genus Pikeienuella. Next base: position 6,859 of record CBFHXH010000016.1, read on the forward strand.
CTCAACTTCGCGCTGCGAGCCGGGCATGTTCGCGCGGTCGCGGCGGTAAAGGCATTTCACCGATTTGGCGCCCTGACGAATAGCGGTGCGCACACAGTCCATCGCGGTATCGCCGCCGCCGATGACAACGATATCCTTGCCCTCAGCGTTCAACTCGCCGCTATCAAATTCCGGCACTTCATCGCCAAAGCTTTTGCGGTTGGAGGCGGTCAGATAATCAATCGCCTGCACGATGCCGTCCTGCCCGGCGCCGGGCCCGCCCAGATCGCGGGATTTGTAAACGCCGGTGGCGATCAGAACCGCGTCATGTTTGCTGCGGATTTCGTCAAAGCTGATGTCATAGCCGACAGTGCATTTCAGCACGAATTCAACGCCGCCTTTTTCAAGCTGTTCATTGCGCAGCATGACGACGTCTTTTTCCAGCTTGAAGCCGGGAATGCCGTAAACCAGCAAGCCGCCGGACCGGTCATAGCGGTCATATACAGTGACCTGAAACCCCATGCGGCGCAGCCGGTCCGCAGCGGCCAGACCGCCCGGCCCAGCGCCGATGATCCCGACGCTTTCGGCGCGCTCCGTCGCGGGTTCAATCGCGTCGACCCAACCTTCCTCAAAGGCCATGTCGGTCAGGTACTTTTCGACGGCGCCGATGGTTACAGTACCGTGGCCCGACTGTTCGATGACGCAGTTGCCTTCGCACAGGCGATCCTGCGGACAAATGCGGCCGCAGATTTCGGGGAAGGTGTTGGTAGCCTGGCTCATCTCATACGCTTCGCGTAAGCGTCCTTCGGCGGTCAGTTTCAACCAATCGGGGATGTTATTGTGTAGCGGGCAATGTGATTGGCAGAACGGAACGCCGCACTGGCTGCATCGTGATGCCTGCTCAGCGGCTTTCTCGGCTGCGAACTGCCGATAGATTTCGCCAAAATCTTCTCGCCGTTTTCCGGCGGACCGCTTTTCAGGCGTCTGACGATCGACATCTACGAATTGCAGCATTTTTGGCACCATGGGTTTGGTCTCTTATCTATCGACAGCAGTGCGAGAGGCGGCTTTTAGCCGACAATCTCAGGCATGAAAAGTCAGTAATGCTGACTTAATTACAGCAAAAATCATCGCGTGAACGTTTTGGTTTCGTTAATTGTGAAAAAATAGGTCAGCAGGATTTACTTTTATCGCATCTAGTTATGGTCAACCATCGGAGAATACAGTCACCTTACCGCACAGCGCTGATTCGCGCAGCGCCTGTAAATTGAGACGCCAATGCCTCTGCTGCACATTATCATTCTGGCCGTGATTCAGGGAATTACGGAATTTCTGCCTGTTTCATCCTCGGGTCACCTGGTTCTATATCCGCTTTTGACGGGGAATGAGGATCAGGGACTGACAATCGATGTCGCGGTCCACGTTGGCACGCTTTTCGCCGTGATCCTGTACTTTTGGCACGACGTCGCTGCGGCGGTGCGGGGGGGGACTTTCATCCTCCGCGGGGACCTGCAGACGCAGGAATCGCGGCTGGCGCTGTTGTTGATCATCGCAACGATCCCCGTGGTGATCGCCGGCGCTGCGCTGTCTTTGGGTGGGCTGACTGATCATTTGCGGTCGATCGCCGTTATTGGCTGGATGACAATCATTTGGGGGATCGCCCTGTTCGCAGCTGACATGATTGGCGAGCAAAAGCGCGAAACCGAAGATTGGCGTTTCAGCGATGCGATCATCATGGGGCTGGTGCAGGTGTTTTCGCTGGTGCCGGGCACCAGCCGGTCTGGCGTGACCATGACCATGGCGCGGGCGCTTGGCTATGTCCGAGTCGACGCGGCGCGTCTGTCGATGTTGATGTCGATCCCGACGATCATCGCGGCGGGGGCGCTCACTACGGCCAAGCTGGTGTCGGATGGTGATGCTGCGCTGGGCGCGGACGCTGTCTTGGCGGTGGTTCTGGCCTTTGTCGCGGCGATCCTGTCACTCAGCTTCATGATGCGAATGCTGAAGAATTGGTCGATGACGCCCTTTGTAGTCTACCGGATGTTTCTGGGCGTCATTTTGTTGTGGATCGCCTACACCTGACGGATCAGCCGCGCGCCAGCGCGTCCATCTTGCGCGCCAGTTCCAGGTCAAGCTGCGTAAGACCATCAGCATCATGCGTGGTCAGCGTGACGTCGACCTTGTTGTAGACATTCGCCCATTCCGGGTGATGGTTCATTTTCTCTGCGGCGATCGCGGCGGAGCTCATCCACCCCCAGGCCATCACGAAATCTTTGAACCGGAACGTCTTGCTGATCGCATCCCGATCGGGGTCGTGCGCCCAGCTGGACATCTGAAGCACCTGCAGCGCTGCGCTGCGTTCTTCCGCGCTGAGTTTCTCGGCCATCACCTAAGTCTCCTTCTTGAAGGGTCCTCGGTCTAGCAGAAACTCAATCTCTTGATCCACTGCTTCCCTCTCACGTTCCAGATAATCGCCAACTGCGCGTCGGAACCCCGCGTCTGCAATGTAATGCAGCGAATAGGTCGGGCAGGGCAGATACCCCCGCGCCAGTTTATGCGCACCTTGCGCGCCCGCCTCAACCCGGTTGAGGCCCAGATCAAACGCTGCATCGATCGCCTGATAGTAGCATGTTTCGAAATGCAGAAAGGGATGATCCTCGCGGCAGCCCCAATAGCGGCCAAAAAGGGTGGTAAGGCCGATGAAATTCAGCGCCCCAGCGATCCATTCGCCATGCCGGCGGCAGAGGACCAGCAAGATATCATCGCGCAGGCGTTCCTGAGCGATTTCAAAGAACGCGCGGTTCAGATAGGGGCGTCCCCATTTGCGCGCGCCAGTGTCTTGGTAGAAATACCAGAAAGCGTCCCAATGTTCGGGCTTCAGGTCGTCGCCCGTCAGGCGCAGGATTTCGATGTCGTTCTCAACCGCCCGGGCGCGTTCCTTTTTCAGTTGTTTGCGCTTGCGGCTGTTCAAACTGCCAAGGAAGTCGCCGAAATCGGCGTAGCCGTCGTTCACCCAGTGAAACTGCTGATCCTGGCGGCGCAAAAGGCCCAACTCGCCGCCGCGGATCCATTCCGCTTTGGTGCAGAATGTGATGTGAAAGGATGACAGTTTTTTGCTGTCCGTTAGACGGGTCGCGCCTTCGATCAGTGCAAGATCGGTGGATGATGGCGCATCAGCGGCGACCAACATCCGCCGCCCCGTCGCTGGTGTGAAGGGCGCGGCGCTTTGTAGTTTGGGGTAATAGTCACCGCCCGCGCTTTCCCATGCATGGGCCCAGTTGTGGTCAAAGACAAATTCGCCCTGACTGTGACTTTTGGCGTAGAGCGGCATTACCCCAACGGCGCGCCCGTCATCCGTGCGGGCGACCAGGTGGCGCGGCGCCCAGCCGGTGCGGGCGGCGGCTGATCCGCTTTCTTCCACCGCTTTCAGGAATCGATGGGTGGTGAACGGGTCGTCCGGGCTGCCATCTGCGGCCTCGGGGCAGGCGCATCTGTCCCATTCTTCAGCGCTGATGTCTTCGATCCCGCTTAGCACATTAATGGTGAAGGCGGGTTCGTCAGTCACGCAAGATACCCTTCGAATGTGATATTGTCGGCAAAGCGCCGCGCTGTCCGTTCGTCAGCATCACTGCGAACGGTCCAACAGAATACGGGCAGGCCGGCGGCGCGGGCCGTGGCAACAGCTGGTCGGGCAAGATCGTCATGTTTATGAGAGATAAAGCGCGCCCCGAGACTTTCGAGGTCGTCAATTGCGATCAGTCGATCCGCTGTCGATCTGGGCACATCTGGCCAGTCAACTGCAGAAAAATCGCATGTGACGCGCCCCCGGGGGATATCCGGTGCCGCAGTTTGGCAGTGCCCGACCGAATGCGGGTTGAACGACATTAAAGCGCAAGGCCCCTCATAGGCGGACAAAACGCGGGCGACCCGGCGTTCAAGACGTCCGTCGACAGGTCCCAAAGTCTGGCTTTGATCCTTGATTTCGATCAGAAGCGGCGCGCGCCCACGCACGAGATCGAGGATATCCAGCAATGTCGGCACGCCTTCATCGCTGTCTGTCAGGCCGATCCGTCCAAGTTCGACGGCTGTCTTCTTCCTGACCAGACCCGTTTCACCTGTTAGGCGGTCGAGATGATCGTCATGGAACACCATCGCCTCGCCATCGGCTGAAAGCTGCAGGTCAAGTTCGACGCCATAGCCAGTCTCGACCGCCGCCGCCACGGCGGCGCGGGAGTTTTCGATGACGCCCTGGCTGCGGTCATGCAGACCGCGATGGGCGAACGGACGGTCGAGAAAGCAAGCGGGCAGGTCGGTCATTCGACTTCGAAAATCGCTTCCACTTCTACCGCGATGCCGAATGGCAACGACGAAGATCCCACCGCAGACCGGGCGTGACGACCCTTGTCGTCGAACACCTCAACCATCAGGTCTGATGTGCCGTTGATCACCGCAGAGTGTTCGCCAAAATCGCTGGTGGCGTTGACAAAGCCGACTGGCTTGACGACCCGTCGGACCCGATCCACATCACCGCCGCAGGCCGCCTTGGCCTGGGCGATCAGGATTAGCCCGCAGATGCGGGCCGCCGCCTGCCCGGCCTCGACCAAAAACCCGTCGCCAAGCATGCCGGCGATCAGGCCTTCGTCGGTCTTTGCAAACTGAGGGGAAACGAATAACAAATCGCCGGTGCGAACTGTGGGCACGTAATTGGCGGCGGGGGCCGGGGCGTTTGGCAGGACTATGCCAAGTTCGTTCAACCGGGATTCAATCTGGCCTGACATGATGGCGTCTCTTGCCGTTGGAGGAATCTGGGTCTTCATCATGACGCCGCATCATCCGCGGGAAAAGACCTAAGGCAGCGCCAGAGCGCCGTCCGACCAATTTAAATCAGTCTGGGCGTGTGGCACGACAACTTGAGAAGTCGGTCTGGTTGTGAAACTGGCTGGATTCCGCACTAGCGCCGGATCATTTTCCACACTACCTTAGCGTAAAATACGGGAGTCTCGATCCATGTCTGCCAAAATCGAACCATTCTTTCACGAAGCCTCGAACACCGTCGGTTACGTGGTCAGCGACCCAGCTACCAAACGCGCGGCGATTGTCGACAGTTGCCTCGATTTCGACATGGCCGCGGGCCGCACGGCGACGACGCATGCGGATACGATGCTGGCCTATGTCGCGGCGAACGAACTGACGGTCGATTGGATCCTGGAAACCCATGTGCACGCCGACCATCTATCAGCGGCGCCGTATCTGCGCGACCAGATCGGCGGCAAGGTCGCCATTGGCGCCCGCATCACCGAGGTGCAGCATACATTTGGCGAGATTTACAACGCCGAACAGGGCTTCAAACGTGATGGGTCGCAGTTCGACTATCTGTTCGACGATGGCGAGGTTTTCGCGATTGGCGGGTTGGAAGCGGAATACCTGTCCACCCCCGGACACACACCCGCCTGCGGATCCTACCGGGTTGATGACAATATCTTTGTTGGCGATACGCTGTTCATGCCCGATTTCGGAACGGCGCGCTGTGATTTCCCGGGTGGTGACGCGCGCACGCTGTACAAATCCATCCGCCGTATTCTGGATCATCAGCCGCAGACGACGCTGTGGATCTGCCATGATTATAAGGCGCCGGGCCGCGACGAATTTGCGTGGAGCACCACCGTTGGCGCCCAACGTGAGGCCAACCCACATGTTCGCGATGGCATTTCAGAAGATGAATTCGTTGCGATGCGCGAGGCGAAAGACGCCAAACTGGGGCCGCCAAAGCTGCTGATCCCGTCAATTCAGGTGAACATGCGGGCGGGCGACATGCCACCGCAAGAAGACAATGGCGAAGTTTATCTGAAAGTGCCGGTGAATGTGATCGGGCGCTGATTGCGCCCAATCATCAATTGTCGTCGCGAAGCGCCTTGTTAAAGTAATCCGTCAACGGCTTGGTGAAATAGCTGTAGGGCGTGCGCTCACCGGTCTGGATGTAGGTTTCCACCGGCATCCCGGCGATCAGATTAAAACCGTCAAAGGCGCGCAGACCTTCAAGGTCGAATTTCAGCTCTGCCGCATAATACGACATACCGGTTGCTTCGTCGGTCAGCGTGTCCGGTGACACTTTTACAACCTTGCCCGCAACCTCTGGCGTGGTTCTGGCTGAAAAGGCGGAAAATCTCAGCCGGGCGTCCTGGCCCGGATAGATCTGATCCACGTTGATCGTTTCAATTCGCGCTTCGACAACCAGTTCTTCGTCCGACGGCACAATGTAGAGGATCGGCTCAGCCGGGCGCACGACAGAGCGGAGGGCGTAGATCGTCATGCCCAGAACGCGGCCGGGGCGCGGAGCGCGGATCTCAAGACGGTCCAACGTCTCGAGCAGCGAATTGCGCTGCTCGCGCAGCTCGTTCTCACGATATTCGAAATCGCGCAGTTCGGTGATCGCCTCTTCTCGCTCCGTGGAATCGAGGCCAAGCATCTGGATTTCGATCTCGCTGATCTGACCTTTCAGTCGGGCGATATTCGCCTTGATCTCGCCGGCCTGACCAAGCAGGCGCGCGTTTTCCCGCTCCAACGCCAGAACGCGGCTTGCCTGCGCCAGACCTTTGGCCAGAAGGCCGCGAAGGTCGACGAGTTCCTTTTCGACCAGCGCCAGTTGCGAGTTGAGCGCAACGCCCTGCGCCTCGGCGCCTGCAATTTCTTCGCGGATCTGGGTCTGGCGTTCGCGCAGCTGTTCCTTCTGGCTGATCATCGAAACCTTGCGCGCCTGATACAGCCGTTCCTGACCATCGAGGAGAGACGCAATTTCCGCATTGCGGTCAGCAACTTCGATCAGTTCCTCGTGGTAGACCGGCGCGGGCAGGCCGTCGCGTTCCGCAATCAGGCGCCCGCGGCGGGCCATAATCTCGTAAAGCTGGCCTTCGGCGATCGACAATTCAGCGGCCATCAGCTTGTCGTCCAGCCGGATCATGACTTCGCCAGCCTCGACCACGTCGCCTTCCTTGACGAGGATTTCCTTGACCACGCCGCCGTCCGGGTGCTGCACGACCTGACGGTTGCTTTCGACTTTGAGCTGACCCATGGCCACAACCGCCCCGGCGATAGAGGCGAACGCGGACCAGACGCCAACACCGCCGACCAGCACCAGCAGAGCGACGCCGCCCAGCACGATGTGGCGCATGGCGCCCCAACGGCCGGCGATTTCGCGGTATTGTTCCTTGTCTACGGCCATGGCTTAACCCTTTGTCGCAGCCGGACGAGGCGGCGTTGGTAGCTGGGGCTGCTGGCCAGCGGTCACGCCGCTGGGCTGTCCCTGCCCCTGTACAAGTTGCGGATAGTTGGCGGTGGTCTGACGCAGCACTTCGTCTTTCGGGCCGAACGCGCGGGGTTCCCCAGCCTCAAGCATCAGAAGTAGGTCGCAGGCTGCGATGGCGCTAGGCCGGTGGGCCATGATCACCACGGTTTTACCGCGCGTTTTCGCTTCCTTAATGGCGTTGATCAGCGCCGCCTCGCCCGTTGCGTCGAGGTTTGAGTTCGGCTCATCAAGGATCAGAACAGCGGGATCCTTGTACAGCGCGCGGGCAAGGGCGATCCGCTGGCGCTGGCCGCCGGAAAGGCGCCCGCCTGATGGCCCGGCGGGGGTGTCGTAGCCCGCGGGAAGTTTCAGGATCATTTCATGCGCGCCGGCCCGTTTGGCGGCTGTGACCACAGCCTCCGGATCGACATCCTCAGACAGGCGGGCGATGTTTTCGGCGACGGACGCCTCGAACAAGGCGACGTCCTGCGGCAGGTAACCGATGTTCGAACCAAGCACATCATCATCAAACTGATCCAGCGCAGCGCCATCCAGTCTGATTTTGCCTTGCGCCGGTTTCCAGATGTTGGTCAGCGCGCGGGCTAGCGTGGACTTGCCCGCTGCGCTGGGGCCAATGACGCCCAGCGCCTGCCCCGGTTCAACCTTCAGCGACAGCCCACGCAGCGTGGGGACCCGTTCGCCGGGTGCGACCACGGTCAACCCCTCGATGACGATCTGGCCCTTCGGTGCCGGCAGCGGCGTGCGCTGCGGCACCTCAGGCGTCTTCGCGAGCAGTTCGGACAGTTTGTTCCAGCCATCTTTGGCCCGCTGAATGTTGGACCACTGGCCAATAGCCTGCTCGATCGGTGCCAGCGCGCGACCCATCAGGATGGACGCGGCGATCATGACGCCGGGCGAGATGACCTGATCGATGGCAAGATAGGCGCCAACCGCCAGGATGGCTGATTGCAGAAAGAACCGCAGGGTTTTCGACGCGGTCGCGTAGCCGCCGGTGCTGTCTGACGCGGTGACGCCCAGCGACAGCGCCTGTGCGCGCAGTTTGCGCCATTTCGACAGCGCCGCGCCGCGCATGCCCAGCGCCTGCACGGTTTCGCCTTCGCGCCGGAGCGATTCAGAAAACGCTTCTGACTGGGCCGAGGCCATCTGGCTTTCCGCCATTGGCTTGCGCGACTGCACTTCGTTCAGCCAGGTCAGAATGACCAGAACCAGACCACCAGCGAAGGCCAGCGTGCCCAAAAGCCAGTGGAACGAGAAGATCACCGCCAGAAAGATCGGCGTCCATGGCATGTCGAAAATCGAAAACGGGGCGGGGCTGGACAGCACTCGCTGGATTGTTTCCAGGTCGCGCAGGCCTGATTGTGGCTTGGTCCGCTCCGACGGCGCGACCGAGCGGCGCAAAACGCTTTCAAAGACACGCTTGTCCAAAAGTTCCTGAAACCGCGCGCCGGCCCGCGCAAGAACCCGCGCCCGCGCATGATCCAAAAGGCCCATCAGCAGGAACAGAAGGGCCACCAGTCCAAAGATCGCAAACAGCGTCGGTTTGGAGTTTGACGCTAGCACCCTGTCATACACGTTGAGCATAAACAGTGGGCCGGTGAGCATCAGCAGGTTCACAAAAACGCTAAAAATGCCGACGCCAATCAGCAGCTTTCGCGATGCAAACAACGCTTCGCGCAGTTCCTTGCGACCGGCGGATGAGTCAAATTCTGCCATATGCCTACGAACCTATCTGTAGAAGGTTAAGCCATTCCATCCATACACGGCGACACGTCAGAAGTGTTTAACACGCCGCCGACCAAGGCGAAATGCTCAAACACACGGTGCTGCGCCGCGGTGTTTCTGGGCGCATCGTTCAGACACAAATTGTGGCGTCCGAGGATTTGTTTTGTGAGGTCGGTCACAATGGCGAAGGCGCTCGTGATGTTGTGGCACTTGCAAGCCCTTCGCGGTTGCGGCAAAATGTTGCCAATCTGGGTACTGCGTCGGGTTCGACTGCAGCTGGCTTATGACTTTGCAAACAAAGGCTGTCTGGCATGAACAGGATTTTATCGGCCATCGTATTGGTCGCTGGCGGGTTGGCTATTGCGGGCTGCACGGGACCAAGAGCCGAAGGTGAATTGATAGCGGACCCCTACATTGAAACCAACCGGTCGATCCACACCTTCAACAAGGGGATCGATCAGGCGATCTTGAAACCCGTGTCTGAGGCGTATGGTTTTGTCACCCCCACTACCATAAAATTTTTGTTAGGCAACGGGTTAGACCACCTTCGTTTGCCGGGCATGTTCGTAAACCGGGTGCTGCAAGGCGATGCCGAAGGTGCCGGCGTCGTGCTGGGACGGTTCAGCGTGAACACCGTTGCGGGCGCGGCTGGCCTACTTGATCCGGCGACCGAGTTTGGGCTGCCGTTTGAGCCGACTGATTTCGGCGTCACCCTTGCAGAATGGGGCGCCGATGAAGGCGTTTATGTCGAGGCGCCCCTCTTTGGCCCGTCCACGGCGCGGCACGCTGTTGGGCGCATCGTGAACTTTGCACTGGATCCATCGATCCTGTTGACCACGGGCGCAGTTGAAGTTGGCACTGCGCTCACAATTGCGTCAATCGCCCGGACGCCAGTCGATATTGTGAACGCGCGCCACGAAAATGCTGATATCATTGACGACGTGTTCTATGCGTCTGATGACAGCTATATCACTGCGCGCACAGGCTATATCCAGAACCGCAGGCGGCTGGTCGCCGGTGGTGAAACGGATACGGAATCATTGCCGGATATCTTCGATTGATCCGGCGTTCAGTCGGGAGGCTATGATGCCCCATTCTACAACCTTCACCCGTCGCGGCGTCGCCGTACTGCTTGCTGGCGCGTCAGTCGCCGCCATCGCTGGCCCTGCAGCCGCGCTTAGCGGGGCGGAGGCGGAGAGCTTTATCGAAGGCGTCATCGCCGACCTCAAGAAACTGGTGCAGGCCAAGGCGGATTCGGATCAGTTCCTGGCGCTGCTGGAACAGAAGGGCGCGGTCCCTCAGGTTGGCAAATTTGCCATGGCTCGCAATTGGCGTGAGATGTCTGATACGCAGCAGAACGCCTATCAGGCGGCATTTCGCGGCTATATTTCGCGCACCTACGCCAAGCGGTTTGGCGGCTATTCCGGCGAAGACATCATCGTCAACGGCTCGGTCGATGCCGGGCGCAAGGGCGTTTTGGTCAAAAGCACGCTGAAGAACCCGTCGGGACAGGACGCTGCCGTTGAATGGCTTGTCACCGACCGTCTGGGCCCGGCAAAAATCGCCGATATCATCTTTGAAGGGATCTCGTTGTCGATCACCTTGCGCGAAGTCTTCGGCGGCATGGTCGAAAAGCGTAACGGCGACATCGATCTGTTCATCGCTGATCTGAACGCTTCAGAAGGCGCGTGATGATTTGACCGCCCGATGCGGCGCGCGACTATACCACGTTAGAACCAATCAAGGGCCGCGCGCGCAGCGGCCCCTTTTTCTTTGCAGCAGACGCCGCAAACAGGCGCTAAACGGCGGTTTTTGACTATTCCTTCACGTTCGGGCGCAGCAGGTTGTTGCGAAGGTAAAACGGACGGAACGGATACAATGACCGAACAATACCGCGCAGTCGTGATCGGAGGGGGTGTCGTCGGCGCCTCGGTTCTCTACCACCTAACCAAAAAGGGTTGGTCCGATGTCGCCCTGTTGGAGCGTGACGTGCTGACCTGCGGCTCCTCCTGGCACGCGGCGGGCGGGTTCCACACGATCAACGGCGACCCGAACGTCGCCAAGCTGCAGCAATACACCGTCGAGCTCTATAAAGAGATTGAGGAGATGTCGGGCATCAACATCGGCCTCCACATCACTGGCGGGGTCGCTCTGGCGGCAACGCAAGAGCGAATGGACAGCCTGTACACGACCCTCGCGCGTGGGCGCTACATGGGCATGGACGAACTGCGGATTGTGACCCCGGAAGAGGCGCGAGAGGTCTATCCCCTCATCGACCCCAGCCAGTTCATCGGCGGCCTCTGGGACCCAATCGAAGGCCATCTCGACCCATCTGGCACCACGCACGCCTATGCCCGCTGCGCCAAGATGAACGGCGCGACCATTAAGGAAAAATGCAAGGTCGAGGATATCAAGCAGCGCGCCGATGGGGTGTGGGAGCTTCATACGTCCGAAGGCCTCATCCTCACCGAAAACGTGATCAACGCCGCCGGCCTTTGGGCGCGCGAAGTCGGCCGCATGGTCGGGCTAGAGCTGCCCGTTCTGGCGATGGAGCATCATTACCTTCTGACCGAAGACGTGCCTGAGGTCATGGAATACAACGAGAAATACGGAAAAGAGGTCGGCCATATCATCGACGCCGACGGTGAGACCTATACGCGGCAGGAACGCAATGGCGTCCTCCTCGGCACGTATGAGCGCGCCGCGACGCCGTGGATGCCGCGCGATACGCCGTGGGATTTCTCAGCCGAGCTGTTGCAGCCCGATTTCGACCGCCTCGCGCCCTCGCTTGAGGTCGCCTTCCAGCACTATCCGGCGCTCGAAAATGTCGGGATACGCGAGGCGATCAACGGCCCCTTCACCTTCGCGCCAGACGGGAACCCGCTGATCGGGCCGGTGCGCGGGCTGAAAGGCTATTGGTGCGCCTGTGCCGTCATGGCCGGGTTCAGCCAGGGCGGCGGGGTCGGCCTGACGCTTTCCAACTGGATCGTGGATGGAGAGCCCGGCTACGACATCTGGGGCATGGATGTCGCGCGCTATGGGGAATGGGCGACGCTGTCCTTCACGAATGAGAAGGTGTCCGAGAACTATTCCCGCCGCTTCCGCATCCGGTTCCCGAATGAGGAACTGCCAGCGGCCCGCCCGTTCCGCACCACACCGCTCTACGATCGCCATCTCGGCCTAGGCGCGCAGATGGGCGCAGCGTTCGGGTTGGAAGTGCCGCTATGGTATGCGCCTGAGGGGGTAACGGACGAATTCTCATGGCGCCGCTCCACCGACTTCGACCATGTCGGAGCAGAGGCGAATAACGTACGCGAAAATGTCGGCCTGCTCGACATCTCAGGCTTCGCCAAGTTCTTCATCGAAGGTGAGGGTGCCGAAGTGTGGCTCGACAAGATGCTCGCCTGCAAAATGCCGAACCCGGGTCGCATGACGCTTGCCCCGATGCTGAAAGAAGACGGCAAGCTGATCGGCGATTTCAGCCTCGCTAACCTCGGCGACAAGTTCTTCCTTGCAGGGTCTGGCATCGCCGAAGAATACTATATGCGCTGGTTCACCGACCATTTGCCGGACGACGGCTCGGTCACCATCGACCCGGTTGGCCTGGGCTGGTGCGGCCTGTCCATCGCCGGGCCCAAGGCGCGCGATTTGCTTGAGAAAGTCACTTGGAAATCCGTCGCCCACGAAGACTTCAAGTTCATGGCGATCAAAGAGATGGAGGTCGGCCACGCCCCCTGCCTCATCGGCCGCGTCACCTATACCGGCGATTTGGGCTATGAGATCTGGATGAAGACGGAATATGTCCGCTACGTCTTCGACCTCCTGATGAAGGAAGGCGAGGATCTGGGCGTCAAACCCTTTGGCCTGCGCGCCCTCAACTCACTCCGCCTTGAGAAGAACTGGTCAAGCTGGGGCCGCGAATATCGGCCTATCTACGGCCCGATGGAAGCCGCATTGGATAGGTTCGTCGCCTATGACAAGCCAGCGGACTTTATCGGCAAGGCTGGCGCACTGGCCGAAAAGGCGGATGGCGGCAATCTGCGCCTTATCACCTTCAAGGTCGACGCCAAAGACGCCGATCCGATGGGTGATGAGCCGATCTGGCATAACGGAGAGGTCAAGGGCTGGATCACCTCAGGTGGCTATGCGCACGGGCAGGGCAGTTCGATGGCGCAGGGTTATGTGCCGAAGGAAATCGCCGGCGATGTCGACGGATGGGAGATTGAGATCCTTGGCGACAAGCTGAAGCTGACCCAGCAAGTGACACCGGCGTTCGATGCGAATTCGTCCCGGATGCGCAGCTGAATTCAGACAATCCGCGCGCCCGGCTGGACCGGGCGCGTGAAGAATGCGATGTGTCCGCATCATCTCGAAAGGCGGATGCATGAAAGTTGAAGTCAGACGACCGGAAACACTCAAATGGATCATGTTGATCGCGATCGCGATCCTCTTCGTGATGACGCTGTTCGCCGCGTTGAACATCATCCGCACAGATCTGGTTCCCGGGCTTCTTCTGGTGCTGATCGCGGCGACCTTTGGCTGGTTCGGCCAGGCGCTGTTTCTGACCAAGGCCAGCGCGGTGGTGTTGGAAGATGACCGTTTGGTCGATGACAGCGGGGTTGAACTTTGCCGCCTGGACGAGATCGAAGAACTTGAAAAGGGGCTGCACCTTTTCAAGCCGTCGTCAGGCTTTGTCGTAAAGCTGAAAACCAAGCGCCCCGCCGGTTGGTCGCCGGGCTTGTGGTGGCGGATTGGTCATCGCGTCGGCGTTGGCGGTGCCACCCCGGGGCGTCGGGCCAAGGCGATGGCGGACGCGATCGTGATGGTTCAGAACACTGAGGCGGCGCAGGAAGCCATCGCCGAGATCGAAAAGCACAAGAAAAAGCGCGAGAAACCCTGACAGCCTGTCTGGCTGCCTGCAGTGTGTCTGGGGCGGGTTTCGACCAGCTTCTCCGGTTTGATCGGAAATTGCGCTAGCGTTTCACCCGCCGAACAAAGGCCACGCCCACGATCTGTTCGCCGCCGGCCTGTCGTTCCAGCGCGGCGGAAATCGCATCAATCTCTGCGCGGAAATCTTCCGGATCCGGGTTCCAGTCATCCGCCTGATCCGCGGGCAGCTCAGCAAGATGCGCGTTCAGCCGATCATCCGTTTCTACCAGCCAAACGGTGTTCTGCAGCGCCTCCATCTTCAGATTGTCGATCAGGGCGTCCAGATGCGGCCCAGCCAGCGTGTCCTCCGTCAGATCGTCGATCACGACCAGATTAGCGCCTTTGCGAATCTCATGCGTCTTGGGGTCGTGCCGGCCGGTCGCCCGCGTCACTCGGTTCGATCCATGTTCGATCAGCAGATCAATGGTGGGGTTGGCGACGATATCGCGCCGCAATTTGATATCGCGCATGAAGGCCAGCAGGCTGGACGCATCGATGAAGCGCGCCGTGCGAATGTCGTTCCGCCTCTCATCCGGTTGGCCAATGCGCGGCTTGGGCTTGCGCTTTAAGGTGGCGAGGGTGGACAGTGCCGCCTCTGACGCAATCGCCCGTCCCAGCGGCGTCACCCCGGCGCGGGCGGGGCCAAAGACGATCCGATGATCAAAGTTCTTCTCGACCTGCTTCCAGTCCCGCGCTACAAAGTGGCGCAGAAAATCCAAAGGTTCGGGCAGAAAGCTGACCGGCTTGCCGGTTTCGGGGTCGATGGTTAGGCGCAGGGCCGCATGGAACACGGCCAGGCGGTTGGCCCTGTCCGCCCCCATGAAATCCAGCACCTGCTGGCGAAACGCCCATGTCTCGCCCATGCCGATAAAGACCAGCAGTTCGGACCCCGACGCCCAGATACCCGTGGTCAGCGTCGGCGCAGATGAAACAACGCCCGCTCCGATCCAGGCCCATGCGAAATAGAACATCCCGTCAGTCCGCGCATCCATGCGCGCGTCGTCGGCGTATTCTTTTTCAACAAGCTTGCATTCGCCCAGCAACGTTCCGGGCCGCTTGCGCGCCGCGTCTTAGATTTCGCGGTATACATTGGGCAGATCCGACCCAAACTCCTTTACCCACCAGATCGCCAGGCTGCAGATCGCGCCGGCGATGGGCATGCGTCACTCTTCCTCCAACCCTGTGATCGTGGCGTAAGCGAACGCCCCCGCGAGGAGAGAGATGGTCAGAAACTGCGACCATTTTTCGTTCCACTCCAACCGTTCCTGCGCGTTGGTGGAAAAGCACAAGGCCCAGGCCGGAAACACGAAGAAGTGGATGGACAGGAAGATGGAAACCAGCCGCCGCGCGCCCTCGCTCGCCCCCAACCCGTTCATTGCGATCCAGAGCGCACCAAAGACCGAAACGATCGCAAAGATGAAATGGTACTTCTCGCGGCACAGCTTCAGGACGGCGGCCGCGACAACGCAAGTGGCGAAGATTACGCCGATCCATTCAAGATATACGACCTTGGTCTGCAGGGGCGCGTCCTTGAACGCCATCAATGGATCGTCACGCCAACACCCAGCACGATCAGCGCCAGAACGATCCAATTGCCCACCCGGCTGATGACCGGCGACAGGGGCACATAGAGCGTCTTTTCCTTGGCTGAAACGTCTGCATGTTTCGCCCGCGCGCCCATGACCAACAGCGCCCCCGCGACGCCGATCAGCAACAGCGAAACGACAACCAAAAGGATGTGATTCAGATAGTACATCGGGATCTGGATCGGCGTAAGGGCGGCGTATGTCTCTGCCTCCATCGCCAGGCCGGGCCAGCAGTCGCACCCGGCAAAGAGCCCGGCAAACGCCGAAATCGTGTACGCGATCCAGCTGAAGGAAAACACCGTGGCCATGCCCAGCGTTATATGGCCCAGCTGGTTGGCCATCCAGGCGTAGGTGCGCGAATAGTTCGACTGAACGTCAGAAAAGTCGAATTCCACCTCGAAAATGCGGGTCAGCCAAAGGTTTTCCAGTATCCGACGCATAAAGCCATCCACCCCCATGGAACGAATTATGAAATAATAGCATAAGATTAGCCAAAGCGGTTATGCATTTGCGGGAGCAGGGTCAATGAAGCTCGCCTATTTGGAGTATCCGGGTGTGCGAAAAGACATGCCGCCCCTTGTGGTCGCGCATGGGCTGTTCGGGTCCGCCCGAAACTGGCGCGCGCATTCCAAGCGGATGGGCGCCGGGCGCGGCGCTTATGCTGTCGACATGCGCAACCACGGCGACAGCCCCTGGGATGCATCGAACACTTATTTCGACATGGCGGGCGATCTGGCTGAGATGATCGAAGGGCTTGGCGGCAATGCCTCCGTCCTTGGGCATTCAATGGGGGGTAAGGCGGCGATGGTGCTGGCGGTGACCCGGCCGGAACTGGTCGACAAGCTGATCATCGCTGACATCTCGCCCGTCGCCTATCCTCATTCGTTGGCGCATCACGTCGAAGCGATGCAGCAAGTCGACCTCAGCCAGATGCAGCGCCGCGGCGACGTCGAAGACGCACTTGCCGAGTATATTGACGAAAAAGACGTGCGCACGTTCCTGAGCTTGTCCGCTGATCTTCAGGCCGACCCGCCGAAATGGGATCTGAACCTCGACGTGCTGCTGGCTGAAATGGACACGATCACCGGCTTTCCGAACATCGAAGGTCAATTCACTGGTCCCACACTGTTTCTGACAGGGCTGAAATCCGCCTATGTCATCCCGGATCATCGCGAAAAGATCATCTCACTCTTCCCTTCGGCGACGCATGAGGGGATCAAGAGCGCAGGCCACTGGCTGCACGCTGAAAAACCGCGCGAATTCCTAGACGCCGTCACCCGCTTTCTGGGCGAAGAATGAGGGCGCAACCATGATGAAATAGATCAAACGAGTGCTTTGGGGACTGGGCGGCATCGCCCTTATCGCGGTCATCGCCGCCATGATTTATCGGGAGCCGCTGGAACGGCTCTACCGCGTTGCGACGCTCTTTTCTGAAGACCGGATCGTGTCAAACTTTTCGAACATGAAGACCATGTTCCTGACCGATGACATCGCGCGATCCGGCCCGGTGCTTGAGTTCGGCTCTGCGCCTGATGTGCTACCGGAAAGTTTCGAATTTGAAGGTCAGACCGTCACGACAACTGAATTTCTGGAGCGGACCAGAACCACATCCCTTCTCGTCATTCGCAACGACCAGAAGGAGTTTGAGGAATATTTCCTCGGCACCGGCCTGGAAGGCCAGCGCATTTCCTGGTCGATTGCGAAATCCTTCCTATCGGCTCTCGTCGGCATTGCCGTCGACGAAGGCGCAATTGCTGATCTGAACGACCCGGTGACAAAATATGCGCCCAGCCTGGCAGGGTCAGCCTACGAAGGCGTCAGCCTGCGTCAGGTCGCGATGATGACCAGCGGCGTGGCGTTTAACGAGGATTACATTGACCGGTTCTCCGACATTAACATGATGGGCTACGAACTGGGGCTGGGCGGATCGCTTGACCGGTTCTCGGCTCGCATCACCGATACCGCTGGTGCGCCTGGCGAAAACTGGCGCTACGTCTCAATCGACACGCATGTCCTGGGCATGGCGCTGCGCGGCGCGACGGGGCGGACCGTCGCCGACTATATGGCCGAAAAGCTGTGGTCAAAGATCGGCGTCAAAGGCGACGCCTACTACAACACCGATGGCGAAGGCGCGGCCTTTGTTCTGGGCGGTCTCAACATGCGCACCCGCGACTACGCCCGATTTGGCCGCCTTTTTCTGAATGACGGGAACTGGGATGGCGATCAGGTCATCTCAAAGGCCTGGGTCCGGGAAAGCACCAGCGACCTCGCCCCGCCGCCCGCGCCGACTTATGAGCGCGGCGAACATTATGGCTATCAATGGTGGATGCCGCCGGGCCATGATGATGAATTTTACGGGATCGGCGTTTACGGTCAGTACCTGTGGATCGACCGCAAATCCGGCACGATTATCGTCAAAACCTCAGCCAACAGAAAGTTCCGCAAAAATGACGGTATGGTGCAATTTGAAACCATCGCCATGATGCGAGCGATCGCCAGACGGTGATGTTTCTGATGAAACAGATGTGAAACTGCTGGTCCATAAACCTTAAAGAAACCTTAAAAGTAAATGATTTCAGACGTTTAAATCTGGGTTCACGCTTATCTTTGTCCCCAAAATATCCCCTGCGTAGCATTCCTCCGCAGGAGAAACCCTTTCTAAGCAGCCAGCAACTGGTCCCGCCCATGCGGCGCATCCCAGTCCGCCCTAGGTCCGGTCGACACAATCCGATGTGGATTGATGGTGTCATGACTATAGAAATAGTGCTGGCGTATGTGGGGCATGTGGATCGTCTCTTTCATGCACGGCCATTGGTATAGCTCCCGCGCATAGGCCCACAGGTTCGGATAATCCACCACCCGGGCGCGGTCAGTTTTGAAGTGGGTGACGTAAACCGCATCAAACCGCACCAGCGTGGTGAACAGGCGCCAATCCGCCTCTGTGATCCGATCGCCCATCAGATAGCGCCGGGTGGACAGGCGGTCCTCCATCCAGTCCATCGTGTCGAACAGAGCGTTGACGGCCTCGTCATAGGCTTCCTGTGTCGTGGCGAAACCTGACCGATAGACGCCGTTGTTGAACGTGCCGTAGATCCGTTCATTCACCTCTTTGATCGCATCGCGCATCCCTTCGGGCCAGAAATCCTGAGTGTTCCCTGTGATCCCGTCGAATGCGGAATTGAACATCCGGATGATCTCGGAACTTTCGTTAGAGACAATGGTTTCCGTCTGCTTGTCCCAGAGAACCGGCACCGTCACCCGCGTCGTCGCATCCGGCAGGGCCTTGGTGTAGACCTGATGGAGCCGCCTGAAACCATGCAGGCTGTCGCCGGTTCCGCCAAAATCATCGCCATCCAGCCTCCAGCCCTCACTCAGCATCGCGGCGTCGACCACGTCGACCGTGATGTGATCTTCCAGACCCTTCAGGGCGCGAAATACCATCGTACGATGCGCCCAGGGACAGGCGTGACTGATATAAAGGTGATAGCGGCCGCCTTCGGCCTTGAACCCGCCGGTCCCGGTTGGGCCCGCCGCGCCGTCGGGCGTGATCCAGTTGCGGAACTGCGCCTCGGTGCGGACAAACCGCCCGCCGCTGTCTTTGGTGTTGTACCAGACATCATGCCATTCGCCATCAACCAACATACCCATGGGGCTTCTCCTTTGTCGCTTGCCTCTAAGATAGGGACTGGGCCGCCGGGCGACAGGGCCACAATCCGCGCAAACTGTTGATGCGCGCGAAACAGCGCCCTTTCCGCAGGGGGCGATATCGGCTACATCCCGCCGCGACGAAGACTTCCACGGACGAGACCGATGAAATTCACCCTGAACTGGCTGAAAGAACACCTGGAAACCGAGGCCTCGCTGGACGAGATCCTCTACGCGCTCACAGATTTGGGGCTGGAAGTGGAGGGCGTCGAAGACCCCGCTGCGACACTGGGCGCCTTTAGCATCTGCCGGGTGATCGAAGCCAAGCAGCATCCCGACGCGGATCGCCTGCGCCTCTGCCGCGTCGAAGCCTGGCCAAATGGTCCCGACAAGCCGTCGGAAGAGGTTCAGGTGGTGTGCGGCGCGCCGAACGCGCGCACAGGTCTGGTCGGCGTCTTCGCTGCGCCGGGCACGCATGTGCCGGGTACGGGCGTCGATCTCAAACCGGGTATTATCCGCGGCGTCGAATCGAACGGCATGCTGTGTTCCGAACGTGAGCTGATGATTTCGGAAGATCACGACGGCATCATCGACCTGCCCAAAGACGCGCCGCTGGGCGTTCGCTATATCGATTATGCTGACCTGAACGATCCGGTGATCGAGATTGCGATCACCCCGAACCGCCCCGATGCGCTGGGCGTTGCAGGCGTCGCACGCGATCTGGCGGCGCGCGGGCTGGGCAAGGTGATCACCAAGCCGGTTGAGGAAATCGCCGGTTCTTTCCCGTCGCCGATCACTGTGAAACTGGATGATGATGTCGCCGAAAAGGGCTGCCCGGTCTTCGCCGGCCGCTATATCCGTGGCGTCAAGAACAGCCCGTCGCCAGCGTGGCTGCAGCAGCGTCTGCGCGCCATTGGCCTGCGCCCGATTTCGGCGCTGGTCGATGTGACCAACTTCTTCACCTATGACCGCAACCGTCCGCTTCACGTCTTTGACGCTGACAAGGTGAACGGGAACTTGCGCGTTCACTACGCCAAAGGCGGTGAGACGTTGGAGGCGTTGGACGACGTGGAATATACGTTTGAACCTGGCATGATGATCATCGCCGACGACGCCGCGCCTGAGGCCATCGCCGGCGTCATGGGCGGCAACCCGACCGGCTGTCAGCCCGAAACGGTCAATGTCTTCGTTGAAAGCGCATACTGGGATCCGGTGATGACCGCCGCGACCGGCCGCAAGTTGAAGATCAACTCCGACGCCCGCTATCGGTTTGAACGGGGCATCGACCCGGCCTCCTGCGCGTCGGGCGTCGACATGGCGACCGCGCTGATCATGGAGCTGTGCGGCGGCGAGCCGTCCGAGATGGTGGTCGCTGGCGCCGTTCCCGACACGGCCCGCAGCTATCCGCTGAACCCTGAACGGGTGCAGAGCCTTGTGGGCATGGAAATCCCGGCGACCGAACAGCGCGCAACGCTGGAGGCGCTGGGCTTTGGCGTGACCGACGCTGCTGATGGCTTCGATGTGTCCGTGCCGAGCTGGCGGCCTGACGTACATGGTCCCGCCGATCTGGTGGAAGAAGTCGCCCGCGTCGCATCGCTGACCAAGCTTGAAGCGCGCCCAATGACCCGTCCGCAGGCGGGTGTCCAGGGCGCCGTGCTGACGCCGATGCAGAAACGCCTGTCTGCAGCCCGCCGTGCGCTGGCTGCCGCCGGTTTGAACGAATGCTTCACCTATACATTTGTCTCCTCGAAAGAGGCGGAATTGTTCGGTGGCGGCGATGAATTGCTGAAACTGGAAAATCCCATCAGTTCGGAAATGTCTGACATGCGCCCGTCGCTGTTGCCCGGCTTGCTCGCCGCTGCAGCGCGCAATCAGGCGCGTGGCTACGCTGACGTCGGTCTTTTCGAGATCGGCGCGGAATACTTCGGCGGCGAGCCGGAAGAACAGCGTGAAGTCGCCGCGGCGATCCGCGTTGGCGCCACCGCGCCCCGCGACTGGTCCGGCGCGCGTCGCCCTGTTGATCTCTACGACGCCAAGGCCGACGCCGAAGCGGCACTTTCCGTCATCGGCGCGCCAACGGCCCGCCTGATGACCTTCCGCGATGCGCCGGAATGGTTCCATCCAGGGCGTTCAGCTTTGCTGAAGCTTGGCCCGAAAAACCCGCTTTGCGCCTTTGGCGAACTGCATCCCAAGGTGCTTTCTGCCATGGACATCAAGGGACCCGCGGTTGCGATCGAGCTCTACATCGAAAATGCGCCTTTCCCGAAAGCCAAGGGCGCGACCCGTCCAGCGCTGGATATCTCCGACTATCAGGCCGTTGAGCGTGACTTCGCCTTTGTCGTCGACGCCGATGTCGAAGTGGACACGGTCCTGAAGGCCGCCCGTGGCGCCGAGAAGAAACTGATCGAAGCCGCCAGTGTCTTTGACATCTTTGCCGGCCCAAAAGCGGAAGAGCAGATGGGCGCTGGCAAGAAGTCAGTCGCTATTTCGGTTCGCCTGCAGCCCAAGTCGGGCACACTGACGGATGAAGAGATCGAGGCCGTCGGCGCCAAGGTCGTCGCCGGCGTCGCAAAGGCGACAGGCGGCGTTCTGCGCAGATAAGATCGCGCTTGCGCGCAGCCCCTGTCTGCTTTGGGATCGCCCTTGCAGCGACCCAGGTTTCAGCCGCCGAATGGCGGATGGAACTGAGCGGCTTCTTCGTGATGGGCGTCGGCGCCTCGGACAACGCGGAAAGCATCGGGGTGTTGCGCGATGGGGAACTGCATCTCGACGCCTGCATGACGGCGGAGAATGGCATCAGCTTTCGCGCACATTTAGAGATAGAAGGCCGCACCACAGACGACTTCATAGATGAAAACTACGTCATCATTGAAAGTCGCTACGGCAAGCTGAAAATTGGCGGCGACGATCCGGTTCGGGGAACCTACCTGAATGGCGTGATCTACGCGACGGGCGGCTGGACCGGGTACTACAACTCGATCAACACAACGCTCATCGACGCTAAGGCTGGGACCAGCGGCGGGTCTGACGCGCTGGGCGTTTTCTACGAATCGCCCAACCTGAACGGCTTTCGCTTTGGTCTGAGCTATCAGCCCGACGCCGCGCGTGATGGCGCGCCGGGATCCGGGACGGGCGATACGAATTATCCTGTTTATGCGGGCGCCGAGCAAATCGGCCTTGGCGCCGTCTATTCCACCACTCAAGGTGACTTAGAATATGGGTTCAGCGCCGGCTATTTTGCGGCGCAAGGGGAACCTGACATCTGGCATGTCGGTGGATTTCTGGAATTTGAAAACCTGCGCATTGCCGCCGTCTACGAAGACGATACGACCGAAGAGCTTGCGATCGGCGTCAGGTATTGCGACGGGCCGCTGACGATTGGCGGCGGGTATGGTTTCGACAATGTCGGCGGCGATGACGATCACATCGCGGCGGCGTTTCTGTCCTACAAGCTCGCGCCGGGCATTTCCGCCACGCTCGGTGTCGAACGCCACTGGGACGATAGTGAAGAGCGAGAAGTTGGCGGAACAGGATATCTCTTCTTTACCTTTTGACGGAGCGGCTGCGAGAGCGCCTCGTTTCGGTCAAGGAATGTCATGAATTATTCCGCAAAACGGCTTTTTTTCGGGTAAAAGCCGCAAATTCACAGCAAAAGTTTGCAATAAATGAGGTATAAGGGGGTGCCATGCTTCAAGAATTCAAAGACTTCGCCGTTAAGGGCAACGTGCTCGATATGGCTGTTGGCATCATCATCGGCGCCGCATTCACCACAATCGTCAAGGCGCTTGTCGACGGCATCATGATGCCGATCGTCGGGTACTTCCTGGGCGGCGTCGACTTCACCAACATCTTCACCGTCTTGGGCGATGGCGAATTCGACAGCCTCGCCGCCGCGGAAGAGACCGGCGCCGCAGTGATCAAATGGCGCGTCTTCATCAACGCCTTGATCGCGTTCCTGATCGTCACCTGGATCCTTTTCATCATTGTTCGGAACATGAACAAGCTGAAGAAGGAAGAGGAGGCCGCGCCCGCCGAACCGGCAGGCCCGACCCAGGAAGAACTGCTGGGCGAAATTCGCGACTTGCTCGCCAAGTCGTAAGTTCAACTGCGTATTCTAAGCGAACCTCGGCGCGACCACGCGTCGGGGTTTTCTTTTGCACGCAATCCGGTCATGTAACGTCAACATCATTTGCGGAGGCGCGTCATGGTCCAACCCCTCGAAAAACCCGATCTTCCGGCGCGCTATGCGTCCATCGAAGATTTCCGCGAAGGCGCGCGTCGGCGAATTCCAAATTTTGCCTTTGAATATCTCGATGGCGGCATCGGCCGCGACGTGAACCTGCAACGGAACTATTCCGCGCTGGACAAGGTGATGATCACGCCGCGCAATTCGGACAGCACGCAAACCCCCCAGACCGGCGTCGAGATTTTTGGCGAGAGCTATTCGACCCCATTTTGTGTTGCGCCAGTCGGCTTTATCGGTCTGTTCCATCCACGCTGTGGCGACGCCTTTGCAAAGCGATCCAAGGATCTGGGCATGCCGTTCTGCCTGTCTTTCGCGTCGTCATCCTCGACTGAATCGATCATCAAGGCGATGGACGGCACACCGCCCTGGCAGCAATTCTACTGGCCGGATGACGAAGATGCGCAGGACGCCATCATTGCCAAGATGAAAGCACTGGGCGTGAAGGTGATCATGCCGACGGTCGACATCCCGGGCTTTCAATGGCGCGAACGAACGGTTCGCGCTGGTTCATCCGGTAAACCGCCCTTGCACGTTCTGGCGCGCGACATCATTCAGCGGCCCCGTTGGGCGCTGGACATGCTACGCGGCCCAGTGCCTACCCTGCCCAACATCGCGCCTTATGCGAAGTCGGCAAGCACGGCTGACTGTGAGGCGTATCTGGTCGAACATTGCACTCGCCCGATGGGCGTTGGTGAAATCGCCAAGCTGCGCGACAAGTGGGATGGCACACTGGTCGTCAAAGGCGTTATGGCGGTCGAGGATGCGGAAGATTATGTTAAATTCGGCGTCGATGGCATCGTCGTGTCAAACCATGGCGGCCGGCAGCTGGACGCTGCGCCATCGGCTGCCGAACTGCTTCCGCCGATTGCCGCCGCCGTTAAGGGCAAAACTGCGATCATCGCAGATAGTGGCGTGGCCAGTGGACTGGATGCGGTGCGAATGCTGCGCCTTGGCGCGGACTACGTGATGATCGGGCGGCTCGCGTATTACGCCGCCGCCGCGCTTGGACCACAGGGCGCGCAGGTGCTAGACCTGATGAAGTTGCAGGTCAAAACCGTGATGACGCAGCTGGGCATTCGTTCTCTGGATGAGCTGAAAGACCTGAAGATGGAGATTTCCAACTAGGTCAGCGGCAGGCGTAAGCGGCGTGTCGAGCTCCTCATCCCCACCATCGGGCGATTACCCGATCGACAGCACCCGCGCCGCTGAAATTACGCGTCTTGCGGCGCAGGATCAGGCGTGGGCGCCACAGATGGTGGGCCTGCTGGATCGGGTGGGCGTTGCGTCAGGCTGGCGGTGCCTCGACCTGGGTTGCGGACCGCGTGGCGCCGCCCATGACCTGGCGGCGCGGGTAGGCTCTTCTGGCCAAGTGGTTGGCTTGGAATGCAATGCGGACTTTATTGCTGAGGCGCGCGCGAGCGCCCCAAAGAACGTCGAAATCATCGAAGGTGACGCGTACTCAACCGGGCTACCGGACGGCGGTTTCGATTTTGTTCACATGCGGTTTCTCGCCTCAACATCCGGTCAGCCCAACCGATTGGTGGCTAAGGCGGTTCGCTTGGTCAGACCCGGCGGCTGGTTCGCGATGCAAGAGGCCGACGGATCAACCCTGGCCTGCTATCCGCCCCATCCTGCGTGGACGCGCTTGCGCGAAGGTCTGATCAGCCTTTTCCCCGAGGCGCAGGGCGATGACCCGGCGGCGCACCGCCATTTCCGCATGCTCCGCGCGCAGGGTATGGACAGCGTTGGCTATCATCCGGCGCTGGTCGGCGTGAAGGCGGGCGATCCGTGGCGTGACTTCCTGCCTGCGACCGCAAGTTCCGCGCGCAACGCATTGATCGCTTCCAGCGCAATGACCGAGGAAGCGTTGGAACGCGACATCGCTGAATGTCGTGCCCATCTGGCCGATCCGGATACTGTCTTCGTCTCACACATGCTGGTGCAGGTCTGGGGACGTAAGCCGGGCTAAGGCGCCTCTAGCCGGGTGTAGGTTCAGCCCGGCGTTTTCGCACAAACATCCGCCACACTGACAAGATGGCCAGCGGGCCAAAGTGGACCAAGGCGGGGCCAACCCCGCCCCAGTCATGCAGCGCGGCCCAATGGACCAGCGTGAGAATGGCCGCCCCATAGACCCAGCGCTGCAACCGTTTCCAGCTTGTACCCATCGCCCGGATCGACAAGTCGTTCGAAGTGATCGCCAGTGGGACGAAGATCAGGAAAGCCAGCCACCCGGTCCAGATCGCGAGCATCGTCGCCTCGTCCAAGGCGCCAGCAATGCCGACATCGAGCAGGTAGAAGATCGTATGCGCCAGCGCATAGGCGAATGCGGCAACACCAAAATATCGCCGGTTCCGAACTAGCCACCGTGGCCCGCGCCATCCGGGCAGCGCCAGTTTCAGCGGCGTCGCCGTCATCGCGATAATCATGAAACGGGCGGCGAATTCACCAGTGGGGTGGAGCAGTTTGTGAAATACATCCGGTGCGCCTGACAACACCCCCAAAGTCATTGGAATGGCGGGGACGCACAGCAGCCCCCACAGGAAATAGGGTGAATTGAAAATGGCGCGCATGGTTTCCTTCGATATCTGTTTCGCCTGTTACGAAGCGGCGGTGAGATTCCGTCGCGGGGGTCGGTGATGGACAGGGCAGGTTCGCTTCGCCATTCTCCGACCCATGACGGATTTTCTGATCGGCCCCACCCCGAACGACCCCCGCCTGACCCGCGCTGTGCGCGGCGTCGATCAGGAAGGGAACGACTGGGATATCAGGGTGGTTGAAGAACGCCCGCTGACGATTTTCCTGAACGGACAGGAAATCGTCACCGCCATGACGATCGGCGATCACCCAGAATACCTGGCGGTTGGCTATCTGACGAACCAGAGCATGCTGCTTGCGTCAGATGAGATCAACGGTGTCGATTTTGATGAAGAGCTTGAAACCGTCGTCGTGCGCACGACCCGCCAAACTGATTACGAGGACAAGCTGAAGAAGAAGACCCGCACATCCGGCTGCGCCGTCGGTACGGTTTTTGGGGATATGATGGAGGCGCTGCCGGAGACTCTGCCAGCCGCCGAATTGCGTGTCAGCTGGCTTTACAGCCTCGCCAAACAGATCAATACGGCCCCCAGCTTGTATCTGGAAGCTGGTGCCATCCATGGCACTGTCCTCTGCCAAGAAAACCGTCCGCTGGTGTACATGGAGGATGTTGGCCGCCACAACGCCGTCGACAAGATCGCTGGTTGGATGCGGATGGAAGGCGTCGAGGCGGCGGACAAGATCCTCTACACCACCGGGCGTTTGACTTCTGAAATGGTGATCAAGACGGCGATGATGGGCGTGCCCGCGCTTGCCTCACGGTCTGGTTTCACCGCCTGGGGGGTGGAGATTGCGCGCCAGGTAGGGCTGACGCTGATCGGGCGAATGCGGGGTGCGCGGTTTGTGTGCCTTAGTGGCGAAGACAGGCTGATCTGGGACGCTGATCCCAAGGCGGTTGGCGATGAAGACAAGAAGCACCAGCGCAAGGGGGTGGAATGACTGACGCCGCCGCGCCAATAATCCTCAGGTTTCAATGGACCGAGGATCTGATGCACAATAACGCGCGCCTGATTTTCAAGGGACAGCGCGGGCGTGTGTTCCGCGCCCTGATGCGCCCGCGTACGGCCGTCGCCTTTGGCATTATCGTGGTTATGGACGTGTCGCTCTCGCCAAGCAGGTCTGATTTCGATGTCTTCTTCGCTGGCCTGGCGATGGGATTGATGGCTGGGTTCATCGCGCTTTATCTAACCGCCGACGCGCAATCCCAAGCCCTGCACGAGGTTGAAACTGACATGCGCGCCTCACGTGGCGACGTTATCGTCACCCTCGACGCAGAAGGCGCCGAAAAACGCCAAGGCAATGAGGTCTACGCCCTGAAATGGCCCGCCGTCACGCGAGTGGAGGAGTTCGGCTACGGCTTCATGGTCTTCACTTCGATCTTTCGCGGCGTGTCGGTTCCCAACGCTGCGCTACCTGATGGGTTGACCCTGGTGGATGTGATGGCCCGTGTGGCCGGTTGGCGGGCCGTGTCATGAACCAGCGCGACATCGCAGGTGTGATCCTGGCGGGCGGTTTGGCCAGGCGCATGGGGGGCGGGGACAAAGCCTTGGGTTTGATTGACGGCCAGTCGATGTTTGACCGAGTCAAATTCCGGCTCGTCCCACAGGTCGGTATGATGGCCCTGAACGCAAATGGTGATCCGGGACGGCTCGCCGACTTGGAGCTGCCCGTGATCCCTGACAGCATCGACGAATATCCCGGCCCACTGGCGGGGATTCTGGCCGGCATGGACTGGGCGGCGACCCAAGGCGCGTCTCATGTCCTGACCGTGGCCGCAGACACGCCGTTCTTTCCCGCAGATCTGGGCGAAAGGCTGTGCGCCGCGATCTCGCCTGACGCACCGATCGCATTGGCTGCGACACCTGATCCGAAACGCGGCATGGCGCGGCATCCGACCTTTGGCGTCTGGCCCGTCGCCCTGGCCGATGATCTGCGCCAATCGCTGCTGGATGGCGTGCGCAAGGTCGTGCTTTGGACCGACCGCCACGGCGCGGCGATGGTTTCTTTCTCGTCCGATCCCTTCGATCCCTTCTTCAACGTCAACACGCCCGATGATATGGCCACGGCAGAGGCTTTGGCCAAGGAGCATGGATTGTGAGAGTTTACGGCGTCGTCGGCTGGAAGAATGCCGGCAAAACGACCCTGATGGAGCGGCTGGTTAGCGAGATCACCGGGCGCGGGTTTACGGTCTCCACCATCAAGCACGCCCACCATGTTTTTGACGTCGATCGTCCAGGCAAGGACAGCTATCGCCACCGCGAGGCTGGCGCGCAGGAAGTCCTGGTGGCGTCAGGCGCGCGTTGGGCGCTGATGCACGAATTGCGCGACGCTGAGGAGCCGCCTTTGGAACATTTCCTTAGCCGCATGTCCCCGGTCGATCTGATTCTGATCGAAGGCTACAAACGCGACGCGCATGACAAGGTCGAAGCTTACCGCGCCGAAACCGGCGCGCCGCTGATCGGCGCGGATGATCCAACAGTTAAAGCCATTGCTACGAACGACCCGATTGACGCCGTACAGCCCCTGCTGCCGCTGGACGATCCAAAAGTGATTGCAGATTTCATTCTGGGTGAGGTCGGCCTCGCCCCTGCGACGCATGGATGACCGCCGCCCGATAAACGATTGTTTTGCGCTGCCACCGGGCGTCGACTGGACACCGGTGGATGATGCTTTGGCTGCACTTAAATTCTCGGTCGCCCCAGTCGTCGGGACAGAAGTTGTTTCTGTGAAAGACGCTTCGGGCCGGCTGCTGGCGGCGGACGCGATCGCCGCCCAGAGCCATCCGATGGCGGACAACGCGGCGGTTGACGGATATGCCTTTGCCCATGCGAGCTATCTTTCAGGCTCGATGCAGATCGTTGAAGGCCGCGCCGCCGCTGGCGCGCCGTTCACAGGCCAATTGGGCCTGGGGCAGGCGGTGCGAATCCTCACGGGCGCGGTTATTCCTGATGGTGCCGACACAGTGATGCTGGACGAAGACAGCCGGATCGAAGGCAGTCGCCTGCACGCCCCGACAGGTTTGAAACCAGGCGCTAATCGCCGCCGCGCAGGTGAAAATGTTGCGGCTGGCGATTTCGCGTTGCATCGCGGCGCCCGGCTGAACCCGCAAGCCATGGCGCACGCTGCCGCGGCGGGTTTGACGCAACTGACGGTCTGCAAGCCACTGCGCGTCGCGGTGTTGTCCACTGGCGATGAGGTGATTGAGCCGGGGGATGCCGCCAGTCCGGGTGCGGTGATCGACGCAAACCGCCCAATGCTTGCCGGCCTCGCCGCTGCATGGGGACACCAAGTAGTCGACCTTGGGATCGCGCCTGACAATCCGTCCGCTGTCCGCGCGGCGCTTGATCGCGGCACCGCCGAGGCTGACGTGATCCTTGGGTCAGGCGGCGCCTCGGCGGGGGACGAAGATCATATGGCCCGTCTGCTGGGCGAGGAAGGAACCCGCGCGATCTGGCGTATCGCAATGAAACCAGGCCGCCCACTGGCGCTTGGCCGTTGGCGCGGCGTTCCGGTTTTTGGTTTGCCCGGCAATCCCGTTGCTGCCTTTGTCTGCGCGCTGATCTTCGCCCGACCAGCGTTGATGGCGATGTCAGGCGCCGGTTGGTCGGAATCGCCCCCCGACCTGCGCCCCGCCGCGTTTGATAAGCGCCGCAAGGCAGGCCGGCGCGAATACCTACGCGCGCGCCTTGATCAGAACGGCGAAGTTGAAATTTTCGCAAACGAAGGGTCGGGTTTGATCCGGGGTCTGGTCTGGGCCGAAGGACTGGTTGATCTGCCAGATGGCGGCCCTGACATCGCCCGGGGCGACATGGTGCGGTACCTGCCATTTACGGCTTTTGGATGCTGACCCGCGCGTGGTCGCACACCTCCGCCTGGTACGTATTTTTCTTTCTGTTCGCTGGAGCGCATCTGCCGTTCTGGCCACTATGGTTGAAAAACTGGGGCCTGACAGAGGCTGAGGTCGGCGCCTATTCCGCCGCGGCGATCGCCATGCGCGTCATCCTCGGCGTGACGTTGCCCTGGATCGCGGATCGCCTGAACGCGCCCAGGCGGATATTGGCGGTGCTCGCCTTGTTGATGTCGGTCCTCTACGCCGCGCATTTCTGGATCGACACCCGCCCGGTGCTGTTCGCCGCCACACTGGCCGCTGCGGCGGTGGCGGCGGGCATGATGCCGATGGCTGACGCGCTTAGCCTGCGCGCCGCCGAACGCGGCGGCTTTGCCTACGCCACCGCCCGAAGTGTTGGGTCGGCGGCGTTTCTGGCAGCCAACCTGCTTTGCGGCCTCGCTGTTGCGCGTTGGGGCGTCGATGCTGCGTTATGTTGGATCATCTTGTCCTTTCCCCCGCTCATTTGGCTTGGCCTGCGCCACCCCGGCGGCGCGGGGACCCAGGTCGCCCGGCCCAAACTGGCTGAAGCGTGGCGATTGGTGCGCGCGCCAGTGTTTCTGGCGGCGATGATCGCTGGCGCGGCGGTGCAGGGCAGCCACGCCGTGCTCTACGCCTTTGGCTCGATCCATTGGGCTGGCCAGGGCATCGATGACGCCACCATTGGGGCCCTGTGGGCGCTGGGCGTTGCAGTTGAGGTTGCGCTGATGGCGATCTGGGGGCAGGCGCTGATCACCCGTCTGGGTGCGCCGGGGGCGATTCTATTGGCTGCGGGCGCATCCCTTTTTCGGTGGATGGTCATGACGCTCGACCCAGGTCTGGCCTGGCTCTGGCCTTTACAGGCCTTGCATGGTTTGACGTTCACGGCGGCCCATCTGGGGGCGATGGCTTTTGTCCGGGCCGCCACGCCCCCGCAGCTCGCCTCAACCGCCCAGGGGCTCACGGGCGCGCTGGCTGGCGGCGTGGTGATGGCTGGCGCCAGTTTCGCCGCCGCCTGGGCGTATCCCGTGTTTGGGGCTGGCGCATATTGGATCGGCGTCGCCCTCGCAATCGTAGGTCTTATTGCGGCGGAGGCGCTGCGCCGCTCCTGGTCTGGTGCGCGTCTTTCAGTCTCTGGCTAAACGCTTCTCCGCCTCTTTTTCAGAAAACTACTCATATCCGCCGTTCGCGGCACACGCTGTACCTGTCATTCGAGCGCATACCGATCTATCTGACCGGATATGAGATACTTTCCCATGTTCCTCGATATGCAGGGTCGCACTGCGCTACTTGCGGGTGGCGATGAGCAGATCGCCCAGAAATCGCGCCTGCTGAAACGCACGGACGCAGACATCGTGATCATGTCCGAGACGTTGATCCCGGAACTTCAGGCACTGGTGGATCAGGGCTCAGCACGCCATATCGCGGAAGATTTCGATGCCGCGGCGATCTCAGCCGCGCGCTATGTTTTTATCGCGACCGAAGATGACGACCTGGACGTGCAGATCGCCGATCACGCCCGCGCGTCTGGGGCTGTTGTGAACATGGTCGATAAGCCTGACCAATGCGATATGATCACTCCAGCGCTGGTCGATCGCGATCCCGTCGTCGTCGCTATCGGCACCGAAGGTGCAGCGCCCGTGCTGGCCAAGGCGATCAAAACCTCGCTGGAGCAATCCCTGTCGCCGCGCCTTGGCGGGTTCATCGAAATGATCCGCCTGCAACGCGGCCCGGTTGCGGATCAGGTCGACGGCCGAACGCGGCTGAGCTTTTGGAACTGGGCCATAAAAGGCGCGCCCTGGCGCAAATGGCTGTCCGGCGATGAAGGCGGAGCCGAGGCGATGGTGCGCGCAGCCGCAGCCGCTGGTGGGCCGCCTGAAGGCGAACTTGGCGGCCTCAGCTTTGTGGAGGCGCCCACTGCGCCCGATCTTATGCCGCTGCGCGCTGTGCAACGCTTGCAGGAAGCGGCGGTGATCTTCCACGCCCACGGCCTCGACGAAGGGGTGTTGGAGCTTGCCCGCCGCGACGCTGAACGCGTCGCCTTGTCCGGATGCCCGCGATCCGATCCGTCGACAGTGCGGGCGGCGCTTGCGAAGGGTCCGGTTGTCGTAATCGCGACCGCCGCCTGCGCCTTGCCAGAACATCAGTCTGAAAGCATTCGCGCAGCGCCTGTTTAAGCGCCGACGCCGCCATTTGTGCAAGAATGCACGGCGTAACCGATCACTATTGCGCTTTGCCGCGTCCCAAAGAACAATGCGGGATGGAAGTGGGAGCGTTGAAAGAATGATTACCGTCACGTTCTGGGGCACCAGGGGTTCAATCCCGACCGCCTTTGATCAGTCGGCGCTGCGCGATGCAGTGGTCACAGCGCTTTCTCAGGCTGGGCCCGACGATGTTGGTTCCCGCGCAGCGGCCGAAGCCTTCCTTGACCGACCTGGCGAAGCGCATTTGCCTGTGCGCTATGGCGGCGACACAACCTGTGTTGAGTTTCGTAATTCCGGTGGCGGCCGCGTGATCGTCGATTTCGGGTCGGGCGCCCGCTGTTTTGGCGGCGCCGCGATCGCAGCGGACGGTCCAAATTCCGGTAAACCCTACAGTTTTCTGATGACCCATATGCACTGGGACCATGTGCAGGGCTTTCCGTTTTTCGCACCCTGCTTCATCCCCGGCAACGAAGTGCGGATCGGCGGCGGCCATGGCGCTAGCGCACTTAAAGAGGCGCTTTTTGGCCAGATGCGGGCACCCTATTTCCCTGTGCCGGTCGAGGCGATGCGCGCCAATATCAGTTTTGTTGAATCGCCGCCCGATGCGCCGTTTGAGATGGAGGGGTTCACCATCACCCCGTTCCTCTTGCGTCATGGCGGAGGATCGTACGGGTACCGGTTCGACTTTGACGGATCATCGGTCGTGTTTGCGTCGGATGCGGAACATGATCTGAATGACCTCGTGCCTGAATATCCCTACGTGACCTGGGCCAAAGACGCGGACATGCTGATTTTTGACGCGCAATATTCACTGGCTGATCTGGTTTTGCACCGCGAGGACTGGGGCCATTCTTCAGGCCTGGTGGCGGTGGACCTGGCGCATCTGAGCAACGTCAAACAGGTGCTTCTGACCCATCATGACCCAGTTGCGAGCGATGACGCCATCGCAGGGATCGCCCAACAGACCAGGGAATATGAAGAGATTGTGCGCAACGGCGGCGCCTCGCCCATCGAGGTGAGCGCGGCCTTCGATGGGCTGACCGTGCAGGTTGGGCAATAGGGTTTCACGCGTGAAACCGTGTGTAAGATTCTGAATTTAATAAATATTAATGTTTTGTTAAGCTGTGAAACCACCCGTGTTCACAGCGCTCTTTCGCATGTTTGCGACAGGCGAAGGCGCGGCAGCTCTTCTCAGACGGTCTAGCAGCCTTTACCAGGGACGACGCGCCATCCTGTCCGCCTCTGCCACAATATAGTCGGCCCAATCCGGCGCATCAGCCAGCCATTCAGCCCGCGCGGCGTCAAAATGGCGCCGGTCCGCAAGCAGGGCTGCCGTTGCATCGGGCAGTTCGGTGATACGGTCAGGCGTGATCAAAGTGACCAACCCCCTGCGGCCCAGCCCCTGCGTATAGCCTGGAAAATCCACCCCTGCGTAGAGCGATGGAACGCCCAGCACAGCTGCCTCAGACGCCATGGTCGCGCTTTCACCGATCAGAGCGTCACAATGGGCCATCAGGTGATGCGCCTCGGCCGGATCGCCGCGCCAGATATGCGG
Organism: uncultured Pikeienuella sp.; assembly: GCA_965659735.1. Classification (GTDB taxonomy): domain Bacteria; phylum Pseudomonadota; class Alphaproteobacteria; order Rhodobacterales; family Rhodobacteraceae; genus Pikeienuella. The sequence continues at coordinate 40,488 of CBFHXH010000016.1, forward strand.
CTTCAGCGCATCAGGCGCGTCGTCTTCCGCCGACACGTGCAATTTTACGTCGGTGGGCAATGACGCGACCAAACGTTCAGCCGCCTCGGCGGACCAGCCTGATTTGCCCAGATCGTGATTGGCTCGCCAGGCGACCTTGCGGATCAGAACATTGCGCCGCTCAGGATCCATCCCAGCGGCGATGGCGCGCGACAGGTCGGGTGTGAAGGCGCCAGGGTGAAAAAAGCTCAGCTCCTTCACGCCGGGCAGGCGGCGAGTTCTACCTGCGGGCGTGGGGCCAGAATAATCCTCGGGCACCGTAAGACTGTGTACGAACGGCCATGCGATGCGGGTTTGCAGCCGTGCGTTTTCGCTGTCGTAATATACTGCCGAAGGCACACCCGTCAGCCGACCGACGTGCGAAATCGCGACCCCGCCAAATCCCAGCATCACTTGCGGGCGATGACGCCTTACCATGCGCCAGATTGCGATGTTTCTGCGGACCAGCTCCGCCACCAGTCCTTGGGCGCCGGATGCGGCGGTTGAGATTGGCTGATGATCAAATCCGAACCCGTCCAGCAAATTGCAGGCGACATCCTTGTTGCGCGAGGCGATGATCACCTGATCGCCACGTTCCAGAAACCGCTGGATTGGCCGCTGAAAGAACAACGCGTCCGCAGGGTGGACGATTTCAACAAGTACGCGCATGTATCTTGTTTGATGCGTACTGACCTAGCGATCAACTAATGTCGCTAGCATTTCTGCACTGAGACTGCCGAGACAATCCGCCGCGTGTGTTTCGTCTCTCCAACTTCATTGAGGCTGTTATTAATTACAGACGGGAGCATGCTTGTTTTTCGCGCAGAAAGCGCTGCGGTCACACTCCGACTTGGTGAGCGGATCATGCGCAAGAATTTAGTGTCCATCATTAACTATCGCACTGCGGATATGACGTGCGACTGCCTCCGCTCGGTCCTAGATGACATGGCTGATCTGGATGGAGAGGTCGTGATCGCATTGTCTCAACTCTCCTATATAGCTAATCATCCCGGCCAGGTGCTGGGGCGACTTTTCAGAGATTATCGATTGTCTGAGCCTAACAACGGTGAGGAACCTAGATCTCTAGACGGGGTTCTGCGCTCCAGCAAAAAACAACAAGCCGCCCTGGGGATCATAAATTGGTCGGATCCTGAGCCTGTTTAGAAACGGCGTGCCATCCTTTCTGTAGTTCAGAATATCAATTGTGAATCTTGTTTCAGCGCGCAGGCCGTATCTGATTGCCTCTATCGCGTTTTGGTCTGTTCCGGCCCCCTGAAGAAAGCGGCAGTTTCTACCGATTGCTTCTTCGGCAAGATAGCCGGTTTGCCGCTCGAACTCTTCACTGACGAAGATCATCGGATTGTCTGGCTTTGAGGGATCGGAGAACACGACGCTCATCTCGCGCTCATCGTTTTCCAAGAGTGAGCGGAGAAAGCCTTCATCTGCCAGCCTAGCACCTTTATCCGTAGTTCCCGTCTTCAATAGAAATGGATCGTCTGAAAGAGTAACTTCGTTCCCTGATGAGATGCGTGTCATGCGTTTTCACCTGGTCCATGATAGCGCGCGAAGGAGGAGATGTACTCTTCTTCCGTCACCTCTCCGTCGACGTTAAGGTCGATATCTGCATAAGAGCCTCCGAACTGCGGCAACGGCGAAGCCGCATACTCGCTCTCGGTGATGACACCGTCTTTGTTTTCATCTGCCTCTTCGAAGAGGTACTTCGCAATGGCGTTCGCGGATGTGTCGAATGCAGAGGCAGGGGAAACTGCGAGCGTTAGCGTAAGTACGCAAATGGCTTTGGCGATCATGATCGAGGTCTCCAAGTTTAGTTTTCGTAGTCATGAAAATGAGCTAGTGCACTTTCTGGCTAGAGCGAAAATTAATGCAAACTCTTGACCTAACTTAGGCGATGACTTCACATCTTCACTGGATGGGACTGATTGTCCATAAAATGTGGTTTCTGAAAATATACAGTGTAATTAAAATATTAGACTAAGAGCGTCCTCGCTGGATTGATAGTCTCTTCCGTGTCAATTGCTATGTGTTATATTACGTATGGGGCGCGCGGGTTTCATCCTTTTGCTAAACGGCTCGAACGCTTTTGGATGACGGATTCTTCTTAGTTACCTTGCACCCAGTTTGTGTCGGTCAATATTGCTCTGAAGCGATCGACGATGCAGATCAAGCCGCCTCGCCGCTTCAGATATGTTCCTCCGCATGCGGCAATAACAATATCGATATGCTCTAGACGTGCTTCTTCAGGATTTAGAAGGTCTGTCGGAATAACCGGAGATTTTGTGCCTGCACTAAGGAAAGCCGCCTCAATCTCGTTGTCAGTCGCTGGTTTGGCGATGTAGCGATAGGCTCCGAATTTGACAGCAGCAACGGCTGTGGGGATGTTGGCGTAAGCGGGTGGTAGGAGAGAACCCGCGGTACTGAACTTGGGGGACTACAATGAAGCGCTCCATCGGCGCGGCGATGTGACGATCTGTTTCGACAATAGCGTGATTGGCGCGAGGCGACGCAAATATCAGCCGTCGATCAGAGAGTTCCAGTCTGATAGCAATCAGAGGCGTGCTTCTAGGTCGCGGATCTCATTCCAAACTGCGTTGGTGTCTTCGTCGATATCACGCCGGCGGAGAACTAGAACTGTAAGGCGCTCGTACAACTCCTGCAGGCGCTCGTAATCTCGCTCTTCATCATAACAAGGGAATCCATCTTTCATCGCCCACTGTATCTTTC
>CBFHXH010000017.1:0-42731 GCA_965659735.1 uncultured Pikeienuella sp.
CCTCGGCGGCGGGCTGGGCATCCCCTATCAGCAGTCGAACGAAGCGCCGCCGTTGCCCTTTGACTATGGTCAGGTGATCCAGCACACCGTCGGCGATCTTGGCTGCGAGATTGAGATTGAGCCTGGCCGCCTGATCGCAGGCAACGCCGGTTTGCTGGTCGCCAAGACAATCTATCGCAAGGAAGGCGAAGGCCGCGATTTCCTGATCCTGGACGCCGCGATGAACGATTTGATCCGTCCCGCCATGTACGACGCCTGGCACGATATCATCCCGGTGAAAGAACCTGCGCACGACGCGCCGATCGCTCCGGTCGACATCGTTGGGCCGGTTTGCGAATCCGGCGACACCTTCGCCAAACAGCGCGAGATGGCGCTGGTGGTGGAGGGGGAGCTGGTCGCCTTCCGCTCAGCCGGTGCCTATGGCGCGGTTATGTCGTCAGAATACAACAGTCGGCCGCTCATCCCAGAAGTTTTGGTGAACGGCTCACGGTTTGATGTAGTGCGCCCCCGACCCACATATGATGATATGCTGAAACGCGACCGCATACCGGACTGGTTGCAGTAACGGAGGCCCAATGGCCAATCGATCCACCGCAAAACGACCCGCGCGCACCAGCGCCGTCAGCGTCGCCCGCGCGAATGTCGCGCGGGAAGCGCGGCGCACCGGGTGGGGATTGTGGATCGAAGGGTTGATCAGGGCGTTCTGGCCCACTTGGGCCGCGCTGGCGCTGGCGGCGGGTCTGATCCTGCTGGGTGTTCCGGCGCAGCTGCCGCAGTCGCTGCACTATGCGCTGCTTGCGGCGTTTGGCGCGGCGATCATCTTCCTAACCCTAAGAGGCCTCTGGTCGTTGAAGGCCCCATCTGACGCGGAAAAGCTCGCGCGGCTGGATGAAGGCGTCCGCGGCCGCCCGGCGCAGACCTTTGATGACGCGCTCGCCTCTGGTTCCGGCGATATCGGGTCTGAGGCACTGTGGGTCGCGCACCAGCTGAAACTGGCGGAAAAGGCGGCGGCGCTGAAGGCCAAGGCGCCGGATTTGCGCGCCTCCACCCACGACGTGTTTGCGCTGCGCCACGGTGCGCTGATCGTGCTGGCGGCGGGCGTGATCGGCTATTTCGGCGCCGACGCCACCCGCCTGTCGGATCTACTGGTCCCCGCCACCACGGCGGAGGCAGGACCCCCACCCATCGTCGCAACGTTGGAGGCGTGGGCGTCGCCCCCCGTCTACACCGGCGTCTCGCCGATCTACCTGACGCCGCTTTCAGGGCAGGAAATCTCCCTGCCCGAAGGCACGGAAATCTCGCTTCGTGTCTTCGACACCGACATTGCGCCCGTACTGGAACAGACCTTGGGCGCCGATGCGGGCGATTTCGTCGATCAGGGCGCCAAGGTGTTCGACGCCAATATCACCGTGACAGCATCCGGCGGCGCCTCTGTCACGCTGGGCGAGGCGGTGATGGGCAATTGGACCTTTGCGGTGGTCGAAGATACGCCGCCCACGATCAAATTCGACTCAGACATTGTCACGGGTGTGCGCGGCGGGCTGACATTCGATTATTTCGCGCAGGATGATCACGGCGTGCGCCTCGCTGAAGCGATCATCACGCTCGATCCGGACGCAACCCCGCCCGTCGAAGGGGTTGAGCCGGACTCCCTCTACGGGCAGATCGAATTTGATCTTCCGCTGCCCCTGACCGGCGATGTCACGACTGTTGCGGAAACGGTGACCGAAGATTTGTCCGAACACCCGTGGGTTGGTCTGCCGGTCTTCATTACCATCCGCGCGCAGGACGCTGCTGGCCAGATTGGTGAGGCTGAGGCGCGCATGATCCTGCCAGGCCGCGTGTTCCTGCACCCCGTCGCCAAGGCGCTGATTGAACAGCGCCGCGATCTGGCCTATTCGTCTGAAACCGCCCCCCGCGTCTGGGACGTGTTGGAGGCGGTGATGATCTGGCCGGAAGAGGTGTTTGACGACACTGCAGGTTTCCTTGCCGCCTCCATGGCGCGCCGCCGCCTCGGCTATGCGCTTGAAGACGGCCGGGTAGACGCCGAACTGAAATCCATCGTTGACCTTCTGTGGAAAGCGGCGATCAGGTTGGAGGATGGCGATCTGTCATCCGCCGCCGCCCGTCTGGCCCGCGCGCAGGAACGGCTTGAACAGGCCATAGAAAACGGCGCGACGGACGATCAAATTGCACAGCTGATGCAGGAACTGCGCGAAGCGATGGCTGACTATATGGCCGAGCTTGCGCAAGAGGCGCTGCGCGACCAGGCCAACGGCCAGCAGCAGCAACAGCAGGGCGACCAGCAGATGATGACGCAGCAGGATCTCGAAGAGATGCTGCAGCAGCTGGAAGAAGCCTTGCGCAATGGCCAGCAGGAACTGGCCCGTCAGATGTTGCAGGCCCTGCAGCAGATGATGAACAACATGCAAATGGCCCAGCCCGGTCAGGGACAGCCCGGCCAGGGTGAGCAGATGATGAACCAGATGGGCGACATGATCGGTAAACAGTCCGATCTGGCGGACCGGTCGTTCGATCAGATGCGCGAAGGTCAAAGCGGCCAGCAGCAACAGAATGGCGGCCAGGGCGAAGGCATGGAAGGCGAAGACAATGGTCAGCGCGGCGGCCGTCCGGGCGACGATCCGGGTCAGATCGCCCGTGATCAGGAAGCGCTGCGCCAGTTGCTGGAAGACCTGCAGAACAATCTGCCGGGCGAAGCGGGCGAAGAAACCCGCCGCGCGCTGGACGGCGCCGAACAGGCGATGGAGGACGCGGTCGATTCGCTGGAACGCGGCGACGCCCGCGGCGCCGTTGACGATCAGGTCCGTGCGCTAGATCAGCTGCGCGAAGGCCGCAACCAGATGGGCCGCGACATGGCGGAGGCGCAGGGCCGCCGCGATGGTCAGCAGGCGGGCCGAGACGGCCGTGGCGGCGACGCCCGCGACGAAGATCCGCTGGGCCGCCCGCGTGCCAGCGACGGCGCCACCGAAGGCGACGCCACCCGTGTCCCCGGTGCCGCGCTGGGCAAACGAGCCCGCGAGCTGCAGGAAGAAATCCGCCGCCGCGCCGGCGAACGTCAGCGCCCGGCGGAAGAGCTGGATTATCTTGAACGCCTGCTCGACCGGTTCTGAGGCGCGCCAAAGCGGCCCTTCGCTGCGATGCGGGTCCGTAGTTAGGCGGGCCCTCTCGAACGCAATTGAGACGAGACGCTATGAAGGGCGTGCTCTCGGCGGATCTCAGAGGCAATAGGCATGTCGCAGAGTATCATTCTTCTGCTGCTCTATGGGTGCGCAATTCCCCACACTGGCTGTGTGATTCACAGTTAATATGTTATGAATATGTGATTATATCAGAGACATAGTATTGGTTTCACGCGTGAAACCTTTTCACTGATTTCACAGTTTCATCGGCCGCCCACCCTTGACGCATCCCCTGCTGGCGGGCCAAGCCTGCGCCAACTTCCAGCTTAAAAAAGGACATGGCCATGACCCAGAACTTCGATATTGCGGTATTCGCAGGTGACGGGGTGGGCCACGAAGTGACGCCCGTATCCAAGGTGATCATGGACGCCGCCGCCGCCCGCTGCGGGTTTTCGCTGTCCTACCAAGATCTGCTGGGCGGCGCGCAGTGCTGGCGCGACACGGGCCACGAAATTCCGCCTGCCGATTACGAGGCGGCGGGCAAGGCCGACGCGATCCTGCTGGCGGCGATGGGGCTGCCGAGCATACGCTATAATGACGGGCGTGAAATCACGCCCCAGATTTCCATCAGGTTCCACTTTGACCTTTATGCTGGCGTCCGCCCCGTTCGCCCGATCTCCGGCGTGCGCCGCATCCTGGCCGACTCGGCGACGGCGGATATGGATTTCGTGATCATCCGCGAAAGCATCGAGGGCCTCTTTGCCCCTTCAGCCCCCGGCACACTGACCGAGGATGAGGCGACGGAGACCATGCTGATCACCCGCGGCGTCAGCGAAAAGCTGTTCGACTTTTCCTTCCGTCTCGCTGAGAAACGCAAGGCGCAGGGCCATCAGGGCAAGGTCACCTGTGTCGACAAGGCGAATGTTTTCGCCGCCTTCTGGTTCTTCCGCGAGATTTTCGAACAGCGCGCCAAGGCCTTCCCCGATATCATTGCCGACGCCACTTATATCGACGCCTTTTCGATGCATATGGTCCAGAAGCCATTGGCGCTGGACGTCGCTGTGACCGAGAACATGTACGGCGATATCCTCTCGGATCTGGGCGCGGCGCTGATGGGCGGCATGGGCTATGCCCCCTCCGCCGACATTGGCGACGAACATGCAGTATTCCAGCCCTGCCACGGCACCGCGCCGGACATTGCAGGCAAGGGTTTGGCCAACCCGACGGCGATGATCCTGTCGGGCGCGATGATGCTGGAATATCTTGATGACAAGCTTGCCGCGCCAGACGCGGCCCGCGCCGCCGGGCTGATCCGCCGTGCGGTCGATGCGGCCTTTGCAGGCGGCGATCTGGTCACATGCGAGCTGGGCGGCGACGCAGGCTGCGCCCAGGTTCAGGCCGCCGTTCTGGCCGCGATGGAGGGGATGGACGCGTGAAGATCGCCCTGATTGGCGCTGGCTATTTCGGCCAGTTTCACATCGACGCCTGGCAAAGGATGGAGGGCGCGGAATTGGTCGCCCTCGTCGACCCAGACCCCTCGAAGGCGGTAGAAGGCGTGCCGCATTTTACCGATGCAGTTCAGATGGCGGATGACGTCCAGCCTGACATCATCGACATCGCCTCACCCCCCACGACGCACCTGGCGCTGATCACCGCGCTGGCGCCGCTGTGCCGCAACCTGATCTGCCAGAAACCGTTCTGCGGAACTCTGGCGGAGGCGGAGCAAGCCCTTGCGGCGGTGGGCGACACGCGTGTCATCATCCACGAAAACATCCGCAATCAACCCTGGTACGCAGAGTCGGTGAAGCTGGTGAAAGATGGCGCGGTTGGCGCACCCTATCAGGTCAGTTTCCGCATGCGCCCGGGCGACGGGCAGGGGCCGGACGCCTATCTGGCGCGCCAGCCGTATTTTCAGCAGATGCCGAAGTTTCTGGTGCATGAGACCGCGATCCACTGGATCGACCTGTTCCGCGCCATGTTCGGCGAACCTGACGGGGTCTACGCCGACCTCCGCCGTCTGAACCCGGCCATCGCGGGCGAGGATGCAGGCGTCATCCTGCTGGACTACGCCGATGGCCGCCGCGCGGTTTATGACGGCAACCGGCTGGCCGACCACATCGCCGAAGATCGTCGCCGATCGATGGGCGATCTCTTGGTCGAGGGCGAAGCAGGCGTTCTGCGGGTCGACGGCGAGGGCCGCATCTGGCTGCGTGCCTTTGGATCGAATGACGAACGCGAGCATGCGTTTGAATGGGAGGCGCGCAATTTCGGCGGCGACTGCGTCTACCTGTCATGCGCCCAGTATCTGGATGCGTTTCGCAGTGAAACGCCCCATCCGACCGAGGCGCAGGCTTACCTGCGGAACATTCGGATCGAGAACGCGGCCTATGAAAGCGCCGAAGAACGGCACCGGGTCGCGCTTTCAAAGTGAGTATTTGGGCGACAAGGAAGGCCGGGCTTAGTCGATCTCTATGACGACCTTGCCTGTGGCTTTGCGGGTTGTCAGCAGATCCAGCGCCTCGACCGCATTTTCCAGCGAGACGCGGTTTGAGACATGGGGTTTCAGTTTGCCTCCCTCCCACCAGGCAAAGAGCTGGCGGAAGCTGTTCGCCAGCACCTCTGGCTTAAAGCGGCGGTAGCCTCCCCAATAGAAACCGTGAACCGTCAGGTTCTTCACCAGCAGAATATTCGCCGGGATCTGAGGCACGTCGCCTGATGCAAAGCCAAGTGGCAGGATCCGTGCCTCTGGATTGCAGGCGCGCATCGCGGCTTTGAACTGGTCGCCGCCGACTGGATCATAGACGACATCCGCCCCGCCGAGGGATTTGACGATCTCACGAATATCATCGGTTTCGCTGTCGATCAGGTGGTCGGCACCCATGCGCCTGGCGATTTCCAGCTTTTCCGCGCCGCGCGCGCAGGCGATGACGTTCGCGCCCATCAGTTTGCCGATTTCTACAGCCGTCAGGCCGACGCCGCCCGCGGCGCCAAGCACCAACAGGTTTTCACCGGGCTGCATGTTCACCCGATAGTCCAGCGCCACGTGAGAGGTGCCATACGCGATCAAAAAGGCGGCGGCGTCCGCATGGGGCATCTGGGCTGGCGTTTCGACCACCGCAGCGGCGGGGGCGATGGCGTACTCTGCGAACCCGCCATTGCCGCACATCGCGGCGACGCGCTGACCGGGTTTCACTGTGACACCTTCGCCAACTTCAGCGATCTCACCTGAGATTTCCATGCCTGGGGAAAATGGCAGTTCAGGCTTTTCCTGATAGTTTCCCTTCACCATCAGCGTGTCTGCAAAGTTCACACCGCAGGCCGCGACCCGGATCAGCACCTCACCCGCGCCCGTGATCGGACGGGGGGCGTCGGTCGTGTAGGTCAGCTCACCGCCGAGTTCGTGGATCTGCATTGCGCGCATGGGTTCGCCTTTCTGTCTGGTGACGCTGTTGTAGGGCGGGCGTCAGGACGCTTCCAGCATCGTGGCCACTTTTTCGCTGGCGGATGCGCCTTTTTGCGCCAGCGAAATGGTCAGGGAGCGCTTCAGGGCGACGCGGCGTTGGTCGGTGGCGATCAGGTTGCCCTGGGCGATGTGATTTTCAACGAGACGGCTGTGGCCAATCAGAACGCCCACGCCCGCAACCGCCTCCGCCACCGCAAGGCTATACAGGGAAAAGACTGGGCCATTCGCGCGGGTTGGTACGCCTGTCCATTGGGCCCAGTCACCCGCTCAGGCGGCGTCGAAGAGCTTGGGCGCTGTCGCGCTGACGCCGGGTGCGGCGACCGGAAAAATCTCATCCGGGCCAAGGTTTATGGTCGTGGCGGCGCCTTCTGTCGCTTCGTAGAAGATGCAGAGATCGAAATGTTCCCGCCGCATATTTGGCGGGGTTTCCAGAGCGAACACTGATATTGCGATCTCCGGCGCCGTCTTGCGGATCGCCGGCAGTCGCGGGGATAGCCATAGCTGCGCGATGGCAGGAAGGGCGGCGATGCGCATCTCGGCAGGGCGACCGCCGATGCGAAGCTTTTGGCTTGCGGAGCCAATCTGATCGAACGCCAGCGTGAGATCTCGGGCGGTTTCTGCGCCCAGTCGGGTCAGCGTGACGCCCTGCGCCTGCCGGTCGAACAGCGGCGCCCCGACCCAATTTTCGAGGTTCTTGATCTGCTGTGCGACAGCGCCGGGGGTCACGCACAACTCCGCCGCCGCAGCGGTAAAAGCGCCGTGGCGGGCGGCCGCCTCAAAGGCGTGGAGGGCGTTTAGGGGCGGGCTTTTGGGGCGTGGGGGTTCGATAGGCATGGAAGGCAAAGATAAACTAGGGCTAGATTATAGAAAAGCTGATTTGCGGAAAATCTGCTGACGGTGTTTCTGAAGGCAACAGGATAGGAGATCCGCAAATGACCGCTTTGACACGCCGCCCCTGGCCACCCGCCGCTTGTGAAGATTACGTGATGGCCCGTGCGGCTGAAACCGCAGCGGCGGCGTCGGCTGATATTGCAAACCGGCTGGAAACGCTGGCGAGAGACAACCGCCTGATCCACGAAAAACAGTGTTTCAATCTGAACCCGGCGACGAACGTCATGAACCCACGGGCCGAAGCATTGTTGGCCTCAGGCATCGGATCACGCCCTTCGCTTGGCTACCCCGGCGACAAATACGAGATGGGTCTCGAGGCAATCGAAGAGATCGAGGTCATCGCAGTGGAACTGTGCGCAGAGGTGTTTCAGGCTGAATATGCCGAAATCAGGGTTCCGTCCGGGGCGCTGGGCAACCTTTACGCGTTCATGGCGATTTGCCGGCCCGGTGACGCCATCATTGTACCGCCAGCGACTGTCGGCGGGCATGTCACCCATCATGAAGCGGGCTGCGCAGGGCTGTATGGTTTGTCGATCCATCACGCCCCGGTCAACGCCGATGGCTATACGGTTGACATCGATGGGTTGGCAACGCTCGCGAGCGAGGTTCAGCCAAAGCTGATCACTATCGGTGGGAGCCTGAACCTATTCTCGCATCCAGTTTCCGAGGTCAGGGCGATTGCGGACCAAGTCGGAGCAAAAGTTCTTTTCGATGCGGCGCACCAGTGCGGGATCATCGCTGGTAAGGCGTGGCCAAATCCCTTGGCCGAAGGCGCGCATCTGATGACGATGAGCACCTATAAGTCGCTTGGCGGACCTGCCGGTGGTTTGATCGTATCGAACGACGCGGCGATCGCCGAACGGCTGGACGCCATTGCCTTTCCCGGCCTGACCGCAAACTTCGATGCGGCGAAATCGGCGGCGCTGGCCATGACGATGTTGGACTGGCGTGACCATGGCGAGGCCTATGCCGCCGAGATGATCCATATGGCGCAGGCGCTCGCCGCCGCCCTGGCGGCGGAAGGCGTCGCCTTGTTCGAGGGCGCTGAAGGCCATACAAATTCGCATCAGTTTGCGGTTAAGGTGGCGGCTTATGGCGGCGGGCAGGCAGCGTCGAAGACGTTGCGCAAGTCGGGCTTTCTTGCGTGTGGAATTGGTTTGCCGATTGATGCGGTCGAAGGTGACATGAACGGGTTGCGCATTGGCACGCCCGAGCTCGTGCGGTGGGGCATGACGGCCGAGGATGCGCCTCGCCTCGCGCACCTGATCGCAAGAGGACTTACGACCAATGACCCCGGCGCATTGTCTGGCGAGGTTGCAGACTGGCGCGCCGGGTTTAATCAGCTGTGCTTTATCAACGGATAAAGCTTACTTGGCGGCGATGACGCCGATTTCGACGGTAAAGGCCGGTGACGCTAGGCGTGGGCTTTCCACACAGGCGCGGCAGGGTGCGCAGCCTTCGGGCACCCATGCGTCCCAGACGGCATTCATTTCGGCGAAATCGTCCATGGTGCAGATCCAGATGGTCGCCGACAGGATCTTGGTCTTGTCGGTGCCCGCCTCGGCCAGCAGGGCGTCGATCTGGGCCAGAATAGTCTCGGTCTGTTTGGTGACACTTTCGCCGCCAGCGGTAAGTGCGACCTGACCGGCGGTGTAAACGGTGTCGCCGTGGACGACGCACTGGCTCATTCGATTGTTGGTCTGGATACGGGTGATGGACATTGGGTTTCTCCTCTTTGTGATGGCCGCACCCTAGTCATGCTTTTCCAAATGTCACTCTTGTAAGAGTGGGAAATCGTCGGCACTTTTCCGGGAAACTTGGGAGACGGCGAATGACACTTTCCGCAGATATCTATTTTTCCTATCGCAGTCCTTATTCCTATTTGGCTGCGGCCCGGTACATGCAGATGGTCGAAGACTATGATCTGACGCTGAACCTTCGCGTCGTCTGGCCGATTGCGGTGCGCGATCCCGGTTTTTTTGAGCGTGAAAACCCACTTTGGGTGCCATATCTGATGCAGGATATCGTCCGCATCGCTGAATTCACGAAACAACCCCTGTCTTGGCCAAACCCGGATCCGATTGTCCAGGATCGTGAGACGCTGAAGATTGCAGCAGATCAACCGATCATTGGCCGCATTTCTCATCTTGGCGTAATCGCGCAGCGCCGGGGCGCGGGGCTGAAATTCGCCCAGGTCGTCTCAGCCATGATCTGGGGGGGAGCGGCGAACTGGAATTCGGATGAAAACCTCACAGGCGCTGCGGAGCAAGCTGGCCTGACACTTGCCGATTTGCAGGCAGAGGTTGACGCCGACACCACCGGCGTCGTCGCTGAGATTGAGGTCAATCAGGACGCTCTGGAAAAAGCTGGGCATTGGGGCGTGCCGACGCTGGTGTTTGATGGCGAGCCATTTTTCGGCCAGGATCGGATCGATTTGGCGGTCTGGCGGATGCAGCAAAAAGGCCTCACCAGCCGCGCGTAATTCGCCTGCGCCAACGCGCCGCTCGTATTCCTAAGCTTTACGCCCTAGACCGCGCCTCGAAACTTATTCGAGGAGCGCTCCGATGGAGCTGCGGAACATCGCCATCATCGCCCACGTTGACCACGGTAAAACCACGCTGGTCGACGAAATGCTGAAACAGTCAGGTGAGGTCAAAGCCCACCAGGCCATTGACGAACGCGCGATGGATTCAAACGAACTGGAACGGGAACGCGGGATCACCATTCTTGCGAAATGTACGTCCGTCGAGTGGGGCGGCGCGCGCCTGAATATCGTTGATACGCCCGGCCACGCCGACTTTGGCGGCGAAGTTGAGCGCATCCTGTCCATGGTTGATGGCGTTGTTCTGCTGGTCGACGCCGCCGAAGGGCCGATGCCGCAGACAAAATTCGTGACATCCAAGGCGCTGGCGCTGGGCCTGAAGCCGATTGTCTGCCTGAACAAGGTTGATAAGCCTGATGGCGAACCTGACCGGGCGCTGGATGAGGTTTTCGATCTGTTCGTTTCGCTCGACGCCAATGACGAACAGCTCGATTTCCCCGTGCTGTACGCCTCTGGCCGCAACGGCTGGGCTGATGACAGCCTGGAGGGTCCGCGCGACAGCCTGCGCCCGCTATTTGATCTGATCCTCAAGCACATCCCCGCGCCTGAACAGGTCGCCAACGCCGCGCAGCCCTTCAAGATGCTGGCGACAACGTTGGAGGCTGACCCCTTCCTCGGCCGGCTTCTGACGGGCCGTGTCGAGGCGGGCAAGGTCAAGGCCGGCGACACGATCCGCGCCATGACCCGCGAAGGTGGGGAGGTTGAGAAATTCCGGGTTTCCAAGGTTCTGGCCTTCCGAGGACTGAAACGTCAGCCGGTCGACAGCGCCGAAGCGGGCGACATCATCGCGCTTGCCGGCATGCAGAAAGCGACTGTCGCCGACACGCTGGCTGACCCGTCCGTGACAGAGCCGATTGAGGCGCAGCCGGTTGATCCGCCCACGATTTCGGTCACCTTTGGCATCAACGACAGCCCGCTGGCGGGCCGCGATGGCGACAAGGTTCAGTCGCGCGTCATCCGTAACCGTCTGATGCGCGAAGCTGAAGGCAACGTGGCCCTCAAGATCAACGACACGCCCGAAGGTGATGCATTTGAGGTTGCCGGACGCGGCGAATTGCAGATGGGCGTTCTGATCGAAACGATGCGCCGTGAAGGGTTTGAGTTGTCTATCAGCCGCCCGCGCGTTCTTTTCCGTGAAGAAGACGGTCAGCGGATGGAGCCGATCGAAGAAGTCACAGTCGACGTTGATGAAGAGTATGCAGGCTCCGTGGTTGAAAAGCTGACACAACGCAAAGGCGAGCTTCAGGAAATGCGGCCCGGTGGCGGCGGCAAAACGCGGATCATTGCGCTGGCCCCTTCGCGCGGTCTGATCGGCTATCATGGTGAATTCCTGACTGACACACGCGGCGCGGGCGTCATGGCGCGTATTTTCCATTCCTGGGCCCCGCACAAGGGACCGATCCAGGGACGGCGCTCCGGTGTCCTGATCTCCATGGATCAGGGTAAAAGTGTCGCCTACGCGCTATGGAACTTGGAAGAGCGCGGCTTCATGTTCATTGGCTCGGGCGAAGACGTCTATGAGGGTATGATCATTGGGGAAAACAGCCGCTCGGGCGATCTGATCGTGAACCCGCTGAAGGGCAAAAAACTGACCAACGTACGTGCGTCAGGCAAGGATGACGCAGTGGCCCTGACGCCGCCAAAACGGATGAGCCTGGAAGAAGCCATCGCCTACATTGCTGATGACGAACTTCTTGAAGTGACCCCGAACCATCTGCGTCTTCGCAAGCGCTATCTTGACCCGCACGAGCGTAAGCGCCAGTCGCGTAGCGGCGATACCTGAGGTTGAAATTCGCAACTTGCAAAGCAGATTGCGAATTATCTACAAATTGCATCAAAACCTTCTAGCACACCTCATGCGGGAAATTTCAGTTACGTAGAAGTTAGCAAAAAGAATACTATTAGTTTCAATATCTTAGCAGAATTTCACGTAAAAAGTGAGGAACTTGGCACGGTTTCGGTAAAGTTGGTCCGTCACTTGCGAATTTCCCCGCAGGTAGAGGAACTGTGGAGAGAGTACTATGAAACATCCTGTTGACGTTCATGTGGGTAAACGCGTCCGGCATCGCCGTTGGATGGTGGGGATGACCCAGCAGCAGCTGGGCGAAAACGTTGGGATCAAGTTCCAGCAAATTCAGAAATACGAAACTGGCATGAACCGCATCAGCGCATCCCGTCTTTGGGATATCGCGACTGCGCTTGATGTTCCGATTTCGTTCTTCTTTGAGGGGCTCGAAGGGGCCGAGACCCTCTCGGCGACCGCTGAGGCGGAAGTCCGTCCGCAGGGCGACCTGCTGGCTGACAAGGAAGCGCTGGAGCTAGTTCGCAGCTACTACGCCATGCCCGAAGCCCAGCGTCGTCGCCTGTTCGACCTGGCCCGCGTTCTTTCAGACGCAGCCTAAAGGTTTCAGGCGGCCGCGTGGAGCGGGCTGCCTGAAAACCACATTGCATGCCGATGCGGTCGCATTGACCGCAGGAGCTGTTTGCGGAAAACTCCGGTGGAGAGTGGCATCTTCCACCGGAGTTTTTTTATGCGCGACGCTGAGTACGAAACCCTCGTGGAGGTTGCGCATGCCTTGGCCGATGCGGCGCGAACGCCGATTCTGCGCCATTTCCGTAGCGAAGATCTGGTAGCCGACAATAAACTCGCGGGCGGGTTCGATCCTGTCACCATTGCAGATCGCGAATCTGAAATGGCGATGCGGGCCGTTTTGGCGCGCTTGCGACCCGATGACGGTATTCTTGGCGAAGAGCACGCGGCGACAGCCGGTTCAACGGGCCTGACTTGGGTGCTTGATCCGATCGACGGTACGCGCGCCTTTATCTCCGGCGCGCCGGTTTTCGGAGTACTTATCGCCGTTCATGACGGCGAACGCCCGATCCTGGGCATGATCGACCAGCCGTATATTGGCGAACGTTTCATTGGAGCGCTTGGCGGCCCAACGCCGGGCGCAGATTTTCTGAGGGGCGGGGAAGGTCGCAGCCTGTTGACCCGCACCCGTGCACTTGCCGATGCAACGCTGCTGTCGACCTTTCCTGAAGTGGGCGCGGAAAAGGATCGGCTGGGCTTTGAGGCTGTTCGCGACGCGGCAAAGCTGACCCGATACGGGCTGGATTGCTATGGCTATGCTTTGGTTGCAATGGGTCAGGCAGATCTGGTGATCGAGGCAGGTCTGCACGCCTATGATATTCAGGGACCTATGGCGGTGGTGCAGGCTGCGGGCGGCGTCGTCACAAATTGGCGGGGCCGACCTTGCGATCAGGGCGGTCAGGTTCTGGCCGCCGGATCCGTTGATTTGCACGCAGAGGCGCTGGCGCTGCTAGCGCCTTATGCGGACTAAGCCGCCTCAGATGCCCTGAGCCGTCAGAAACGCGTCAATCTCAGCCCAGATCTGGGTCAGCCTCTCTGGTGTTTCCATCAAAACTTCATGCCGACCGCCGGGAATCTCGACCAGCTTTGCATTGGGCGCGCGGGACGCGGCGTTACGAATCGATTGAGGCAGGACAATGCTTTCATCCTCTCCCAACAGATAAAGCGTCGGTTGCGTTGGGTGCGCCTCGGCCGCCAGCGCCTTGGTTTCGATCACCGCCTGCGCAAGCCATCCAACTGTTGGCGGGCCGAGGCCCAACTTGGGCCGCACCTTTATATGAGTGCGCAGCCAGTTGTAATGTCCTTCGTCCCCAGTCAGCGTGTTGTCGGCAAACTCTGTCTTCAAAACATAGGGTGTGCGCGGTTTGGGACCGGGCGTGAATGCGGTGGAGGTGTGGAGTAGTTTGGACATCCAGATCAACGCCTTGCTGCCCACCGTTTCCGCCGGCGTCATCATGATCCCCAGCATCGGCGCTGACATGATGACCGCGGCTGGCGTCATTCGTTCGTCGAGCAATGAGCGCGTGCCGATGCAACCGCCCATCGAATGGCATATAAGAATATGTGGCTGTGGCAAATCTTCCACGCGCGGATCGGCGATCAGGGCGGCGACATCATTTTGGTAGTCGCCAAAGTCTTCAACATGGCCTTTCATTGGTTCGCGTAAGGGCCGCTCGGACAGGCCCTGACCGCGCCAATCCAATGTCACAACTGAAAAGCGCCGCTCCACCAACCGGCTGACCAAACGACCATATTTTTCGATATATTCTGCTCGCCCGGTAAAAATGAAAACCGTGCCGCGATCGCCGCTGCGCCATATAGCGGAGCGGATGCGCACGCCGTAAGGTTCCAGCCAAAACGCCTCGCCGCCGACGGGTGCGTCGGCCATTTCGGTGTATAGCGGTGCTTGATCAGTCATCACTATCCTCGTGAATGTCTTGCCAAGGTGGGGTGACCGCTCCATCATGTCCACCATGAAAACTGTAGCTTGGATCGCCTTCCTTTTAGCCCCGGCTTTGGCCGTCACGCAGTCGGTTGCAGAGAATGCGCCTTACCCTGGCATCGCCACTGATGACGAGGCCACCGCCACGACCCCGGCAATCGCTGAGGATGAAAGCCAAGAAGTACGCCTTGATCGTCTGTTTGGCGCGCTAGGCAATGCCGAAGGTGACGCGGCCGATCGCATCGCAGATGAAATCACGTCCATCTGGGCAAGGTCCGGTTCCGCCAGCATGGATCTGTTGTTGCTGCGCGCCCGCAAGGCGACGAATGACGAACAATACGACAAGGCCCGCGCGCATCTGAGCGCGCTGACCCGCTTGGCGCCAGACTTTGCTGAAGCGTGGAACGCTTCGGCGACACTTTACTACATCCAGGAAGATTACTGGCGTTCGGCGGAACATATCGAACGCGTACTTGGTCTGGAACCTCGCCATTTCGGCGCGCTTGCAGGGTTGGCGTTGGTTCTGGAACGGGTCGACCGCGACGCCGCCGCGCTGCGCACCTGGGGCGAAGTTAAAGCGCTGTTCCCAGGGATGGAACAGGCGCAGGAAGCCATTGATCGTTTGAAACCGGACGTCGACGGCAAAGAGACCTGAACGTTTTCAAGAAGGCTTCCTGACAATGCTTGATTCTGACATCGCGCTCGGCGCAGGGGTCGAGGCTGTGTTGGGGCCGACTAACACTGGCAAAACTCATTACGCGATTGACCGAATGCTGAGCCACAAAGGCGGCATCATCGGGTTCCCACTGCGCTTGCTGGCGCGGGAGGTATATGATCGCGTCGTCGAAAAGCGCGGCAAAGGGGCCGTCGCGCTGCTGACGGGCGAAGAGAAAATCACCCCGCCCGGCGCGCAATATTACATGTGCACGGTTGAGGCGATGCCGCTGGACTGGGGCGCTGATTTCATCGCAGTGGATGAAATCCAGCTCTGCGCCGATCCGGACCGAGGGTACGTGTTTACGGATCGCCTGCTGCGCGCGCGTGGAAGGAAAGAAACGCTTTTTCTGGGCGCAGATACAATGCGGGGCCGGATAGAGGCGCTGTTGCCGAAGGCCAAGATCACGACGCGGCCACGGCTGTCGACGCTCAGCTATGCAGGGTCGAAAAAACTGAGCCGCCTGCCCACCCGATCCGCCGTTGTCGCCTTTTCGACGGATCAGGTTTACGCAATCGCAGAACTTCTGAGACGCCAGAAGGGCGGCGCGGCGGTCGTGATGGGCGCGCTGTCGCCTCGCACGCGCAACGCTCAGGTGGCACTTTATCAAAACGGCGATGTCGAACACCTGGTTGCGACGGACGCGATCGGCATGGGCCTGAACCTCGACCTGCGCCATGTCGCCTTTGCGGGCTTAGGCAAGTTTGATGGCCGCCGGTCCCGTATGCTGACGCCCGCCGAAATCGCGCAGATCGCTGGGCGGGCGGGCCGGCACACGGCTGATGGCAGCTTTGGCGTCACCGGCGACGCGGCGCCGTTGAGTGACGAAATGGCGCTGAATGTCTGTGAAAACCGGTTTGAGCCTATTCGCGCGTTGGAATGGCGCAGCGCCTCGCTTGATTTCGGCACCGTGCCCGCGCTTATGGCGTCGTTGGAGGTGCAAGCGCCTCGGTCGGGCCTGCGCCGCGCCCGTGACGCCGATGATCTGATCGCGCTGCGCACCTTATGGCGAGATATGGAGATTCAGGACCAGACCACAGGCGGGTCCGCTGTGCGCCGGTTGTGGGATTGTTGCCAGATCCCGGATTTTCGCAAAACGTCGCAGGCGGATCATGCAGCGTTGATTCGACGGATATATCACTTTCTCATTTCCAGCGAGGGGTCTATACCCGCCGACTGGATCGCCAAGGAAATTGCGCGCCTCGACCGGATCGAAGGAGACATCGATCAATTGTCGCGGCGGCTCGCCTACGTTCGAACCTGGACCTATATCTCAAACCGAGGAGGCTGGTTGGAGGATGCTGCGCACTGGCGCGGTCGAACTCGCGAGCTTGAGGACCGATTGTCGGACGCTCTGCATCAGTGTTTGACACAACGATTTGTCGACCGGCGCACATCAGTGTTGATGCGCCGGTTGAAGCAGAAGGAGAAGCTGGTGGCCGAAGTCAGCGATACAGGCGAAGTGACCGCCGAAGGCGAACATCTGGGGCGGATCGATGGGTTCCGCTTCATCGCGGATCCCACTGCCGGAGCCGATGAACAAAAGCGCCTGCGCTCCGCATCCATGGGGGCTTTGCAAGGTTGGTTCGCGCATCGGGCAGACAAGTTCTACAATGCGCCGGACACTGAGATCGACGTGACAGAGCAAGGCGGCCTAATGTGGGGCGATTTGGCAGTCGGCCGGTTGGAGCAAGGACCTGATGCGCTGTCGCCCACCGTGCGCGCCTTCGTTGACGACCAACTGGAGCCGCCAGTTGTGGAAAAGGTTGAGCGCCGTCTGGGTCACTGGATCACCCGCCGGATCGCAGCGCTGTTTGAGCCGCTGATCGCCTTGCGTGACGACGCAGCGTTGACCGGCATGGCGCGCGGCGTCGGATTCCAGATTGTCGAAGGTTTGGGCGTGCTGGAACGTCGCCCTATCGCCGACGACATCAAGGCGTTGGACCAGGATGCGCGCACACTGCTGCGCAAGCACGGCGTCCGGTTTGGCCAGCATTCGATCTTCATGCCGCTCCTGCTGAAACCGGCCCCGACACGGTTGCGGCTGGTCTTGTGGGGGCTTGCCGCCAAGCTTGATGAAATCCCTGCTGCGCCGCCGCCGGGACATGTCACCGTGCCAGCGGTCGGGGATGAACCAGACGGTTTCTGGCTCCGCGCTGGTTATCGGGCCGCCGGGTCGCGTGCGATTCGGATTGATATGTTGGAACGTCTTTCGGACATGTTGCGCGATCAGGACAGCCGTGGCGGGTTCGAAGCGACCGCCGACATGCTGTCGATCACGGGCCTGACATTGGAGCAGTTCGCCTATCTAATGGGCGGTCTTGGATACAAAGCCGAAAAAGGCGAACGGCCAAAGGCGGACCGCACAGCCGCCGCACCAGCCGAAACGCCCGCCGCAGAGAAATCTGAAGATGCGCCAGCCGCCGAGGCGGTCGACGAAGGCCAGTCGCAGGATGCGTTGGCTAACGCCACCGACGAAGCTAAGCCAGTTGAAGCCAAGCCGGTCGAAGCTTCAGCGGCTGATGACGCGCCTGCCGCTGACGCTGTGACGCCTCTAGCGGGTGAGGCAGAGGTTGAGGTCTTTTATACATTCACTTATGCCCGCCGCCCACAGAATCAGCGGCGTTCTGGTCCGCCTCGGTCTGACAACGCCGGCGATGACCGGCGTGGCGGCCCCCCGAAAAAACACGGCAAGCGCCCGCCGAAAGGCAAGGGCAAAGGCAAGTGGGATGATCGCAACAAACAACTGCGGAAATTTTCGGCGGCGCCCAAGCCTGAAAAAGGCCCAGATCCGGATAGCCCATTCGCGGTGTTGGGGCGTCTCAAAGACGGGTCGTGACCGAAGCAGCCGTTCGCATCGACAAATGGCTCTGGTGGGCGCGGTTTTTCAAGACGCGCTCGTTGGCGGCCAAGGTCGTTTCATCCGGTGTCCGGTTGAATGGCGATCGGACGGACAAGCCCAAGACGTTGGTGCGCGTGGGCGATACGCTGACATTCGTCCAACAGCGCGATGTCCGTGTGATCAGGATCGTTGCAATAGGCGAGCGCCGCGGCCCTGCGCTGGAAGCGCGGGAGCTTTACGAAGATCTGAATCCGCCGGAGCCGCGAATAGCGGGCGAGCCACCCGTCCATGCGCCTCGTCCTGACAAGCGTGACCGCCGAGCGATCATGGCGCTGAAATCATCGGAAGGTGGATCGGATGCAGGGTGACCCGGCGCCCGCGACGCGAATGCGCTTGCAGCGCCGCCAATCCCCGCTTAAATCGCTAGATCAACCTGACGCGAGACGGAGCTACAGGCCGCACCCATGACCTATATCGTCATTGAAAACTGCATCAAATGCAAACACACCGACTGCGTTGAAGTATGCCCGGTCGACTGTTTTTACGAAGGTGAAAACATGCTGGTCATCCACCCGGATGAATGCATCGATTGCGGCGTATGTGAACCGGAATGCCCAGTCGACGCCATCAAGCCGGACACGGAGCCTGGCCTTGAAAAGTGGTTGGAGATCAACACCAAGTTCGCCAATCTTTGGCCGGTGATCACCCTGAAGAAAGATGCTGATCCCAATGCTGAGAAGCATGACGGCGAAGAAGGCAAGTTCGACAAATACTTTTCGGAAGCGGGTGGCGAAGGCGATTAACCGCGGCGAAAGCAGCCGGAATCGCGCTGAATACCGGAAATAGACACTAGTTCACGCAGTCATTGGGTACGCGTGATCCCTGCAGGTGTGGGAATCACCCTAATTTTCTGTTATACTACTGTCATAAAGCGTTTTTTTATCGGCCCCTGTGTCTGAGAGGGGTTGGGGCCGAAAAGGGCGCATCCTGCAAACGAAAGGCTTCATCGCCCGGACGCTGGTCTAGGGGGACGGAAGTCTTCACTGTGCTGAGAGATCGGATAAGACGAAGATGAGCAAGACCAAAAAAGGTGACTTTCGCGCCAACGACTTTGTTGTTTACCCGGCGCACGGCGTGGGCCGGATCATCAATATCGAAACCCAGGAAATCGCTGGTGTGACATTGGAGCTGTTCGTGATTTCCTTCGACAAGGAAAAAATGACCTTGCGTGTTCCCACCGCCAAGGCTAGCTCGGTGGGCATGCGCGTCCTGTCCAGCCCTGATGTGGTTGGCAAAGCGCTGGAAACACTTGCTGGCCGCGCCCGTGTGAAGCGGGCCATGTGGTCGCGCCGCGCGCAGGAATATGAGCAGAAGATCAACTCGGGCGACCTGATTTCGATCGCTGAAGTTGTGCGCGACCTGCATCGCGCCGAAGATCAGCCGGAACAGTCCTATTCCGAACGCCAACTCTACGAAGCGGCGTTGGAACGGATGACCCGCGAAGTTGCTGCGGTTGAAGGCCTGGACGACAGCAAGGCGGCGCAGCGCGTCACTTCGGCTTTGGACAAAAAAGCCGCCGCCTGAACGATCTGATCGCTGACAAATCAAGCGCCCGCCTTACCGGCGGGCGTTTTGCGTTCTGGGGTGCGGTCTGGTTTGGCTTAGGTTTCCGCTTTGCGCGCAATGCGAAAGCCTGTCTTCGTATTACGATGAATAAGAACTCTGGCGTGTGACGCTGGGTTGAATGAAAAAACCTCTTGGTGACGCAGTAAACCCACTTATCTTGACTTGGTGGCGCCTCAATCGGCGCAAACCCAATTAGGTGAGGAGGCGCGACGCCCATGACCGATTTCAAGAAAGCCCTGATCATTGGCGCTGGCGCCGGCCTGTCAGCCTCGTTGGCGCGGCTATTTCATTCCAATGGTATTGCAGTCGCTCTGGCTGCGCGCGGCACGGACGACCTGGCCGATCTTGCTGCTGCGACGAATGCGACGACGCATCAGTGCGACACGTCCAATCGCGGCGAAATCGGTGATTTGTTCGCTGCGGTTGATCAGACTGGCGCGCCTGACATCGTGGTCTATAACCCCTCTGCCCGGGTTGGCGGCCCAATCACGGAGATCGATGGCGAGGCCGTGGAAAAGGCGGTTCAGATCACTGCGCTGGGCGCATTCCACGCCGCGCAAGAGGCGGCGAAACGCATGCAACCGCAGGGCCATGGCGCAATCCTGTTCACTGGCGCGACAGCCGGGGTGAAGGCGTATGCAGGCTCTGCTGCGTTTGCGATGGGCAAGTTCGCCTTGCGGGCTTTGGCGCAGTCGTTGGCGCGGGAACTGCACCCCAAGGGCGTGCATATCGGTCACTTCATCATCGACGGCGGCATTCGCAATTCGAACCGACCCGAGCGGATGGACGCTGCTGACAACCCCGACAGCATGCTCGACCCCGATGCGATCGCATTGGAATACTGGAAGCTGATCGCGCAAGACCGCAGCTGCTGGAGCTGGGAGGTCGATCTACGCCCCTGGGTGGAGAAGTTCTGAGGGCCTGGCCTATGCGGCAGCGACCGCTTGTGGCCGTTCCTGGATCGGCAGATGCACCAGTGCTGAAAACGCACCCACGCCAATGCCGATCCACCACACCAATTCGTAACCCCCGGTGCTGTCATACAGCGCGCCGCCAAGCCAGATGCCGGCGAAACCGCCCAACTGGTGGCTGAAGAAAACCAGGCCATAAAGCGTGCCCATGTAGCGCACGCCGTAGATGTGCCCGATCAGCCCTGACGTTAGCGGCACAG
Organism: uncultured Pikeienuella sp.; assembly: GCA_965659735.1. GTDB lineage: Bacteria > Pseudomonadota > Alphaproteobacteria > Rhodobacterales > Rhodobacteraceae > Pikeienuella. The sequence goes on from CBFHXH010000017.1 coordinate 20,764, forward strand.
TTGCCAGCCACAGCATTCCCATCAGAAATGAAAACACGATGACGGTTGCGGGGGTAATCGGCGTTAGGATGAAGATCACACAGATGATGACCCGGCCAAAATAGATCGACGACAGCAGGTACTTCTTAGAATATTTACCACCCAGCCTACCGGCGACCAGCGTGCCGACGATGTTCGCCAACCCGATCAAGCCAATCGACCACGCGCCCAGCTGTGCAGTGGTCGAGACGCCAAGCGAGGCCAGTATGTCGTCTGAGGCGATCGGGCCGCATAGCTCCGTCACCATTGCGGGGAAATGCGAGGTGAAAAACCCGAGATGATAGCCACAGGAAAAGAACCCGATGAATATCAGAACAAAGCTGGGATCTTTCACTGAGCGCCAGATGGCGGTTCCCATAGGCTCTTCATTCGGCTGTTTTTCCGGCGCCGGCGTCTTCATCATCGGCAAGACCAACAGCGAGGTGAGGACGATGAAGCCAAAGATCCAGAACACCTCGGACCAATGAAAGTCGACCAACAGATATCCCGCCAGCGGCGGTCCGATGATCTGACCGAGCGAGCCGGTCGCGGTCGCAATGGCCAGCGCCATGGACCGGTGTTCGTCAGAGGCGGCGCGACCGACCATGCCGAAGATCACCCCAAATCCCGTGCCCGCGACTCCCATGCCAATTAAAACACCATAGACTTGATGCGCTTCGGGCGAGATCGAATTGGCCGACAGAACCATACCCAGGAAATAGACGAGCCCCCCAAGGATCAGCGCCAAGCGGTTTCCGAACTTTTCCGCAATGGCCCCGAAAATCGGCTGACCGATACCCCAAGCCAGGTTCTGGACCGCCAGCGCTAGGCTGTATTCAACGCGCAGCCAGCCTAGATCCTGGGAAATCGGGATCTGAAACACACCGAAAGATGCGCGCGCGCCGAAGGACACCATCAGGATCAAGCCGCCGCCAATCAGGATAGGCGTAATCAGGCGATTGGATTGGGTCATTGCGGCGTCTCCTCTGCACGCTATCCTTACCGATATGGGCTTTCGGTGGTCAAAGATATTCACACGCATCGCCCGATTGACCTGTGGACGCCCGTTGGGTTGACTACGTTGATGGAGGTGCGATGACCAGCCCTGCTTTTCTTGACCTGACCTCGCCGGGGTTCTCAACTCGGTCGGCGGAGGTTGCTGCGGCGGGCGACCAACACTGGTGCGCCCGGACCCCCTATGGTCTTGCGGTGCTGCGCCACGAACAGGTCGGCCGGCTGCTGCGTGATCGAAGACTGCGCCAGGGCAGCCACGCCTGGCCGCGTCGTCATGGGCTTGAGGGGCGGTTCACCGAGTTCTGGGAACGATCGGTAATCGGCCAGCATGGCGACACGCATCGCCTGCTACGTCTTTTGGCGACCAGCGCCCTGTCGCGGAACTTCGTGGATAGTCTGAAACCTGACTTTGATCAGATCGCAGACGAACAGGTGCAGTCGTTTACTGAAGAAGGCCGCATAGAGTTTATGGAGGGGTTCTCACTCCCCTTCGCTGGAAAGGCCATAGCGACCTTGATTGGAATTGGGGCGGGGAACTGGGCCCAAATTTCGCATGACGCATCCGACCTTGGCTTGGCGATGGGGATCGATTGCAAGGCGCACCAGCAAACGGTGAACGACGCCTGCGACCGGTTGACGAACCTGGCCCGCGATCTGGTGGGCCGCGCGCGAACCGGGGCGGATCAAACCAGCTATATCGCCCGCCTGACACATGCATTCGATGCTGAAGCGGGGACAGATGAACAGGCGCTGTTGGATATGATCGTGATTTCGATCTTCGGCGGTGTGGATACGACCCGCTCGCAGCTGGGCTTGGGGATGACGCTGTTTTCGGCGCATCCTGATCAATACCAGATTTTCCGGCGCGACCCGGCGCTTGCGCCGCAAGTGGTGGAGGAGTTTATCCGCGCACGCCCTACAACGACCTGGTCGACCCGCGAGGCGCTGGAGGATTTTGAATTTCAAGGGCAGATAATCGAAGCTGGCCAAACGCTGCATTTGCTGGTCCACGCATCGGCCCGCGACCCGCTGGTCTGCGGCGATCCTGACTTCGACATTACCGCAAAACGAAAAGCGCATTTCGGGTTCGGCGGCGGGGCCCATCATTGCCTTGGCAATCAGGTTGCGCGGTCTGACATGGCCTCGGCGCTGATCGCCATCGCGCGGCGGGTCCGACATATCGCGCCGGCTGGGCCTGGCGAGATGCTACCCGACAGCGGCAATACCAGCCCCGTGCGCCTGCCTTTGACGTATAAGCTGGCCTAGACTGCGAATCGCGCCAGCGGCGCCCTTGCCAGCGGCTGCGCGCTTGGTGCTTATGGGACAGTGCAGGAATATGAGGGGCCGATGCCTGACGGACCGCTAAGCAAATATAGCGAACTGATCGCCGGGGGCGAACTGACGGATGACACCGCCCAGCGGTTGGCGCTGGAGAAGCTGCAGGTGCTGCATCTGCGCCTGAAAGACTATATCCCGTGGGAGGGTAAACGCGTCGGGCGCGGGTTCCTCGGCTGGCGGCGCAAGGCGACCAAGCAGGGGCCTCAGGTTAGTGGGCTTTATATGTTTGGCGGGGTTGGGCGCGGCAAATCCATGCTGATGGATCTGTTCTTTGAATGCTCCACCGTCGAAAAGAAACGCCGCGTGCATTTCCATGCCTTCATGCAAGAAGCGCATGCAGGCATTCACGCTGCGCGCCAAACCGGCGACCCTGACCCAGTGAAGACCGTTGCGAAGGCGATCGCGGCGGAGGCGGTCTTGCTGTGTTTTGATGAAATGCAGATCACGGACATCACAGACGCGATGATTGTCGGGCGGCTTTTTGACAAGTTGTTCAAGCGCGGCACCGTGATTGTGACGACGTCAAACCGGCATCCGGATGACCTTTATAAGGAAGGTCTTAACCGGCAGGTGTTCGTTCCGTTCATCGAGATAATCAAGGAAAAGCTGGATATCCATCTTCTGGAAAGTCCCAAGGATTACCGTCAGGAGCGTCTGATGGGGCGTGAAGTGTATCATGCCCCACTAAACGACACCGCGCGCGCGGCGATGGACGATACCTGGGCGGAACTGACCGGCGGTCAGCCAGGTGAGCCACTTATTCTGCAAGTAACGGGCAGGGATGTGCAAATCCCACGCTTTCACGCTGGCACCGCGCGGGCGAGCTTTACCGATCTTTGCGCCAAACCCTTGGGAGCCGCCGATTATTTGACGTTGGCTGAGGCAGTCTCAACGCTGTTGATCGACGATATTCCGGTGTTGGGCGTCCACAATAACAACGAGGCGAAGCGTTTCGTAACTTTGATAGACGCGCTATACGAAGCAAAAACCCGGCTGATATGTTCGGCTGAGGCGATGCCGGAAACGCTTTATCCAGAAGGCAAAGGCGCGTTTGAATTTGAACGAACGGCGTCCCGCATTGCTGAGATGCGCTCGACCGACTGGTTGTCAGCCAAGGCTGCTTGAGGGTCTAGGGTGATTGTGCCGGCGAAGTCATGGCGGCGAGTCGTCAGACTGCTCCAAACCATTGGAATTCCTAACGTTGACCGCGGAATCCTGCGCCAGTTTTGACATTGCATATCGTCTTTGACCATGGCGGTCTGATGGATCGCGCCGGAACTAGCGTAATAATGACTAATTGCAGTGCTTCAGGCACTATATTTCAATGAGATAGCGCCCGTTCGCCGCAGCAAAAATTGCGGCTTCAGCTTGAGGCTGAGGGCCTATCAGGATAAACCAATTTTAGAAATCTGGGGGACAACCCTCTCGAAGCCAACGTGGCCTATCCTGGCCACGTCCCACTATGGTCTGGGAGATACAGCAAATGGCTGACGCCGCAGCGCACGACGCGCACCATCCTAAACCGGGGTTCTTTACCCGGTGGTTCATGTCGGTGAACCACAAAGACATCGGTATTCTCTACATCTTCACCGCATCATTCCTAGGCATCCTGTCGGTCGCCTTCACGATGTTCATGCGGTTGGAGCTTATGGATCCCGGCGTCCAGTACATGTGCATGGAAGGCTTCGCAGCCGCTGAATGTACGCCGAACGGGCACCTCTGGAACGTGATGATCACGGGCCACGGCATCCTGATGATGTTCTTCGTGGTGATTCCATTGCTATTCGGCGGGTTCGGCAACTACTTCATGCCCTTGATGATCGGCGCGCCTGACATGGCGTTCCCACGGATGAACAACCTCAGCTTCTGGATGTTCTTTGCTGGCGCAACGTTGGCCGTGATGTCGGTCTTCATGCCGGGTGGTAATGGCCAGCCGGGTTCAGGCGTCGGTTGGGTGCTATACGCGCCGCTTTCGACGAATGAGCAAGGCTATTCGATGGATCTGGCGATCTTTGCTGTCCACCTGTCAGGCGCATCGTCGATCCTGGGCGCGATCAACATGATCACGACCTTCCTGAACATGCGCGCCCCGGGCATGACACTGTTCAAGGTGCCGCTGTTCGCGTGGTCGATCATGGTCACTGCGATGCTGGTTCTGCTGGCCCTGCCAGTGCTGGCAGGCGCCATCACCATGCTGCTGACAGACCGTAACTTTGGCACCACCTTCTTCGATCCAACGGCTGGCGGCGATCCGGTTCTGTACCAACACATCCTGTGGTTCTTTGGCCACCCGGAAGTGTACATCATCATCGTGCCGGCTTTCGGCATCATCAGCCACGTTATCTCGACCTTCGCCAAGAAGCCGATCTTTGGTTACCTCGGCATGGTTTGGGCGATGATCGGTATTGGTGTTCTTGGCTTCGTCGTCTGGGCGCACCACATGTACACCGTCGGTATGTCCGCCAATGCGCAGGCCTACTTCATGCTCGCCACCATGGTCATCGCGGTGCCCACCGGCATCAAGGTGTTCTCGTGGATCGCCACGATGTGGGGCGGTTCCATCGAGTTCAAGACGCCGATGCTTTGGGCGTTTGGCTTCCTTTTCCTCTTCACCGTGGGCGGCGTGACCGGAATCATCCTGTCTCAGGCAGGCGTCGACAGGGCCTATCACGACACCTACTACGTTGTGGCGCACTTCCACTACGTGATGTCCCTTGGCGCGGTCTTCGGGATCTTCGCAGGCGTCTACTACTGGATCGGCAAGATGTCGGGCCGTCAGTATCCTGAATGGGCGGGCAAGCTGCACTTCTGGATGATGTTCATTGGCGCCAACGTCACCTTCTTCCCGCAGCACTTCCTGGGTCGTCAGGGCATGCCGCGCCGGTACATCGATTATCCAGAGCAGTTCTCGCTTTGGAACGAAGTATCGTCATGGGGTGCGTTCCTATCCGGCGCATCGTTGATCTTCTTCATGTGGATCGTCTGGTACACCCTGACCCGCGGCGAGAAGATTGAAGAGCCCGCATACTGGGGCGAGCACGCCGAGACGCTGGAATGGACTCTGTCCAACCCGCCGCCGGAGCACACGTTTGAAACGCTCCCGACGCAGGATATGTGGGACAAACAGCCCAATCACTGATGACTGATCGTCAGTTGCATACCGATGACGCGGCCGGAGAGGATTCTTCGGCCGCAGTTGCTTCGGACCCTTTCAGCCGAAAGGATCCTCCGGTCTGGCGGATGCGCCTGTGGCCCCATCGATCGCTAAGCCCCCAGGGGTTCCGGGGAATCATGATGCTGACCGCCGCCGGACTTGCCCTACCATTGGTGGCCTTGGCCCCTACAGGCGCATCGCTTGCGCTTGCGCCCTATGCGGGGGCGGCCTTTCTGATGCTGTGGCTGTTTCTGAAGATCAGCTATTTTACCGGACGCTTGACTGAAGAGGTGCGCCTTTGGCCTGACGCCATCGCGGTCGAACGCCGGGAACCTTTGGGTAGGGTGCGCCGCTGGTCCGCGAACCCTTATTGGGTCGACATCGACATGACCGACACCAAGCAGATACAGCGCTACCTGACCTTGCGTGGATCAGGGCGGCGGATTGAGCTTGGCTCGTTCCTCACCCCGGAAGAACGGGTCGATCTGGCGGAGGAGCTGCGCCACCGGATCAATGGGTTGAAGCGCACGGGCTGAACAATCGGTATTCGCCTTTGGTTATGCAGAGTGCTTCAGCTTAACCTGCGCTGAGCTTTCTTCAGCAACATCAGCAATAATTTTCAGCTCAAAGCATGTGCGCAGGCCGTTCGTGCTGCTGACAGTGATTGCGCCGCCCATCAAACCGGCGAGCTGTTGCGCCATCCACATGCCCAGGCCGATGCCGCCCTCGGCGCGGGTCTCGGTCATGTCGCTGGGTGAGAAGGTTTCAAACAGTGTTTTGAGCTGAGCTGGCGATAACCCGCATCCGGTATCAATGACTGAGACCGTTAATTGGGGTGGGTGTGCGCGTGCATCGTGCTCAGCGCGAATGACAACGCTGCCCTGCGCCGTGTGCTTGACCGCGTTGCCAACAAGGCGAACCAGCACCTGTTACAACCGCACTGGGTCGACGACCAGATCGCCCAAGGGCATCTGATCATGTTCACATGTCAGGCTGATCTGTTTTGCATCAGCCGCTTGGTGAAACCTGTCATGCACGCGGTGAAGCAAGCCTGTGACGTCAGTTGGCGTTTTGATGACCTTTAGACCGCCGCGTTCCAACCGCTCGCTGTCCAGCACATCTGTCACAAGCTCTGTCAGACGTTGGCCGGCGTCGCGGATGGCCTCGACCTGTTGCGCCTGTGCTGGCGTCAGCGGGCCTAGGCGCATCAACTCCGCCATGCCGAGGACGCCGTTCAAAGGCGTGCGCAGTTCATGGCTGAGCACGCGGAGGAGGTCGCCTTTACCTTCTGCCGCCGCTTTCGCCTGTTCCATTGCCCTCTGGATCGCCAATGTTTGCGACAAGCTATGATTATACTGTTTCTGGGCCACCTGACTGCAGCCAACGATGAATGTGATCACGAACGCCTCGGCAATCGCTTGGATCCATTGAGGCGAATGGGCTGGTGGCATGTCAGTAACCAGGCGCCATGTTGTGCAGATCGCGGCCGTAACAGCCAGAATCGCGATTCGCGTTTGGGCGACGTCGGGGAACTGGGGTTGAAAGATGCTCCAATACAGCGCGGCTGCGAACAGAAACATCAAAGGGGGCGAGTATCGGGCTTGGTCGGATATGATCACGAGGGACAGGGTCACTGCGCAGGTCCCTAGGGTCAGCGCCACGCCTGTAATAAACAGCCGGTGACGCATCGTCTTTCGCAGCTTTGCATCGCCCGGTAGTTGATCGCGCGCCTTCAATATGGCGGCACATACCCGCAGATCAACAATGTCGAGAATGACGCCGCCAGCGAACCAAGCGCTTGCCAGCACTGGATCAAAGTAGAAGAACGCAACGATAAAACCGCCTGCAAACATCAGGCGGCGCAAAGCAATCCGTTCAAAGCTGACGCGCGCATAGTCAGCCAGTCGCTGCGATTCCTGATCCATTGGCGTCTGTTTCGCTCGAGAAGCTTAAGATACCCCTAACCAACCAACGACAGGAGCGGGGGGCCTTGCGCGCGCGGCGCTTAGTTGGCATGAAACAGCCTCGCCTAAAATAGGGAAAACCATGGCCGCGTCTTCGGGTCCTCATCGTCCTACGCCGATTACTGTCGCTGTAATCGACAAGAACCCGTTGGTAGTGCGGGGGCTGGACCAGATGCTGCGCGAAGATGGGCGGTTTGAACTGGTCATGTCAGCGCCCGATGGTGACGTTTTTCTTGCGGAATATGCAGCGCGGGGTGTCGCCGCGCCCATTGATATCGCGGTGTCCGGTTGGGTCATGCCCAAGGGTGACGGCCGCAGTCTGCTGCGCCGGATCAATGAAATGGCGAACCCGCCGAAGGTTGTGATCTACACGGGTGAACTGTCAGATATGACACTGCGCGCCGCTGTACGCGAAGGCGCAGCTGCGCTGGTCCACAAATCCGAGCCGCCCGAGCGTCTGTTGCAGGCGATCGCCGCCGCAGCTGCTGGCGCGCGCGACTTCCCGGCCGCGGTGCGACGCCAGGCGCCAATGACGACATTGACCAAACGCGAAAACGAACTGCTGGCGTCGCTCGCAGGCGGCGCAACCAACAACAAACTGGCTGAGGATCTGGGCGTCAGCGTCAACACCGTAAAGTTCCACCTCAGGAACCTTTACGAAAAGCTGGACGTCAAAAACCGCGCTCAGGCTGTGGCGATGTTCCTGTCTGAGTAATTCGGCGGATCAGAACATAAAGTCCAAAGCGTCCAGATCGCTCGCTTTTTTAGTTAAAAGCGTGATCTTGACGTTGGCAAATGTAATCACCGCGTTGCGTCCTGTCTGGCTGATTTCGAGATCGACGAACCTGTCCGCCCCATCCCCGATGGAGATCAGATCATCCCGAACGTCAAAGTCGCGAATAATGTTGGCGCCATCGCCTGCGTCAAAGTGAAATACGTCCGCGCCAGATGAGCCTGACAGGTCGTCAAATCCCTTTCCACCGGTGATCGTGTCGTCGCCTGAACCGCCGCCAATGGTGTCTCGTCCACGCCCACCGCTGATCTCATCCGATCCCGTTCGGCCCTGCAGTTCGTCATTGCCGCCGCCGCCATCCATCAGGTCGTCGCCATTGCCGCCCAGCACCTGATCGGGCCCGCCGCCGCCATAAAGGCTGTCATTGCCAGCGTCGCCAACGACCTGATCGCCGCCACCCTGGCCAAAGATCAAGTCATCCTGACTCAGACCGAAAAGGTGGTCCGCCCCTGCGTCGCCTGATAGTTCATCTTCGCCCTTGCCGCCAAACAAAGTGTCTGCGCCCTGGTCGCCCTGAATGGTGTCGTTCGCACCCCTGCCATTCAAGAGGTCATCCCCGGCGCCGCCTGTCATTTCATCAGCGCCGGATTGTCCATTGAGAGTGTCGTCGCCCGCGTCGCCATGCATGGTGTCATCCGCGGCGCAGCCATAGATCAAATCATCGCCGTCACCGCCAAACTCCAGGTCGACGCCCTGACGACCGAACATTGTGTCATCTCCCGATCCACCAAACAAAACGTCGTCGCCTGACCCGCCTTCGACACTGTCGCGCCCGCCGCCGCCATAAAGCGTATCTTGGTCGCTCTACCCGAACAGCGTGTCGCCGCCATCACCGCCGTACCCGACATCATCGCCGACGTTGCCTTCGATGTAATCGTCGCCCTCGCCGCCTTCGACCAGATCATCATCGTCAAAGCCGAACAGGCGCTCGTTATCGGCCCCGCCGTTCAGGCTGTCCCGGCCTGCGCCACCTTCCAAAAGGTCGGCTCCGGCGCCGCCAAAAATCAGATCGTTGTCGCGATAGCCGAACAGGCTGTCTGCGCCTGCGCCACCGAAAAGCGTGTCATCGCCTTCGCCGCCCTCCAGCCTGTCTGCGCCCTGACCGCCATCCAGCAAGTCAGCACCGCGATAGCCAACCAGAAAATCTGCGCTTAGTCCGCCTTGCAACACGTCGTCAGCGCCGTCGCCAATCAAGGCGATCATAGCGAAATTCCGGTGCAGGATATGTCGGAAGGAACGGAAAGGGATGGGGCGTCAAAAACGCCGCCACAACAGAACGCAAACACTAGGTAATCCCCTTCTTGGGCGAACACTAAGCAACCAGACAACTGAACGCAGAGATATACTGGCAATTCTACGCTCTCGTTAAACGTGTAAGGTCGAACTGTGTCTGAAAAATGACGAACCAGCCCCAAACTGCCTTTGGGGTTTCCGCATCCGCGCTGGCGAGATAGCCTTGTCGCACACCTGATCCGGACAGTTGAATGACCCAGAACTCAGACCCAAAACAGATGACAGGGACCGGAGCTGAGCCAGACTATGCGCTGGACAGCGCGATCGTAGAAGGGGTCATCACTGCCCTTGATGCTGGCGATGAGCGCATGGCGCGCGATCTGATCGCGCCGCTTCACCGCGCCGACTTTGCCGACCTGCTGGAACAGGTCGGATCGCCCGACCGTCAACGCATCATTGAAGCATTGGGCAGCGAACTGTCCGCCGAGGTGCTTCCCGAACTGGAAGAAAGCGTTCGTGACGAAATCCTCGAATATGTTGAGCCAGAGGTTCTGGCCGAAGCTGTAAAAGAACTAGACAGCGACGACCTGGTTTACCTGGTTGAGGATCTGAACGCCGAAGAACAGGCCAAGGTTCTTGACGCGCTGGATGAAGATGACCGGATCATCGTCGAACAGTCGCTGACCTATCCTGAAGAATCTGCGGGTCGGATGATGCAGCGGGAGCTGGTCAAAGCGCCGCCGTTCTGGACGGTCGGCCAGACAATTGACTACATGCGATCCGCCGACGACCTGCCCGATCAGTTTTATGATGTCATCATTGTCGACCCGATGATGAAACCGATCGGCACCGTTTCGCTTAGCCGCATCATCGGCTCGACCCGCCCCATGGTTCTCAGCGAACTGATGGAGGAGGATTTCTGTGCCATCCCCGTCGCCCAGGATGAGGAACAAGTCGCCTACGCCTTCAGCCAGTACCACCTCGTGTCTGCGCCGGTCGTGGATGAAGCGGGGCGATTGGTCGGCGTGATCACAATCGACGATGCGGTTGAGGTGATGGGCGAAGAAGCGGAAGAAGACCTTCTGCGCCTCGGTGGCGTCGCGGGCGATGAAAGCCTTGCTGACAAGGTTTGGCGCACGACCCGCCGCCGTTTCCCTTGGCTCGCGGTCAACTTGGTCACATCGATCCTTGCCTCGATCGTGATCGCCCAGTTCGAAGATGTCATCGCCGCCTACGTCGCGTTGGCGGTGCTTTTACCCATCGTCGCCTCCATGGGCGGTAATGCTGGCACGCAGTCTCTGACGGTCGCGGTTAGATCGCTCGCGACCAAGGACCTGACAGCCGCGAACATGTGGCGGGTGATCTTGCGCGAAACGCTTGTCGGCTTGGGCAACGGCGTCGTTTTCGCCGTCATCATCGGCATCGTTGGTTATGTCTGGTTTGGTGACCCAATGCTTGGCGTTGTGCTGGGCCTTGCAATGATCGGCAACCTTCTGGTTGCTGGAATGGCCGGTATCCTGATCCCTATCAGTCTCGAAAAGATGGGGGCAGATCCTGCGCTCGCCTCCGGCGCCTTCGTGACGACGGTCACTGATGTCGTCGGGTTTTTCGCCTTTCTCGGCCTCGCGGCATGGCTGCTTCTTTGACGTCTGGATCACATCTTTGTCGCCAAATACTCTGATGATGCAGCCTGCAAACCATGCGCGGCCTCGCCACACTGGGTGCCAGACAGTCAGATAGCGCCGGGTCGCCCTTGATTTCCGCTTCCACAGCGCTTCCATTGCTTCTAACAATCAGCGAGGCGACATGAAGAACCTACCAAGCTCCATCGACGAAACGCAAAAGATGTTGGGGGAGGTCGACTATGTCTGTGGTCGCGGGTTAGCGACGATCACCTTTCTGTCGCTGACGCTGGGTCGTCCGCTGTTTCTGGAAGGCGAAGCAGGCGTTGGCAAAACCGAAATTGCAAAGGCGTTGTCTGCAGCCCTCGGTCGCCGTCTGATCCGCTTGCAGTGCTATGAAGGCCTTGATGCCGCGTCTGCGGTGTATGAATGGAACTTCCCTGCGCAGATGGTCGCCATTCGCACGGCCGAGGCGTCTGGCGCCAGCGATCGCAAGGCGCTGACAGAGGAACTTTTTTCCGAAGAATACCTGATCCACCGTCCGCTGTTGGAGGCGATGAAGCCCCAGGAAGGCGGCGCGCCCATATTACTGATCGATGAACTTGACCGGACTGATGAACCCTTCGAGGCGTTTCTGCTGGAGGCGCTAAGCGATTTTCAGGTCACCATTCCCGAACTTGGCACCGTTGCTGCGCCCGAGGCGCCGATCGTCATCATAACATCGAACCGCACCCGCGAAGTTCACGACGCGCTGAAACGCCGGTGCCTCTACCACTGGGTCGACTATCCGAACTTTGATCGGGAGATGGAGATCCTTCAGGCCCGCGCGCCGGAAGCATCCGATGCGCTCAGCCGCGAAATCGTCGCCTTTGTTCAACAGCTCCGCACCGAAGATCTGTTCAAGAAACCGGGCGTGGCTGAGACGATTGATTGGGCGAAATGCCTTCTCGCGCTCGATGCCGTTGCGATCAGTCCGCAGGTGATCACCGATACGCTGGGCGCCATCCTGAAATATCAGGACGACATCGCAATGCTGCATGGGTCCGAGGCGAGCCGCATTCTGGAAGACGCCAAGAAACGGGTAGAGCCCGCCTGATGGTGACCTACGCCGACCTGCCGATCCCCGAGAATGGCAAATTCGCGGCCAACATCGCCCATTTTGGACGCGCGCTACGAAAGGCGGGCTTGCCGGTTGGGCCAGGCAGGATCGTTGATGCGATCCGGGCGGTTGAGGCGGCGGGTTTTACCGAGCGTGATGATTTCTACTGGGTGCTGCACGCGTGCTTTGTGTCGAAACCAGAACATCGCACCTTGTTTCGGCAGACATTCCGCCTGTTCTGGCGCGATCCGCAATTCCTGGAACAGATGATGTCGGCCATGCTGCCGATGATGCGCGGCGTGGCGGAGGAACACAAACCGGAAGACGCGGAGCGCCGCGCAACCGAGGCGTTGTTGGATGACGCTGAACAGCCCAAGCCGCCTGAAAGCCCCGATGAAGAAGAACTGGTGGAAATCGATGCTTCGCTGACCTTTTCGGATGAAGAAAAGCTGAAGAGCCAGGACTTTGAGCAAATGACCGCGGCGGAGCAGGCCGAGGCGTTGCGCGCCATCGCCAAGCTTGACTTGCCCGTCCGGCCCATTGCATCCCGCCGCACCCGCGCGGCCGCGTTGGGGCGCTATCCTGACTGGCGCGGCACGATGCGGCAGGCGATGCGGCATGGCGGCGAGGTGCGGTCGCTGGCGATGAAGGAAAGGCGTACGCGTTGGCCGTCGTTGGTCGCGCTCTGCGATATCTCTGGCTCGATGAGCGGGTACAGCCGAATGCTGCTGCATTTCCTGCACGCCGCGTCGAACGCCAGGGGTGCGGGCTGGGCGGATGTGCATTCCTTTACCTTCGGCACCCGGCTGACGAACATCACCCGCCATTTGAAAGTGCGCGATGTCGACAGCGCCCTGCGCCGCGCCGGAGAAGAGGCGGCGGATTGGGAAGGCGGAACGCGCATTGGCGAAAGTCTTGGCAGGTTCAACCGCGACTGGTCACGTCGGGTTCTGGGGCAGGGGTCGGTCGTATTGTTGATCACCGACGGCCTTGATCGCGATGATCCGGATCGTCTGCGTGCAGAAATGGAACGCTTGCAGCTGTCCTGCCGAAAGCTGATTTGGCTGAACCCTCTGCTACGGTGGGAAGGCTTCGCCCCCAAGGCGCGCGGCGTGCGGGCCATACTGCCTTATGTCGACAGCTTTCGCGCCTCTCATTCCATCGTATCGTTGGAGGGCCTTGCAGCGGCGCTGACGCGCCCTGACGACATGGGTGACAAAGCGCGGCTGATGCGGATGCTGTCTGACGACTGAGGCGGCGTGCGCCACCGGTGCTTTGAATTGAGTATTTATGCCCGGAAGATAACCGCACGCGCTTTTGATTGCGGGCACGGTGTTTGAGAAGTGGGATGCTTGCTGTTTCGCGATGGGCGCGCCAGATGTGATAGAGTTGAGCGCGCCAGTAGGTTGACGCGCTGCGATGAAGGATGATGCGTATGAACGCGGCTCATGATCAGATCATAGAACAGGCGCTGGCCTGGATTGATGCAGGCAAAGGTGCCGCCTTGGCGACTGTCGTGCAAACCTGGGGGTCGGCCCCACGGCCCGTTGGATCATTGTTGGCGATATCATCAGAGGCGGAACTGGCCGGATCAGTGTCAGGTGGCTGTGTCGAAAGCGCTGTCGCCGCAGAAGCGTTGGAGGCGTTGGAAGATGGCGCCTGCCGCATCCTGTCATATGGCGTTTCTGATGAAGAGGCGTTTGGCGTCGGCCTCGCGTGCGGTGGCGAAATCAGGGTGATGGTCGAACCGATTGATGTCGGCCAGGGGCCGGATGTCGCCATGATGCGCAACGTCGCCGCGGCACGGGCTGAGCGCGAAGCAGTGATCTATGCGGTCAACACTATTGACTGGAGCCGCCGCCTGATCGCGCCCGAGGCAGATGATCTGCTGGCGGCTGAAGCTGCGGCAATCAGGCTGACGGATAAGTCGGCATTCGCTGGCGACTCGTTTTTGGGTGTTCATAATCCGCCTTTGCGTCTTGCCGTCGTCGGCGCAGTGCATATAGCGCAGCCCCTGATGCAGATGGCGCGGCTGGCAGGGTATGACACGACCCTGATCGACCCGCGAGAGGCCTTTGCGGCCGAAGCGCGGTTTCCCGGGGAAACTATTGTTCATGACTGGCCTGACGACGCCTTGTCCGTTCATGGTCTGGACGCCCGCACCGCTGTTGTGACGTTGACCCATGACACCAAGCTTGACGACCCTGCGATCCAACGCGCGTTGGCGTCGGATATTTTCTATCTTGGTTGTCTGGGCTCAAAAAAGACGCACGCAGCGCGGGTGTCGCGGCTGAAAGAAGCTGGTTTTGAGGATGCGCAGATCGCCAAGATCCATGGCCCGATTGGTTTGGATATTGGAGCCAAGTCGCCGGCTGAGATTGCGATCTCTGTCATGGGCGAGATGACGGACCGCCTCCGCCGTCCGGAAAATCGTCCGTGAAATTCGGCGATGTACCTATAAGCGAAGCGTTGGGCGCCGTGCTGGCGCATTCGTTGAAGATTGATGGTAAAAAGTTTCAGAAGGGTCTGAAAATATCGAATAATGAGCTCGCTGAATTGATTGCTGCAGGCGTTGCCAAGGTTACGGTCGCTCAGATCAGCGATGAAGATCTTACAGAAGATGAAGCTGCGGCAACCTTGGCGAAATTAATGGTTGCCCCAGGCATGTCCATTTCCGCGCCGTTTACCGGGCGGGCCAATGTGTTCGCTGATATCGCTGGATTGGCGCAGGTCGACCCCGCCGTAATCCTCGCGGCCAATCAAGTCGACGAAGCGATCACCATCGCGACGCTGCCAGAATTCACCCGCGTCCGAGAACGCCAGATGTTGGCGACGGTCAAGATCATACCCTACGCCGCGCCGCGCGCCGCTGTCGCCAAAGTTGCTGAGATTCTGTCGCAATCCCCGGCGATGACATTGCATCGTCAAGCAGTCAGGACCGCGTCGGTCTTTCTGACGCAAACGCAAGGGATGAAGCCAAGCCTTCTGACCAAAGGCGCCGCTGCAATCGAAGCCAGGCTGACAGGCCTGGGGGTTGAGATGGCGGCGCCCGTGACAACGGCGCACAACATAGACGCGCTGGCCGCAGCGCTGCGCGGCGCGCCAGGCGACATCGCCTTGATCTTGGGCGGGTCCGCGACGTCCGATCGGCGCGACGTCGCCCCGGCGGCGGTTGAGGCGGCTGGCGGGCGGATTGACCGCTTTGGCATGCCGGTAGATCCGGGAAATCTGCTCTTCTTCGGCGCGCTGAATGGAAAGCCCGTGGTTGGCCTGCCTGGGTGCGCGCGGTCGCCAAAGCTGAACGGCGCCGACTGGGTGCTGGAACGGGTCGTCGCGGGTTTGGACGTCAGCCATGCGGATATCGCCGCAATGGGCGTGGGCGGTTTGTTGAAGGAGATCCCCTCGCGCCCCCAACCACGGGATGCTGGCGCTGCGGGCCGTCCGGTTGTGTCAGCGCTTTTGTTGGCTGCGGGGGCGTCCAGTCGGATGAAAGGCGCCGACAAGTTGATGGAGGCAGTCGACGGTGTTCCCTTGCTGCGCCATTCAGCTGAGACGCTGCTCGCCTCGCAAGCGGATGAAGTGGTGGTTGTGCTTCGCCCGGATGACGGGGCGCGGCGTGGCGCGCTCGCTGATCTGCCTGTGCGCATCGTGGAAAACCCATTGGCGGCCGAGGGGATGGGCGCATCCATCCGCGTTGGCATGTCAGCGATTGCGCCGAACGCCAGCGCGGCGCTGATCGCACTGGGCGACATGCCGGATCTGACGGCAGCCGACGTCAACAGCGTGCTCGCCGCCTATGACGCTGAAGAGGGGCGAGAGATTATCCGCGCCGCTGGCCCCGACGGCGCGCCCGGAAACCCGGTGCTGTTCGGGCGCCGGTTCTTCGAACCCCTGCGCAGTCTGGAAGGCGACGAAGGCGCACGTCATGTTTTGGCGGCGCATACGGATCTGGTCAGACTGATCAGACTCCCAACCAACGCCGCCCGCGTTGATCTTGATACGCCAGAGGCCTGGGCGGCCTGGCGCGTAGCGCAGGCGCAATAGCGTCTATACTCGTTAGCGGATGAGGGTGAGGTTCAGCACCTCCGCCCCCCGGGTCATGCGCATTGAAGTCGCCTGAATGCGGGAAATCACCCAGCCGTCGATCACCTCGCCCTGACTGACGCGCCGCATCTGGCCATCCGACATGCGCAACAGCGCGCGTCGATTTTTCGATGTGCCGAAAACGCCAAGTAAACTGGTTTGGTTAAGCACCAATGCGCCCTTCAGTGTCGCAGCGTTCGCCAGGCCGGTGCCCGTGGGCCTGCCGCGCGACGGCGCACGCACCGTTTTGGCCGAAGAGGTGTTGCGCGCAACGGCCAACGGTTTCGGTTTGATCGACTTGGGTCGTGACTTTGCCTGAGGCGCAGCGGCGACCGCGCCTACACCCGGCGTCATGTCCAGACTGTCAGGCCGTTTGGCGGGCTTTGGGGCCTGCGCGACAGCGCCCGGGCCGGGGGTGTCATCCTCCTTAGCCGCTTCTTGAACAGGTTCGCGGGGGTCCCGTTCGATGTTAACGGTCGGCACCTCGGGTGTTGGTGCCGCCGCCGGTTCATCAGCCGCTCCCGCATCGCTTGGCGGGGTCTCTTCCGAGGTGTCTTCGGCAAGCTCCTCCACCAAAAGGTCTTCGGTGCGCAGGACGAGGGGGCCGTCGCCAAGCGACGCAACTTCAAAAGATTGCAGTGTTGTCGGTGTGGTTGGCTGCGCCTCCCGTGGTGCGAGCGCCGCCAAAACTCCGGGTGCACTGGGGTCCACCTGCGGTTCGTCGTCAAACGGTTCCAGCACCGCCGTGTCGATGACTGGCGCATCGAACGCGGTCAATGGTGGGGCATATGCGACCGTGACCAGCAGGGGCGGCGTCTGCACGCCGGATGGCGACTGAAATTCCGTAGGGCCAGGTGCCGCGAAGGATGGTGTGATCAAATCCAGTGAGGCGGAAAAATCATACGCCTCGTCCGAAGCTGTCGCATCAAAAAGCAACGAGGGGTTCGGCGCAGTCGGCGCCGATCGGAGGACGATGACATCCGATGAGCTTGCCTGCGGCGCGGTCGCCGGCGCCGCTTGCGCTGGCGCAGGGGACTGCAGCGAAGCGGCAGGGGCCAGTGCGATGTGGGCAGGGCTGAAATTGGGCTCAGCTGGGGCGGTGGGCCAGGCGATATATGCAACAGTGGCCACAACCGCCGCTGCCACCAGCGCGCCGCCTGCTATGGCGCCGCGGTTCGGGCCGGCGCCTCCGCCCAGGTTTGGCGGCTTTGAAAATGCCGCATCGGCATGCCGTGTTGTGGTCATCGCCGGGGCAAAGCCCCATTTGCGGGCGTAGGACTGCGCCTCGTCAACCACGGCGGTTTCGGTGGCGCAGGCGATCCACAGGCCTTCTGGGCCGGGCGCCAGATCAAGTGTGATCTCATTTGCTGACAGGGGCGTGCGTTCTGCAATCGCGGCTTTGGCCGCCGCTACTCGCGACCAGGGTTTGGATTCAGCAAGGTTCAGATGGGAGTTCAGAATCTGATCGGCTGGCAGCCACAGATCAACGGCGCAGTCCGGCGAAACCTTAGCAGCGGCGCTGCGCAAGGCTTCGACCTGATCTGCAAAATCATCATCTGTCAGCGAAGCTTCGGCCAGCGCAGACCAACCTTGGGGAGTGCTCGCGTCTTCGGAGAGCAGAGTGACCGTCTCCGCTCCGAAATCCAGCGCCAGTTGCGCAGCGCCCTGCGTCGGGAAAATCTTGTCGATGATGCTCATGCCACGCGCTTTCACCCTATAAGGCAGTTTACACCGAAATGGGCCGGTTTTCCAGCGGGCCGACGCTGGAAGCGCAACAAAAGAAACAGGACGCGCCCGATGGACACGCCCTGATTGATGCGTAGGTGGGCCTATTTCTTTTTGCGCCCTTTGCCCGTGGCTGTTTTCAACGCCTGATCAAGATCGGCGATCAGATCGTCGGGGTCCTCGATCCCGATAGAGACGCGAACAACCTCAGGTCCGGCGCCAGCGGCGACGCGCTGCGCGTCCGTCAGCTGACGGTGTGTTGTCGATGCGGAATGGATGATCAGCGACCGGGTGTCGCCAAGGTTGGCGACATGGCTGAAAATCTCAACGTTATCAACGACCTTCACGCAGGCGTCGTAGCCGCCTTTGACGCCAAAGGTGAACAGTGCGCCTGCGCCCTTGGGCGTATATTTCTTGGCGCGCAAGGCGTAGGGGCTGTCATCCAAACCCGCGTAGGACACATATTCGACCGCCTTGTGCCCTTGCAGGAACTTGGCGACCTTACGTGCGTTCGCGACATGCTTTTCCATCCGCAATGAAAGCGTTTCTATGCCCAAAAGCGTTTGAAACGCGTTCATCGGCGCGGCGGTCATGCCCAGATCACGCAGACCAATCGCAATGCCGTGGAAGGTGTAGGCGAGCGGGCCAAACGTTTCGTGGAATTTCAGGCCATGATACGCAGGCTCTGGTGCGACCATCGACGGGTGCTTGTCCGCCGCGGTCCAGTCGAACGCGCCGCTGTCGACCACGATGCCGCCCATCGATGTGCCGTTGCCCGACATGTATTTCGTGGTGGAGTGGACCACCTGCGTCGCGCCATGATCGAAGGGACGGCAAAGATATGGCGTCGCGGATGTGTTATCGACGATCAGCGGTAGCTTGGCTTTGTCGGCAATCTTCCCAATCTTTTCCAAATCGGTGATGTACCCGCCGGGGTTGGCGATAGATTCGCAGAAAATCGCTTTGGTGTTGGCGTCGATATTCTTGCGAATGGCCGAGGTGTCTTCAAAGTCGACAAAACGCGCCTCCCAGCCGAACCGTTTGAAGGTCTGGCTGAACTGGGTGACCGATCCACCATAAAGACGGTTCGAGGTGACGAAGTTCGCATCTGGCTCCATCAGCGGGAACAGCGCCATGATCTGCGCCGCGTGGCCAGAAGAACAGGCGACAGCACCGACGCCGCCTTCCAACGCCGCAACACGTTCCTGCAGCGCGGCGACCGTCGGGTTGGTCAGGCGGGAATAGATGTAGCCAAGTTCCTGCAGGTTGAACAACGCAGCCGCATGATCGGCGTCGCGGAACACATAGGCGGTGTTCTGATAGATTGGCGTCTGGCGGGCGCCAGTAGCGGGATCTGGTGTGGATCCAGCGTGGATCTGAAGAGTGTCAAAACCGTATTCTGCGGCCATGTCGGGGCCTCCCTTATCTTCGGTTCGCGTTTGAGTTGAGGTTACCTGAGTTTCGATGAAATCACACCGGAATTGAAACCGCCGATGCTTAGCTCGCCGCTCAGGCGTTGGTATTCAATCTTGGGGCAGCGATCCATGACGACGCGCAGCCCGGCTTTTCTGGCTCGCTTGGCGGCGGCCTTGTCTTTAACGCCGATCTGCATCCAGATCGCTTTCAGACCCTTGTCTAGGAGATGTTCAAGCGCTTCGTCCACGACGCCGCCTGCTTCGGACGACCGGCGAAAGATGTCGACCATGTGGATGTCGTCGACCTCTTGGCTCAGCCCTTTAAGGGATGGGTAGGTGCGTCCGCCGAACAGATTCTGGCCCGCGTAGACCGGGTTGATTGGATGCACGCGATAGCCCTTCAGCGACAGATAGCGGCCGACGAAATATGACGGACGCACGACGTTGGCGGATACGCCAACCATCGCGACCGAATTCACGTCGCTGAGAAGAGTTTTCAGGGCCCGGTCCATTTTGTTCATATCTTCGCTAATCCTCAATCTAAGTGTGAGTTTTATTTAAGATATGTTGTATTACAAAAAAGAAGCGCCGGCACAAGGCCGGCGCAGTCAGAACGAGGGACAGTGAGTGGATGAAGGCCTCTCCTAGGGGGGAGCCACCTTCTGAATCCATATGGGGACTATAGCTGGAAATTACATGAACCGCTCTCATTTTTGTGTCAGTTTGTTGCGGGGTTTGTATCATTTGTCACGCTGGTCCTTCGCAGCGCTTCATCTGCGTCAGACTTTGCAGCGGAAATTCACTATAG
The DNA here is from genome assembly GCA_965659735.1 of uncultured Pikeienuella sp. Classification (GTDB taxonomy): domain Bacteria; phylum Pseudomonadota; class Alphaproteobacteria; order Rhodobacterales; family Rhodobacteraceae; genus Pikeienuella. Next base: position 41,030 of record CBFHXH010000017.1, read on the forward strand.
AAAAATCTCTTTCAAACAAATGGTTATGCGGTGACTTGTTCCATCGACCATCACTTGACCGACAGGGTGGCTTCAGGTTGCCATTCGGTAATATCAGTCGATCACGGACGTTGGATATTCTGTAACATTAATTCAAGGACGCGCGGGCCTTAAGACTTCGTATAGAAATTGGGTATCATAATATCGCATTCACGATCTGGCGATGATCACCCGATTCCCCGGTTTGATGCGGCGAAGAGTGCGACCGCAGCAGCGTTTGAGACATTCAGCGAACCGAATTCGCCGGCGCTGGGAATTGCCGCGATGGCGTCGCAGGTTTCCCGCGTTTTTTGCCGCAAGCCCGGCCCTTCGGCCCCCAGCACCAGTGCAACTGCGCCTGGCGCAGCAACGATGGCCTGGCTGATATCGCTGTCTTCTTCGCCTGCAAGCCCGATCAACGTGTAGCCCAGCTCCCGAACTTCCTCCATCGCGGCGGCGAGGTTCTTGACCCGCAGATAGGGCTGCCGCTCCAACGCGCCAGAGGCGGCCTTGGCGAGCGCGCCGGTTTCCGGCGCGGCATGACGCAGCGGCGCGATGACGGCCTTTGCGCCAAAAACCTCGGCTGATCGCAGGATTGCGCCGACATTATGTGGGTCGGTCACGCGGTCCAGCATCACCACAACACCCGCTTCACCCATCTCGCACACATCTGCGATGTCGCCCCAATCCAGCGGCAGCGTCAGCAAAGCGGCCCCCTGATGCACCGATCCGGGATCAAGCGGCACCGGAAACTTTCGCGGCTCAGCCATTTCGGGGGTCATGCCCGATGTCGCGATGGCGTCCTCTAGGCGCGACAGGGCGTTGCGCGTCAGCACAAGACGCTGGCGATTGCGGCGGGGGTTCAGCAGCGCATCGCGCACAGCATGCAGGCCGAATAGCCAGACAGGTTCCGGCCCCTGTTTGCGGCGGCGTTCTTTTTCGATGGCCCAGGCGGGTTTCTTTTCGGTCATGCCCGCTCATATCGCGGTGCGCGCCTGATGACCACTCCTGTACCTATGCGCTGTGACGCGCCATATAGAGACGTATGAGCAAACGCGGCTATCATCATGGCAACCTGAAATCGGCGCTGGTCGACGCGGTCCTGTCGTTAATCTCAGAGAAGGGGCCCAACGGGTTTTCTTTTGCGGAAGCGGCGCGGCGTGCTGGCGTCAGTCCGGCGGCCCCGTATCGCCACTTTAAAGACCGGGATGAGTTGATCATCGAAACGGCCAGGCGCGGTTACGAATTGTTTGCAGGCCGGTTGGAGGCCGCGTGGGACGGCGGCCGCCCAAGCCCGCTATCCGCGTTTGAAAGGGTTGGCCGCGCCTATCTTGGCTTCGTTCGCGCGGAACCTGCCTATTTCGCCGCAATGTTCGAGGCCGGCATATCACCCGACAACGATCCTGAACTGCGGGCGGCGGCGAACCGCGCGTTCGACGCGCTGCATCAGTCCTGCGAGGCGTTGGCTGAGCGTTTGCCTGAGGCGAAGCGCCCGCCAGTGCTGATGATGTCTTATCACCTGTGGGCCATCACGCATGGCGTCACCGCCCTTTTCGGCCGTGCTGACGAATCACGCAGGCGGACCCCTATCGCGCCAGAGGACCTGTTGGAGGCTGGCGCGGCAATCTATCTGCGGGGCATCGGCTACCTGCCAGAGGATGTCTGAGCGCAGCGCATCCTGAAG
>CBFHXH010000018.1:0-42731 GCA_965659735.1 uncultured Pikeienuella sp.
TAGCCTTTGCCTACAACGGTGAATTCGAAGGATTTGGTGTTGGTGTGTCAGCTGGTTACGCAGATGCAAACGGTTCGGATAACGACGTCTATAACGTCGGCGGTTATGTTTCGACTGCTGGGTTCACTTTGGCGGGCGGCTATCAGGATGCTGGGACCAACTACACTGACGGAGCGTCTGCTGGCGAAAGTTTCTATATTGGCGCCCAGTATGAAACTGGCCCTTGGACAGTTGCTGGTGGTTATTCCAACAACGATTTCAACGATACTGACGTTGCAGCTGCATGGATCACCTATCGACTTGCCCCGGGTGTAATGGCGACAGGCGGGCTGGAATACGCAGATGACTCCGGAACCGAAGACTTTGGCGGCATTCTGTATATGAGCCTTTTCTTCTAAGAACCTTTTGGGGCGACGGTTTAGTCGCCCCATTCGGCATGAAGTGCGTGCCCGGTGATGCCAATGAGGGCATTGTTAAGAATTTCCATTCTGGGGGGTGTGCGCAACGTCGCCTTCGACTATATCTCGGCCAAGACCAACCACTTAGACAGAGAGGCCCGACAATGGCATTCGACCTTCCCGATCTTCCATACGCCCAAGATGCGCTCGCCGACGGCGGCATGTCGAAGGAGACGCTGGAATACCACCACGACCTTCATCACAAGGCGTACGCCGACAATGGGGCGAAGCTGCTGGCAGGTTCGGGCCACGAAGGCAAATCGCTGGAAGACATCGTCACCGGCACATATCAGGCAGGCGCAGTTGCTCAGTCCGGCCTTTTCAACAACGCCTCGCAGATGTGGAACCATAATGAGTTTTGGACGATGATGGGCCCGACCGGACGCGCCATGCCGTCAGAACTGGAAGCCCGGATCGCGGACGCCTTTGGCTCTGTCGATCAGTTCAAGGCTGACTTTGGTGCGGCAGGCGCAGGTCAGTTCGGTTCCGGCTGGTGCTGGCTGGTGAAAGATGGCGATGATCTGAAAGTGACCAAGACCGAAAACGGTGTGAACCCATTGTGCTTTGGCCAGAAGGCGCTGCTGGGCTGCGACGTGTGGGAGCATAGCTACTACATCGATTTCCGGAACAAGCGTCCAGCTTATCTCAGCAACTTCCTGGACAACCTAGTAAACTGGGAAAACGTTGCTGAGCGTCTGTCGAACGCTGGCGGCTGATGATTTCAAACTGAATGAAAGGGCCGTCCATCTTTGGGCGTCCCTTTTTCGTTGACGTGTCTACAGCGCGTTGACCAGGTCTTCGGCGGTGTCGTGGACCGTCAGGAAATCCAGAAAACTATGATCCGCAAACCCGCGATCAGCCGTAGATTGCAGTAAGTCGATGAGCGGATCCCAATATCCCTGTAGGTTCAGCAGATGTGCCGGGCATTCATGTAAGCCTAGTTGCCGCCAAGTTAGCAATTCAATAAGTTCGTCTAATGTGCCGGGGCCGCCAGGCAAAGCGACAAAGATGTCTGACCGTTGGAACATGATCATCTTGCGCTCATGCATCGTCGGAACGACGATCAACTCCGACACGTCACGCTTGCCGATTTCTCGGTCCATCAGATGTTGAGGGATTACGCCCAAAACATCCCCGCCCGCTTGCAATGTAGCATTTGCGACGCGGCCCATCAGGCCGACATCGCCAGCGCCATAGACCAACCCCATGCCTCGATTTGCGATGCCCGAGCCTACTGTTTCGGCGGCCATCGCAAAGGCTGGGTCGTCTCCATCGCGTGAGCCGCAGTAAACACAAACTCGTTTCATTGGGGTGAACCTCCAGTCGAACTCAAGAATTCATAGAGTCCGCCCGCGTCAGAGTCGACAGGCCCCACGGTTCTGGTGCAGGAAGGTGGTCGATAATCGTGCGAGAACGTCATGAGTGAGCAGCAGAATTCAACCGGTCCAATCGTTGGCGGCATCGTCCTTTGCTGCATTATCGGGGCGGGGGCGTATTTCGCCTATGATGTGAACCGCACCGAAGGTCCGGTTATCGGTGCGCAGCAACCGGTGCAGCAAACCATAGCGCCAAAAGAAGAGCAGGCAGGGACAACAGGTGCAGTTGCGGAACGTGCAAGCGCGGAAGCAGAAAAGTTTGCTGAACCCGTCAAACCCGCGCCATCGCCCGAGGTGACAAATTCCCAACCCACGCTGATTGAAGAAGAAGTGAAGCCTGCAACACTCACGCCACAGGAAGAGACTGCGAAGGAAGAACGGGCCAGCAATCCCGTCGTTAAAGACGCGCAAGTCGAAGAGATTACAACGGCGCAAACGGACGACACCGTGCCTAACCCAGATATTCCAGACCCGGAACCAGAACCTGAAGCGCAGGAATTTGCGCCCATCTTCGACGTGATCCGTATCGATCGCAGCGGGCAGGGATTGGTCGCTGGTCGTGCGACACCCGATACGGATGTTGAAATCGTCAATCAGGGGCAGGTCGTGGGTCGGTCGCGCAGTGGGCCTGATGGGGCCTTTGTCGCTTATGTCTTGGTGGATCCGAGCATTGCCGCGCAGCAACTGATCGCGCAGGAAACGGATGGATCCGCGATCGTCACGGCGACTGAGGCGCCTGTTGTTGTCGTGTCGACACCAGAGGAAGATGCAGCGCCAGTGATCTTTCAGCCGAGTGAACAAGGTGTGCGACTGATCCAGCCTACTGCCCGCCCGGATGACGCGCGCATCACGCTGGACGCCATTTCCTATGATGCGGAAGGTAGGGTGACGTTTGCGGGCAGGGCGTTGCGAAGAGCGGGCGTCAGCCTTTACCTTGATGATGGTCTGGTCGCGCAGGCTCGTGCGTCAGATGACAGTTCCTGGCGAGTGCAGGCGGATCAGCCGATACGCCCCGGGGTTTATACATTGCGTGTGGATCAGGTTGATGAAACCGGCGCAGTGACCAGCCGACTTGAAACACCGTTCAAGCGCGAAGACATTGTTGAAGGTAATCTGGGCGACAACACGCTGACCGTTCAGGCCGGCAACAACCTTTGGAAGCTGGCTGAAGGACTGTATGGCGCTGGTGTTCGCTATACGCTGATCTATCAAGCTAACCGAGAAACCATACGCGACCCTGATCTTATTTACCCTGGTCAAGTGTTCAAACTACCGGACGAGGCGCCTTCTCATTAGTCGCCAAGATCGTTTCGAGGCGATGCTAACGGTGCAAGGGCTGGCGCCTTGGCGCTGAACGATTAGGTAAGTTGCAGACACATAAAAACCGAGAGGCCATATGCGCAGTTTTGGCGGCCGTGATCATACAGGTGGATCGTCCGACATCAGGGTGATCCGCAGGGTCGCGCCTTATCTTTGGCCCAAGGACGATGTGGCGGCGCGGGTGCGGGTCGTCATCGCTATGGTGGCGTTGGTGGCGGCGAAGCTGGCCACAGTTTCGACGCCTATCCTTTATATGTGGGCGGTTGATGAGTTGACGGATCCGACAGATCCTTCGATCTGGCTCTACACCCCTGTGGCTCTGGTGCTGGCGTACGGCACGGCCCGCATCGCCTCAATTGGGTTTGCGCAGCTGCGCGATGCAGTCTTCGCGCGCGTGGCGCAACGCGCTTTGCGCAAACTGGCGTTGACGACGTTTCGTCATGTCCATGCGCTGAGCCTCAGATATCACATCACGCGAAAAACCGGCGGTTTGAGCCGCATTATCGAACGCGGTGTCAAGGGCGTCGAATTCCTTCTTCGCTTCCTGCTGTTTTCGATCGGTCCGCTGGTGCTAGAACTGATCATGGTTGCGGCGATCTTCTTTTTCGCCTTTTCCGGCTGGTACCTGATGGTCATCGTTCTGACTATCGCGATCTATGTCTGGTTCACCTTCAAGGTGACCGAGATGCGGGTGAAGATCCGGATCAAGATGAACAACAAGGACACTGACGCCAATCAGAAGGCCATCGACAGCCTGCTGAATTTTGAAACCGTCAAGTATTTCACTGCTGAACGGCGTGAGACCGAACGTTATGACGCGTCTATGGAAGGATACGAGGACGCCGCGATCCGCACATCGGTATCGCTTGCCTGGCTTAACCTTGGCCAGACCGTCATCCTCAGCGTGGGACTAGTCGCGGCAATGTGGATGGCTGCAGTGGGCGTTCAAAATGGGACAATGACCGTGGGCCAGTTCGTCGCTGTGAACGCCTATATGATCCAGTTAACCATGCCGCTGAATTTTCTCGGCACAGTTTATCGCGAAATTCGGCAGAGCCTGGTTGATATGCGTGAGATGTTTGTCCTGCTCGATCAGCCGCCTGAAGTTGTGGACAAACCCGGCGCAAAGGATGTGGCGATCACAGAAGCTGCATTGAAATTCAGCAATGTGAAATTCGCCTATGAACCGGAACGGCAGATTCTGAAAGGACTCGATATCACGGTTCCAGGCGGCAAGACCCTTGCGATTGTTGGGCCATCAGGATCAGGCAAGTCGACGATTTCACGCTTGTTGTTCCGGTTTTATGATGTTGGCGAAGGCGCGATTATGATTGATGGGCAGGATGTGCGAGATATCAATCAGGAAAGTCTACGATCAGCAATTGGGGTCGTGCCCCAGGACACAGTCCTGTTCAACGATACGATCAAGTACAACATCGCTTATGGCCGTGATGTCGCGACGGAAGAAGAGATTATCGACGCTGCCAAAGCCGCGCAGATCCACGATTTCATCTCTGCTCTGCCGGACGGCTATCAAACGATGGTGGGCGAGCGTGGGTTGAAACTATCGGGTGGTGAAAAGCAGCGCGTAGCCATCGCCCGGACGATCCTGAAAAACCCCCCGATCTTGATCCTGGACGAGGCGACCTCAGCGCTGGACAGTGGAACAGAGTGGGAAATTCAAGACAGCCTGACGCGCCTTGGCACCGATCGTACAGTTTTGACGATTGCGCACCGATTGTCCACCGTTGTACATGCTGACGAAATTATCGTGCTGGACGGCGGAAAGATCGTTGAACGAGGCCGCCACGACCAATTGGTCGCCGCGAAGGGTGTCTACGCCGCGATGTGGCGGCGGCAGGAATCTGAGGAAACCGAGCTGGCTTAAGCCAGCTCGGTGTTTCTTCACTCTGCAGCTTTGGCGAATGCCTGGATGGGCGGCTGCACTGCAGGCGCATCCATCGCCTCTATCCGTTCGGACCAATCCATCTGATCCAGACTGGCGCGGCGCAGTGAGCGGTACAGCGCGGCGTCACGCTTGAACGTCTCATAAGCATTACGGCCGTGCAGAATGCGATAATAGATCGGCGCAGTCGTTCTGTGTAGCCAGCCGAGTCGTTTCAGCAGATGATCCATCACCCATACCCGCAGTGACAATGCAGCAGGCGTCACCAAAAGGGTCAGGATTGTCGATACGCCCAAGCCGAACACGACGGCGGTTGCCAGCTGAACCCACCACAGCGCGGTTGGCGCTCCGATCATCAGAACGGCTGCAAAGAATACGCTCCACGCCTCGCCGGAAATCAGACCAGGGCCTAGCAGAGCGCCAAAGGCAGCCGGAACAGCAGCGAAGTTGATTGAGGTTGCGAACATCATTGGCGCCAGGCCGGCCATCGTCGTTACCGTGGTCAGCAGAACCGGGCGGATCCGTTGCTCTGCGGTGCGAATGATCGCCTCAATCCTTGGGTAATCGCGTACGAACTCTCGGTACGTGTCGATCAGGACAATGTTGTTGTTCACCACAATGCCGGCCAGCGCGACCACCCCCGTTCCTGTCATGATGATTGAGAACGGTTGCTGCATCACCAGCATGCCCAGCAGCACGCCTGTTGCTGACATAACAACGGCGGACAGCACGAGGATCGAGTTATAGACAGAGTTGAACTGCGCCAGCAGAATCGCGAACATTAGTCCCAACGCGCCGATGAACGCACTCATGAGGAAAGCTTGGCTTTCTTCCTGCTCCTCCTGGTCGCCGCGGAACGTATAACTAACGCCGGGCGGCAATGGGTTTTCTTGCAGCCATGCTTCGATCTCAGCAATTTTTTCGTTAGCGTTGTAGCCTTCTTCGAGGTCTGCGCGGACGTCAATGAACCTGACGGTTTCGTATCGGCTGATTTCACCCAATCTGCGTTGTGGGGTGACTTCGATAAAGTTCGACAGGGGGACAAGGCCAACATTCGTTCGCAGCTTTAGCTGATCGAGTGTCGCAAGGGTGCGGTCCTGTTCAGGAAAACGCACGCGGATATCAAGCTCATCATCACTGTCGTCTGGACGGATGACGTCCAGTTTCGCGCCTCGCGTTACCAGCTGAACCAGGGTGCCGATCGTGCTCATGTCTGCGCCAAAGCGGCCGGCCATTTCGCGATCAACAGAGATAGCCCAATCAATGCCCGGCAGGGGGCTGGTGTCGTCAACCTTGGTCAGGCCTTCAACCTCTGCGAACAGACGCGTCGCTGCTGATGCAGTTCGAAGGAGCACGTCAAAGTTCTGGCTTTCAAAGCGCAGCTGTATCGGTTTGCCCTGTTCAGGCCCATCACGCTGGACTTGCAGTTCGGCGATGACGCCTGGGACCTGGGCGATCCGGCTTTCGACCTCGGCGATGATCTCATCGCCATTACGGCGCTGATCCCAGGGCAGCAGTTCAAGCTGAATCTCGCCAATACTGTCAGGCGGACCTTCGCCGCCACGCTTTTCAAGTCCACCGTCACCGGCGAATGCGAAAACGGATGCGACACCGTCCACGTCGAGCACCGTATCTTCGACCTGACGGACCAACCTGTCCTTTTCGGTTAGTGACAGGTTTCCGCGCGCGCGCACATAAATCAGCGAGCGTTCCGGTTCGGTCTTTACGAAGAACTCCACGCCATAGTTATTCTCGCTGAAGACGGTGAAGATCGTGACCATACCGCCAATGGCGGCCCCTATGGCGACCATGGGCATGATCGGATTGCCGACAACAAACTGCACCACGTGGCCAAACGCCGTGCGCTTGTAACTGGTTTGGATCATCGGCTCTGGCGCGGGCCGTCCCCAAATCGCTCGACGCGCCAATTTTAACGGCGCGGTCAGAACAATGCCTAGGGCGCGCACCAGCAACCGTATGGGGGTCAGCATCAGACGAACAGCTGTCCCGACGGGGGCAAGAAAACGGCCAATGCCCGCAAATCCGCGAGCCAGCAATTGGCCCATGACCGGCAAAAAGATCAGTGCAACGATCAAGGATGCGCTCAGAACGAAGATCAGCGTGATAGGCAACTGGCCCATGAATTGCCCGGGCATGCCTGGCCAGAAGAGCATCGGCAAAAAGGCGCAAAGCGTTGTCGCGGTGGATGACACGATGGGCCAGAACATCCGTCGAGCAGCTTCGGCATACGCGACGTCTGGCGCGGCGCCTTCCGTGAGGCGCCTGTCAGCGTACTCTGCGACAACAATGGCCCCGTCGACCAACATGCCCACGGCCAAGATCAAGCCGAACATGACCATGTTATTCACGCTCATTCCCAGAACCGCGAGCAAGGCGAAGCTGAGCAAGAATGAACAGGGGATCGCAATCCCGACCAACATCGACGACCGAAGCCCCAGTGTTAGTACAACAACAAGCATCACTAGCAAAACTGCTGTCAGAACTGAACCTTCAAGTTGACCAACCATACCCTTCACGCGGCTCGATTCGTCCATTGAAACGGATACTTGGACAGTGGTTTTCAGCGCATCCGGCCATTCTTTCTGAAAGCCCTCGACCTTGGCTCGAACGGCTTCAACTGTCTGGATGATGTTTTCACCAAAGCGCTTTTTAACCTGCAGCGCAACGGTTGGCTGGTTGTTGTATCTTGCAGTCCCTTCTGCATCTTCATAGGTCCGGCGCAAGGTCGCGATATCGCCAAGCAAAACCATCCGGTCGCCTTCCAACCTGATTGGCAAACGATAAAGGTCTTCAGGCGTTTCGAAACTGCCAGGCAACTTGACTGAGAATGCGCCCGCACCGTTTTCGATGGTGCCAAGGGGCGCGAGCACGTTGTTGTTCGATACAATTGAAAGGAGTTCCTGCGCGGTGACGTTGTACGCCTCCATCTTCAAAGGATCTATGATTACTTCGATCATCTCATCGCGGTGGCCGGCTAGGCCAACCTCCAAAACCGATGAAACGCTTTCGATATCGCGCTGCATTTCCTTTGCGATCTTGAGCAGTGTTCGTTCCGGCACATCGCCTGACAACGAAATCACCAGGATCGGAAATGCCGACAGGTTTATCTCGATCACCTGCGGCTCTTCGATTTCATCCGGCATCTCGGACTTCGCTTGATCGACCTTGTCTCGGACCTCTGCGATGGTTGCAGGCTTGTCCCAGCCAAAATCGAACTGCAGCAAGACGCCTGCATGGTTTTCGGTCGCAAATGCTGTCATCTGGTCGAGGCCTTCCAGCGACCTCAGTTTTGTTTCCAGCGGTTTGACCATAAGCCGTTCACTGTCAGCAGCGGACACGCCGGGAAGGGGCACAGACACGTACAAGATTGGCACGTCGATGTTCGGCGAGCCTTCTTTGGGCAAGGTTAAATAGGAATAAACACCTGCTGCGATGCTCAGCAGGATCATGGCGAGGATCATGCGGCTCCGCGTTACGGACCAATCGACAAGGCCGGTCATTGCGTCATCTCCTCTGGCGCGAGGGTGATGTCCAACAGTTGCCCGTCGGTCACAAACTCCTGCCCAACGACAATCGGTTGGACGGTCTCGGGCAGCCCCGCGACCCAGACGCCCGCTGGTTCGTCGCGCAGTACCTCAACCGGCATGAACTTCGCGCGGTCGCCTTCCGCCACTCTGACGCCGAGATTGCCGTCATTATCCAAAGTCAGGGCCGTCTGCGGCAACTGATGCGCTGGCTTGCCTTCCAGAATAATCCGCATCTCCGTCGTCATGCCGTCACGGATTGACAGGTCGGTGTTCGGCGTTTCCGCCTCCACGAGATATGTGCGGGTGTTTCGATCGGCAGAACGGGCAACATAGGTGATTGCGCCCTCAATTTCGCGGCCCGTGATCAACCGGGCCTCAACCGAGGCGCCCGTTTTCAAAGCATCGACTGATCGCTCAGGCGCGAAGGCGACCATTTTGATCGGATCGAGCGTGATGAGTGAGGCGCAGACTGATCCGTTTTGCAACAGTGAACCAAGCTCAGCAGTATCACTTTCTAAAACGCCGCGGAACGGCGCCACGATGGTCAGCCGATTCATGCTGATTTCGGCCCGCAGTACGCGAGCTTTCGCTGATTCCAGGGCGGCAGCTTTGGTGTTCTGCGTCATGGCTGCGCCAAATCCGCGTTGCGCCAACTGCTCGGCCGCAGTTTCTTCGAACTCCGCCTCTTTAAGTCTCGCCAGCGCTTCAACCATCTCGGCCTGCCGATCACCTTCAGCGATTTGGCAAAGCACCTCGCCTTTTTCGACTAGCGCACCTTTCAAAAGTGGTTCCGACGTCACAAGACCCGAAGTTTCCGCCCTTACGTCGACGCGCCGTGTCGCTTCGGTCCGCCCACGCAGCAAAAGCGTGTCTGCGAAGGGCTCAGACGTTGAATTGATCACGACAACAGACGCCCGCCGCTCTTCAGACTGCGCCCAAAGGCCCGTCGGGATTGCGACGATCAAAGCGCATGTCAGCGCCGATTTAATGTTCATGGTTCGAAGGCCCTGCGTCGGTCTGAGATGCGAGTTTTACGCCGTCACCGCCGGTTTCCAGCGACTACATTTCAAATAAGATGTCGATAATACATTACAATAATCCAAAACGCGCCAAATTCTACCGCGCCGCACGGTTATTTGCGCCAAGAGGTCTAGGATTTCCGCCAGCGCTTTTGTAACGTCCGCCGATCTTTTAGGAGCAGGCGCGTGAGCGAGACAGACAGCTTTATCAGTGAAGTAAGCGAAGAGGTTCGGCGCGACCGGATGTTTGCGCTGTGGAAGAAGTACGGCCCCATTGTAATTGGGGTCGTTATCGCGATCATTTTAGCTGCGGGGGCAGAGGCTTACCTCGATTCCCAGGAAAAAGCGGCGGCCCGGGATGCTGGCGGTGCACTGATCGCTGCGTCCGATGGAGATCTTTCGGCGCAGGCCGCGGCATTGACAGCTTTGGCGGAGGGCTCTGATCACGAAGGCGGGCGAATGGTCGCCGAATTGCGAGCCGCCGGCGCGCTTGCCGCCAATGGCGAGGCTGCTGCGGCGGCTGAGGTTTATGACCGCATCGCGGCTGCGGCGTCGTCAGGCCCACTTTTGCAGGACTTTGCGACCTACCGTTCTTTGAGCCTTCGCGGTGCAACGATGGACCCGGCAGCGTTCGCCGACGCCCTGTCCCCGATCGTCAACGGAACCGGCGCCTTCCGCCTTCTGGCGATGGAGGCGCGAGGACTGGCGCTGATCCGCGCTGGTGAGCAGGCCGCCGGCGAAGATGAACTGCGCGCCGCCTATAGCGACGAAGCCGCGCCTCAGGCGTTACGCCAACGGATCGAAGCAATCATGACAGCTATCGGCGGGTCGTTGGACAATGCGACGCAGGATGGCTAGCGTAGCAAGAAACCGGGGCCAAGAGACGAGCGGTGCAATCATGTTGAAACGGCTGATGCTAAGCGCGGCGGTGATCACCGCTGCGGGATGTTCATTGTTTGAAGAGGGTGAGGAAATCCTCCCCGGCGAACGAATTCCTGTGCGCGCAACGATTGAAGAACGTCTGACCCCTGCTAACGTCCGCGCCCAGATCGGTGCGCTGCCAGCCCCAATCACCAACAGCGAATGGACGCAACGCAACGGTGATCCGACCCACGCATTGGGCCATCTGGCGGCCAATTCCTCGCTGTCTCCGATCTGGACGGCAGACATCGGATCGGGTGAAGGAGGCGACAGCGTTCTGACAGCCGCACCGGTCGTCGCGGGTGGCCAAGTCTTTACGCTGGACGCGTTTTCTAAGGTCAGCGCATTCAGCGCCTCGGGGGGAGCCCGTAACTGGGCTTCAAGCGTCGCGCCGGAAGGTGAATCTGGTGATGATGGCTTTGGTGGCGGTCTCGCGTATGAGAATGGGGTGCTGTTCGTCACCACCGGCTTTGGCGAAACAATCGCACTGGACGCGAACAATGGGTCTGAGCTGTGGAGCCAACGTGTCGGCGCGCCGATCCGGTCGGCCCCGACCGTTGCAAACGGCATCGTCATCTCGATTGCGCGCGACAACACAGCTTACGCTTATCAGGCGAACGACGGCACCGTGCGCTGGCGTGTACGCGGCGCGACCTCCGGCGCCGGCGTTCTTGGCGGCGCAAGCGCGGCGATCAGCCCAGGCGGGACGGCAGTCATTCCATTCGGCTCTGGCGAAGTCATTGCCGTCAACGCAGCATCAGGCCGCCGATCATGGTCGGATGTCGTATCAGGCGGACGACGCGGATTGGCGCGGTCGGCGATTTCAGACATCTCAGCCGATCCGGTTATTCAGGGTTTGGCGGTGATCGCCGGTAACTCCAGCGGTCTTTTGGTTGGTATCGACGGCCGTTCTGGTCGGCGAGGGTGGACCCGCGAATTTGGCGCTATGGGGCCGGTGTGGTCTGCAGGCTCAACATTGTTCCTCGTAACTGATGATGCTCAGCTCAAACGCTTGTCAGCACAGGACGGGTCAACCATCTGGTCGACGACGCTGCCTCAATATGAAGATCCGGACGATCTGGAAGGTGTCATCGGGTATGGCGGTCCTGTTCTTGTTGGTGGTCGGCTTTTGGTGACCAGCCCACTAGGGAGCCTTATCAGCTTTGATCCCCAAACGGGCGAAGAAGCTGGCCGTGTCCAGATCAGCGGTCTGACCGGAATTGGGCCCGTTGTTGCAGGCGGCATCGTCTATGTACTGACCGATGGCGGTTCGCTGATCGCGCTGCGTTAACGTCAAAGCAGACGCAAATGATGTGATCACGCTTGCGGGCGCGCCCTTCGCGGCGTAAAGGCGGGCGCATGTCTTTCACCATTGCTCTGATCGGGCGCCCCAATGTGGGCAAATCCACCCTCTTCAACCGCCTTGTCGGCAAGAAGCTTGCGCTTGTTGACGATCAGCCGGGCGTGACGCGTGATCTGCGTGAAGGCTCTGGACGTTTGGGTGACTTGCGATTTCAGGTGGTCGACACGGCCGGGTTGGAGACTGCTAAAGACGCCTCATTGCCCGGGCGTATGCGCAAACTGACCGAGCGCGGCGTTGAAATGGCGGATCTGTGCCTCTTCATGCTGGATGCCCGTGCAGGTCTCACGCCGCTGGACTATGAGATCGCCGACATCCTCAGAAAGTCGCAGTCGGACGTCGTCCTGGTCTGCAACAAGGCTGAAGGCCGTGTGGGCGAAGAGGCGGTCTATGAGGCGTATCAGTTGGGGCTTGGGCAACCATTTGCGATTTCAGCTGAACACGGCGAGGGTATGGAAGACCTCTATGACGCTGTTCGGCCAGCTGTCGACGCCTATGATGCGCAGATGAAGCTGATTGAGGCGCCCGCAGATGATGATGGCGAAGGGCGTCCATTGCAGATTGCTGTTGTTGGCCGCCCAAATGCGGGCAAGTCCACTTTGGTCAACGCCGTTATCGGTGAAGACCGACTTTTGACCGGGCCCGAAGCTGGCATCACACGCGATGCTATTGGCTTGTCGGTGACCTGGGGCGATCGGGCGTTCAAGATCTTTGATACTGCCGGTCTTCGAAAACGGGCGCGGATTGAAAACAAGGTTGAAAAGCTGTCTGCGTCAGATGCAGTTCGCGCCGTTCGTTTTGCGGAAGTCGTAATTGTTTTGATGGATGCGGAAAATGCATATGAGACGCAGGACCTGCGCATCGCCGACCTAGCGGAGCGTGAGGGCAGGGCGGTTGTCTTTGCCATCAACAAATGGGACGCAGCGGCGAACAAGCAGGAATTGCTGCGCGATTTGAAGGAAAAGCAGGATCGTCTACTGCCACAGCTGTCCGGCGCGCCGCTGGTCACTGTATCCGCGCTGACGGGCAGAGGACTGGATCGTTTACGCGCTGCGGTGCTGGAAATGCACGAAGCTTGGAACATTCGTGTGCCCACAGCAAAGCTTAACCAGTGGCTGGAAGCGCGTGTTCAGGCTCACCCGCCCCCCGCGCCATCTGGGCGGCGCATCCGTCTGAGATACATGACACAGATTAAATCGCGACCGCCAAGCTTTATGGTGTCATGTTCGCGGCCCGAAGACCTTCCCGAAAGCTATTCTCGGTTTCTCGTTAACGGGTTGCGCCAGACCTTCGGGATGAAAGGCGTGCCGATCCGTCTTTCGATGCGCAAGGGTGACAATCCTTATGCGGATAAGAAAAAGCCGCGTGGGCATCGTAGTTCAGCGAAAGACTGAAAACCTGATTCGAGTACGCGATTCGGATCGTTAGCGACCGCTGCAGCTTTGATCATTTTGCGAAAAGGATCGTTGGTGGTTCGATCAGATTTGGATCGAGGCACCATGTTGGGCTGTTTCGCGGGCAGCGAGGAACGCAGCGGCAACCTCTGAAGTAGGCCGCAGCGACGCTTGATTTTCGCCG
Organism: uncultured Pikeienuella sp.; assembly: GCA_965659735.1. GTDB lineage: Bacteria > Pseudomonadota > Alphaproteobacteria > Rhodobacterales > Rhodobacteraceae > Pikeienuella. Next base: position 13,487 of record CBFHXH010000018.1, read on the forward strand.
GGATGGAAACGGGCGCGGAGCGCCGTTGGCATTGCGGGTGGAACGACGGACCAGATTTTCAGAGGCGCGTTTGCGCATTCTTCGGCCCACGAAGTGACCAGTGCTGCTTGAGCTGCCTTGGAAGAGCCATAAGCTGCATTGAATTTACCGCCTGAAGCGGTGGGGTCTGCACAGAACACCGCTTCGCCTGCATCCGCCGCCCGTAATAGAGGATCTAGCACTCTGATCAGGCGCTGTGTGGCGATCGCATTTACTTTTATTGCGGCTTCAACATCTTTAGCCGCTGCATGCTGAGCAGGCGAGAAGGGCGCAGCATCAGCTGCGGTGTGGAGCCACAGATCGAGAGCGCCCCAGCGTTGGTGGATAGCGCCGCCCAGACGTTCAAGGCCTTTATCGTCGGTAATGTCGAGAGGGACGAGTGTCGCTTGGCCACCCGACGACTTGATCTCGTCATCCAGCTCTTCGAGCCCACCAACGGTGCGGGCCAACGCGATGACATGGGCACCTTGAGAGGCGAGAGCCTTGGCGGATGCATAGCCAAGCCCGCGCGAGGCACCTGTGACGAGCGCCAGCTTTCCATTCAATTCAGTCATTTATTCCGCTGGTTCCAGCTTCAGTTTGCCGCTGGTCATCTGGTCGAGCGGCGGGATGGGGTAGTCGCCGGAAAAACAGGCGTCGCAGAACTGGGCGCATGATTTGCTGCGGCCTTCTTCGACGCCGCAGGCCCTGTAAAGGCCATCAAGCGATACGAAACGAAGGCTGTCGACCTTAAGGTGATCTGCCATTTCGTCTTCGGTCATGTTGTGTGCGAGCAGTTTCGACCGTTCAGGCGTGTCTACGCCATAAAAGCATGACCAGGACGTCGGCGGCGACGCGATGCGGAAGTGGACTTCCTTTGCGCCGGCGTCGAGGACCATCTCTTTGATCTTGCGACTTGTGGTACCGCGCACGACGCTGTCATCAACCAAAATGATGCGCTTGCCTTTGATCAGGGCGCGGTTGACGTTAAGCTTTAGCCGGACACCCATGTTGCGGATCTGATCTGTAGGCTCGATAAAGGTGCGGCCCATATAGGAGTTACGGATGATCCCCATCGCGAAGGGGATGCCTGATTGCTGCGAATACCCGATTGCCGCAGGTGTGCCACTGTCTGGAACAGGACAAACGAAATCGGCCTCCACCGGGGCCTCTTTGGCGAGCTCAGCGCCAATGCGGCGGCGTGCTTCGTAAACGCTCATCCCGCCGATTACACTGTCAGGTCGGGAAAAGTAGACATATTCGAAGACGCAGAACTTGGATGCAGCAGACGAAAATGGGAATTCAGACTTCACGCCCTCCTTGGTGATGATGACCATCTCGCCAGGTTCGATTTCGCGTACGAAATCTGCTCCAACGATATCCAGGGCGCAGGTTTCAGAAGCGAGGAACCAAGCATCGTTCAGTTTGCCTAGCATCAGCGGGCGCACGCCCAACGGGTCGCGCACGCCTATCATCTTGGTACGGGTCATTGCGATGATCGAGAATGCGCCCTCGACCCGACGCAGCGCGTCTTTCATGCGTTCGGGAATGTCTGCTTGGATGGACCGGGCCATCAGGTGCACGATACATTCTGTATCTGACGACGACTGAAAGATGGAGCCGCGGCCGATCAGTTCTTCACGCAGCGCATCTGCGTTGGTCAGGTTGCCGTTGTGCGCGATCGCGCAGCCGCCCATCGCAAACTCGGCGTAAAGGGGCTGTACGTCACGAATCGCCGTCTGTCCCTTGTTGCCTGACGTCGAATACCGGTTGTGCCCGATGGCGGACGATCCGGGCAGCATCGCAATAACTTCGGGTTTGGTGAAGTTGTCGCGGACATAGCCAAGCCGACGGACTGAGTTGAACTGGCTTTCCACCGGATCGTAGGCCACGACGCCTGCTGCTTCTTGGCCTCGATGCTGAAGGGCGTGAAGACCAAGTGCAACGAAGTTCGCAGCATCATGCGCGCCAAGCACGCCGAAGACGCCACATTCCTCCCGAAGTTTGTCGTCGTCGAATGGGCCGGCGAACTCGGGAAGCGGCGAATCGGACATTGATCTCTCCGGGGAGGTTTTTGACGCGCCGCTTATACGGCGCGGTCTGCCCGCTGTCACCCTTGTGACGAGTTTATGTCAGTTTAAATGGCCGCAGCAGCGACGCCTGATCACCGCTGGGCGCGGTGCATTCGCCCATTAGTTGATCAATACGGCTTTGCAGCCAGTCCGGCATCGCTGTCGGGGCTTGCGCACGGATCGCGTTAGCAGCGTCGGCGATAAAGCCCTGACTGAAGGATTGGTCAATCATGACGATGCGGTCGGTTTCATTCACCAGCGTATCGTACAAAAGATAAAGCACGCCGATCAGAAGAACCCCTCGCGCGATCCCGAAAAGAAAACCCAGCGCCCGATCGATCGGCCCCAACATCGTATCCTGAACGGCGGAAGAAAGGACGGGGGTGAAGATTGAGAGGATCAAAAGCGACGCAGCAAAGACAATCGTAAAACTGGCCAGCACTGTCAGCGTGCAAGAAGATCGGAGGATGTTTGCAACCACCGGAATTTCCAGTATGAGCGGGGACACCATCGGTGCAAAATAGAAGGCAGCAAGGCCGGCGACGACCCAGCCGCCGATTGCCAGCGCTTCACGCGTGACACCGCGGTTGTAGGCCAGCATGGCCGATACAAGAATAACCAGCGCTACGACGCCGTCTGCGAGTGTGAACTCCATAATCCCCCCTCAGGGTCCGTTTGGCGTGATCAGGTCCATCAAGCCGTCAAGGTCGCTCAGTTCAGCGACCGTCATGCCAGATTCGAATTGGCCTTGCACCATTGAAGGCGCGTATGCCTGTGAAAAGCCCAGCTTTTTCGCCTCTTTCAAGCGTGCATTCGTCTGGCTGACCGATCGTACGGCGCTGGAAAGTGAAATTTCACCGAATACCACCGCGTCATGTGGGATTGGCGCATCGCGATGCGCGCTTAAGATTGCTGCTGCGACGGCCAAATCAGCGGCAGGCTCGCTTACGCGCAGACCGCCGGCAACGTTCAGAAAGACGTCGTTGCCCGCGAGGCTGACGCCGCAGCGCGCCTCCAATACTGCAAGGATCATCGACAGCCGCCCTGCATCCCAGCCAATCACCGTGCGACGAGGTGTCCCGAGGGGAGACGAAGCGACAAGCGCTTGAAATTCGACCAATACAGGCCGCGTACCTTCGACCCCGGCGAAAACCACTGAACCGGGCGTGCGGGATTCGCGATCCGCAAGGAAAAGGGCCGATGGGTTGGCGACCTCTCGCAGTCCCTTGTCGGACATCTCAAAGACGCCGATTTCATCCGCCGCGCCAAACCTGTTTTTGACGGCGCGTAAAATGCGGAATTGGTGACCGCGCTCACCTTCGAAATAGAGCACTGTGTCGACCATATGTTCGACCACGCGAGGACCTGCGATCTGGCCATCTTTGGTCACATGCCCGACCATCACGATAGATACGCCGCGTCGCTTTGCGAAATTCGTCAGTTCATGCGCCGAAGCGCGGACTTGGCTGACGGAGCCTGGGGCGCTTTCGACATTGTCCGCCCACATCGTCTGGATAGAGTCGATGATCGCAAATGCAGGGCGTTCCCCTTCCAGCATTGTAAGGACGTCTCGCAAATTGGTTGCAGAGGCCAGCTGCACGGGCGCGTCTGTCAGACTCAACCGTGCGGCGCGCATGCGTACCTGCGCAATCGCCTCTTCGCCAGAAATGTAGATCGTCTTGACGCCATTGTTCGCCATCGCCGCCGCCGCCTGAAGCAACAACGTGGATTTGCCGATCCCAGGGTCGCCGCCGACTAGAATGGCCGAGGCCGGCGCCAGCCCGCCGCCCAGAACGCGATCAAACTCGGCGATACCGCTCAGCGCACGGGGCGTTTCCGCCTCTTCCCCCGCTAGCGCGTGGAGCTCAATCGGGCGGCCCTTGGCTGCGCCCAATGTCTTTTTCGCTGGCCCGGCCGCACTGAGCCCTGTGTCTTCTTCAATGGAATTCCAAGCGCCGCAGCTGTCGCAGCGCCCTGACCATTTTTTGTAGACTGCACCGCATTCAGAACAGACGAAGGACGTGGTCGATTTTACCATGCCCTGTCCTGCTTCAGATCAGGGCGTAGGGCAAGCCCGCAGCGACAACACCGCCGAACGTCGTTTGAATTGCGCAATAGGCGCAGGCTCGGCCGCGTTCGGTCAACGCCATCCATAAAGTTATTGCGGCTAGCGCCAGACCAGCGCTGCGGGTGATCCACTCCGGTGCGCCAAGCCCCAATGAGGCCAACACAATTACGATCAGACCAACGACGGCAAAGTGGAATATACGTTTGCGACCGGTCACAACCGCAACCTCACCAGCGTTCCACATCGTGGCGAAAAAGACCGAGAAGACGAATATGACCGAGATGATGAATACAGGCATTGCCATCACGCCACCTCAGCCGCGTCATCAGCGGTCTTTCGGTGTCCAATCGTTATCGCCAAAGAGGTCAAAACGAGGGCGCTGAACAGGTACAGCCCCCAAGCGATATTCACGTGCCCCACCCCGATGCCCTTAACGACGACCACATACATCGCCAAGAGAAACACATCGGCCATTGATAACTTTCCCGCTATTTCCAATGTCGCTCTCCAATGGCGACCCGAAACCAGATCGAATTGGATGAGCGCGAGCAGGATCGTTTTGAAATAGGGCATGACCACGGCGAAAAGCGAAACAATGATGGCGAGAAAGATGTCAGTTCCCCAAAGATCAGCGATCCCGCTGAAAATTGTCAGCTCTGTTCCGCGAAAAAACGGCAGGATGCCAGCATGCGCCAAGGGCGCGACCCATGCGACGGGGTAAAGCAGCAACAAAGATAGGTTGGCGGCTTTCAGCGCGATGTTCACCGCACAGCCTCAATCGGGCCATCCTCTCGTCCGTGGATGAATTGATCAATGTGTGGCTCGCCAGACTTGTCGACTTGATCGACCGGACCGTGCCATTGGACGCGTCCTTGGTGGATCATCGCCACTTGGTCAGCGATTTCGACGACTGACCTCATGTCATGGGTGATGGTGATTGCCGTAGCACCCATTTCCGTGACGACTTCGCGGATCAACTGATTGATCACGGTCGCCATTATCGGGTCCAGGCCGGCAGTCGGTTCATCGAAAAACATGATTTCGGGTTCTGCCGCAATCGCGCGGGCCAAACCAACCCGCTTTTGCATGCCGCCGGACAGTTCAGCCGGGAAAAGGTCGGCCGTTTCCGGGCCGAGGCCACAGCGGCGCAGCTTTTCGATTGCCAGATCGCGGGCGTCCTCGTTCGAAAGGCGTCCGCGGCCTTGCAGAAGACGAAAGGCGATATTGCGCCAGACGGGCATACTGTCGAACAGCGCGCCGCCCTGAAACAGCATCCCAAACCTGCTGAGCAAGGCGTCGCGAGATGCCCCCCGCGCCCCGAGGAGTGAGGCGCCATCGATGAGGATATCACCCTCATCTGGCTCGATCAGACCAATGATCGTTTTGATTGAGACGGACTTACCTGTGCCCGATCCTCCTATGACCACAAGGCTTTCACCTTTCGCAACGGTCAGATCGACGCCTCGCAGCACTTCCTTCGCGCCAAACGCCTTTTTGACGCCGCGCATTTCGATGCGGGGGGGAATGGCGGCCTCAGTCATCCTGCAAAGAATGCTTCGTTGAGGATGTAGTTCGACGCGAGGATCAGGATCGAGGCGCTGACGACAGCGTTTGTCGTCGCCCGGCCAACGCCTTGTGCCCCACGACCTGAGTGGTATCCCTGATAGCAGCCCATAAGTGCGATGATGAAGCCAAACACAGCCGCTTTCATCAGACCTGATGAGATGTCCTCGAACGTCAGGAAGTTCCACGTGTTATTGATATAGGTGCCGGGGTTAAATCCCAGCCGGGCTGTACCGACAGTATAGCCGCCCATGATCCCGATAACATCGCCGACAAAGGCCAAGGCGGGCATCGCCAACGTGGCGGCCAAGAGGCGGGGCACAACGAGGTATTTGAACGGGTTAGTTGAGAGGGTGGTAAGGGCGTCAATCTGCTCGGTCACCCGCATGGTGCCAAGTTCAGCCGCAACCGACGCTGAAACCCGACCTGCGACCATCAACCCGCCCAAAACCGGGCCAAGTTCGCGAACCATCCCGATAGCAACGATCGACGGCACGACGGCCTCTGCATTGAACCGCGCACCGCCGGTGTAGATTTGCAGGGCCAGCGCGGCACCTGTGAAAAAAGCGGTCAGGCCAACGACTGGTAATGAAAAATACCCGATCCGCATCAGCTGTCGCCCGATTTCCGCTGGATACCACGGCGGGCGAAAAATGTGCATCACCGAGGTCGCGGTGAAGATGGCCAGCGATCCAGTCGTCGCGCAAAGACCAAGCACGGCAGCGCCAATGGCTGCAAGCAAGCTTTGAATAGAGAGGAGGATCGGCATGCGTCGTCTGCTCCGGCTAAGATGGGCGGCGCGGCGCCCGTCAGTCGTTTGCGGACACTAGCTACCCTGCCGGCAATGGGAAAGGGGGGCGCGGGTCACAATTGTACGCCAGCTGTCATTCTCTATCCGGCTTCTTGTCGGATTTGCCCGTGATCAAAGTCGATGCGAACATGGAGCCCATCTTGCCCCGATCTTTCTGGCGCTCAGCTTCAATATTGTCGCGCAGTTGATCCGATTTTGACCGGATCGCCGAACGCGCGCCCAGCTTGCGGACCACGTCCTTCAATAGTTGATAGACGGTCCAAGGCAGAAGAACGGCCATTACCGCGAGTATTATGATTGTGGTCGTCGGCATTCTCCTAATTTAGGGACGGGTCGATAAAGTGGCAATGTCATGTGCGACGCCTGGATGCTTCAGCAGGTCACGATTTAGCGGATTGTGGAATCAACGGCCGACGCTAAGGTCCGCGCGCGATTTCGCGCTTTCACAAGGACCGCGCCCATGACCGCCCAGACTGGCGACCTGCTCTTCGTTTATGGCACGCTACAGACTGTTGCACAGCACCCGATGGGCGATCTACTGCGCCGTCATGCCCGCCTAGTGGGGGAGGGGTCGATTTGTGCGTGTCTCTATATCATCGACGATCCTGAAGATCCGGGCGCAAATTATTTCCCCGGTGCGCTGCCTTCGCCCGACCCGGCGGATCGGGTTTATGGTGAGATCTACGAAGTGGTCGATCCCGCCCCGCTGATGCCGCAACTCGATAGGCTGGAGTCTTGCAACGACGACTGGCCGGAACCACACGAATTTCTGCTGCGCAGCGTTGAGGTTCAGCGGCAAGGCGCGAGTTCAGTGCGGGCCTGGTGCTATCTGTACACGTGGGATGTGACCGGGGCTGAGCGCATCATGTCTGGCCGTTTCACCGAAATTGCGCCTGACGTTCGCTAACTGGCGATCAGGCGGCGGTCAGGCCGCCATCCACCACCATATTTGAACCCGTGACAAAGCCTGCATCATCGGATGCGAGGTACAAGATCGCCTTGGCGATATCGTCGACCTCGCCCAATCGCCCGATTGGGTGGCGCGCAACAGAGGCTTTGTAAGCCCGACCCTTGTCGCCGCCTGTATATCGGTCGCCGAGGATATCGATGGTCTGCTGGCCCATATCTGTATCAATGACGCCCGGGTGGACCGAATTGACGCGAATGCGGGCGCCCTTGCGGGCAAAGTCGAGCGCGAGCGATTTGGTGAAGATGCTCACGCCACCTTTGGTCATGGAGTAGAGCGGGTCGAGCGGGGCGCCCACGAGGCCAGCGATGGATGAAAGGTTGACGATGGCGCTGCCTTGCGGGCTTTTGGCACCTGCAGCTTTCAGGGCTGGCGCACAGTGTTTCACGCCCAGAAACACGCCACCCATGTTTATGGCGGCCATACGGTTCCAGTCATCAAGGGACGCGTCTTCGAAATCCATACCGAGAAAGACGCCAGCGTTATTCACCAGAATATCTAGCTTAGCGTAGGCGTCTAAGGCTGCCGAGACACCTGCGTCCCAGCTTTCTGGTTGAGTGACGTCCAGGTGAACGTAGCTGGCGTAATACCCCTCAGCGCAAAGGTCAGACACCAGCGCTTTACCTGTGTCGCCAAGAATATCGCCAATGACGACCTGCGCCCCAGCTTGACACATCAGCTGCGCGGTCGCAGCGCCAATGCCGCGTGCGCCACCGCTGATTAGCGCGGTTTTTCCGTCTAGCCGGTTCATCTGAGCATCCCCTCCCAAAGCTTGTGGCGCTATTCTTGGGCGCCTGGCGATGGAAAGTCTACTGAGCTTTGATCAGTGTTCCGGCGCCATGGCTGGTGAACAGTTCAAGCAGGCAGGCGTGCTGAGCGCGGCCGTCCATTATTACTACGGCGTCAACGCCTTCTTGGATCGCGTCCATCGCGGTTTCGACCTTGGGGATCATGCCGCCCGCAATCACACCATCTGCAATCAGCTTGTCGACCTGCGCGGCAGTTAGATTGGTGATCACGTCGCCTTCAGCATCTTTCACGCCCGCAACGTCGGTCAAAAGCAGCAAACGCTCCGCCTTCATTGCGCCAGCAACCGCTCCAGCCGCCGTGTCGCCGTTGATATTGAATGTCTCGCCATCACGACCCACGCCTACTGGGGCGACGACAGGAATGAAGTCAGAGGCGATAAATGTGTTCAGAACGTCCGGGTTCACCTCAACCGGTTGACCGACAAAGCCGAGGTCGAGAACACGTTCGATATTGCTGTCCGGATCTTTGATCCATTTCAGCGCTTTTTCGCAGACGATCAAATCGGCGTCCTTGCCCGACAGACCGACGGCGCGACCGCCTTGGGCGTTAAGCGCCTGGACGATTTTCTTGTTGATCCGGCCCGAAAGGACCATCTCCACGACTTCGACGGTCGCTTCGTCTGTAACACGCTTGCCGTCTATGAATTCAGACTGGATGTTCAGCCGTTTCAGCATCTCGTTGATCTGAGGGCCGCCGCCATGGACGACGACGGGGTGTAGGCCGCATTGTTTCATCAAAACGATGTCACGCGCGAAATTCGCCATCGCCTCATCATCGCCCATCGCATGGCCACCAAATTTGACAACTACGGTCGCGCCGTCATAGGCGCGCATGTAGGGCAGGGCCTCGCTCAGCGTGCGGGCGGTGGCGATCCAGTCGCGTTTCATCGCTCTTGATTTCTCCATGCGATCCTCCGTTCGCCGGTCAATACCGTGCAGCGCGCCGCAGCGCCAGACTGGTTAAGCGCCCGCCAGATGGTCAATGATTGGACAGCGGGCGTTTGCATCGCCCTTGCACTCCTTCGCAATGGCCGACAATTCTGCCCTCAGGGTCGAAAGTTCAGCCATTTTTTGGTCTAGCGCCGCCAAATGTTCATCTGCGATGGCTTTGACATCGGCCGATGCGCGTGTGTCATCATCGTAAAGAGACAGCAAACGACGGCATTCAGCGACGGAAAACCCAAAAGCCCGCGCCCTGCCAATGAAACTGAGCCGCTTGATATCGGCCAAGCCGTAGTCGCGATAACCATTATCTGATCGGCTAGGTGCGACCAGGTCGATGTCGGCGTAGTATCGAATGGTCTTCACAGGCAGGCCAGCCGCTTTGGCGGCGTTTCCGATTTTCATGTGATGTCTCCGCTTGACCTTCCAGATAGGGGAAAGAATACGAAGTCACCGAAGATTTGCAAGGAACATGGATATGGCGGATGCAACGGCGTCTCTCAGCATTGATTGGGCATGCAAAGGCACGTGGCGGCAGGTATGCATCAATACCGCCTGGTGTCTTATGGGCTGCTCAATTGGCGATTTTGGGACAATTCTCTTTTTTCAGCTAACGGGCATTCCGTGGCCTGTGCTTGCGATCATGACGCTCGCGATCATCAACGGCCTGCTGACGTCCATCGCCTTGGAGACATTTATCTTGGCCCGACAAATGCCGCTGAAAGCGGCATTCAACACAGCGATCGGGATGTCGCTGATTTCCATGGTGTCGATGGAGGCGGCGATGAACCTCACAGACTATTTACTTACTGGCGGCGCGATGCTGACCTGGTGGGGCGTTCCCGTGATGCTGCTGGCTGGCTATGTCACGCCGCTACCTTATAATTATTGGCGGCTGAAAGCTTTAGGACAGGCATGCTGCGGATGAGCCGGAATATCGCATTATTTTTACTGGTTGGTGGCTTGCTGCTGGGTACGTGGGCGTTCTGGACCAACGCCAATGATCAGAAGTCAGCGGAAGAGGCGTATAATTCTGCTGCGCCAGCGGAGCTTTCGTCAGTCGCTGAAAAAGGTCGGTTGGTGTTCAATCAGAACTGCGCCGTTTGTCATGGGCGCGACGCGCTTGGCGGCGATGGCGGGCCGCCGCTGATACACAAGATCTATGAGCCTTCGCATCATGGCAATGGCAGCTTTCGCATTGCGGTTCAGCAAGGCGTTCGCCAGCACCATTGGAAATTTGGCGACATGCCAGCGCAACCTCACGTGAGCGCAGATGAGGTTGAATTGATCATATCCTATGTAAGAGAGGCGCAACGCGCGGTGGGTATTAATTGATGTTGCGTTTAACGCTCGTGATCATCTTGGGCGCGACGGTCGCTGGGGCGCATTCCGGCGCAACTGGCGTCGTTAAGGAACGGATGCAGGGTATGAAGGCGATGTCAGACGCCACCAAAGCGCTTGGCGCGTTAAGAGCTGGCGCTATCCCTTTCAATGTTGAGACGATGCGCCTAGCCGCAATGGAAATTGCGCGACATGCGAAAGAAGCAAAGGAACTTTTCCCAAAGGGGTCGTTAAAATCGCCAAGCGAAGCTTTGCCATTGCTCTGGGATGAAAAAGCGGCATTCAACAATTTATTCGATGACATGGCTGCCGATGCAGCCTTACTGCAAGAGATAAGCGATCTTAGCGCCGCCACGCCGGTGATGAACCGGATAGGCGAAGCCTGCAAGGAATGTCACTGGCGATATCGGATCAAAAAATAAGCTGAACCTCCGCCATATGCTGAGGCTTTGGTGGCTCAGATTACGCCCAGGCACCATCGGACGATAGACTTCTGCACATGCAGCCGGTTCTCTGCTTCGTCAAAGATCGCGGATTGGGGGCCGTCCATAACTTCAGCTGTCGCCTCTTCGCCTCGGTGAGCTGGCAGACAGTGAAGGAAGATCGCTCCATCATTGGCCTCGCCCATCAACCGCGCCGTAACCTGATAGGGGGCGAGGTGATTGTGGCGGCCTTCGCGGGTTGACGATGAATCGCCCATCGAAAACCATGTGTCCGCAATGACGCAGTCAGACCCGGCAACCGCCTTTTCAACGTCCCGTTCGATTTTGACGTCGCCGCCCTGTTGTTTGGCCCAGTTCATGAACCGTGGGGACGGATCAAGCGTTTCGGGGCAGGCGAGGGTCAGAGAAAAGTCGAAAAGCGCTGCAGCCTCAATGAAGCTGTGGCTGACATTGTTGCCATCGCCAGTCCAACACAACTTCTGTCCTGCAATAGGCCCTCGCTTTTCCTCAAACGTCATCACATCCGCCATGATCTGGCACGGATGGCTGTCATCGGTCAGGCCGTTGATTACCGGCACCGTCGCATGGGTCGCCATGTCGAGGATGTTCTGATGCTCGGTTGTGCGGATCATGATCGCGTCAACATAACGGCTAAGAACATGTGCAGTATCCGAGATCGTCTCACCCCGGCCGAGCTGCATATCCTGACCTGACAGTACGATGGACTGCCCGCCCATCTGACGCATTCCGACGTCAAAACTGACGCGGGTGCGCGTTGATGGTTTTTCAAAGATCATCGCCATCAGTTCGCCCCGGAACGATTGTTCCGGATCTGCAGCGCCTTTCGGCAAGTGAGCGCGGGCCGCTTTCTGCGCCTTGGCGTCGTCAATGATCTTCCGCAATTCCTCAGCCGCCACCGTGTGGAGGTCGAGAAAGTGCCGCCTGCCGCTTTTCAGCGGGCGCAGCAGACCGTCATGCGTTTTCACGCCGCTTCAAGCGCCGTGCAGGCGGCGTCAATTTTTGCGATGGCGAGGTCAATCTCTTCCTCTGTCACGTTCAGCGGCGGGAGGATGCGTACGACATTGTCCCCAGCGGGAACGGTCAACAAATCCTGCTCGTAGCATGCTTTGACGAGGTCCATGTTAGGGGTTTTGCACTTGATGCCCATCATCAGACCTTCGCCGCGGGCGCTTTCCAGCATATCCGGGTGCGCGTCGATCAACGCGCCCAGTTTCTGGTTCAGCGCGCTGGCTGTGCGTCGCACATGGTCGAGGAACCCTTCGGACAGAACCTCTTCCAGCACTGCGCAGGCGACGGCTGATCCCAACGGGTTGCCGCCATATGTCGACCCATGCGTGCCTGCGACCATACTCGCCGCAGCGCGTTCAGTGGCCAGGCAAGCTCCAATTGGGAACCCGCCGCCGATGCCCTTAGCGACGCCCATGACGTCTGGGTTGACCCCCGACCATTCATGCGCGAACAACTTGCCGGTTCGGCCGACACCGCATTGGATTTCATCGCACACCATCAGAGCGCCCGCTTCGTCGCATATCTCACGGATTGCGGCCAAGAAGCCTGCAGGAGCGGGGACAATGCCGCCTTCGCCTTGCACGGGCTCGACCATAACGGCCGCAGTTTTATAAGTAACTGCGGCGCGCAACGCGTTGATATCACCATAGGGAACTTGGGCAAAGCCTTCCAGCATGGGGCCAAAGCCGTCTACCATCTTGAGCGCGCCAGAGGCCGAGATCGTTGCAATCGTCCGCCCATGAAAACAACCTTCGAAGGTGACAATTTCAGTCTTCTCCGAATCACCCTGATGACTTTGGAACTTGCGGCTCAGCTTGATGCAAAGCTCCATCGCTTCGGCGCCCGAATTCGTAAAGAAAGCTGTGGCGGCAAAGGTGTTGTCGACCAGAAGCTGCGCGAGCTTTTCTTGGTTCGGTACGCGATACAGGTTCGACGTGTGCCACAATTGGCCCGCCTGTTCGGTCAGCGCAGCCACCAGTTTGGGGTGTGCATGTCCCAGGCAGTTCACAGCGATACCAGCGCCAAAGTCGAGATGTCGTCGGCCCGTCTCGTCCACAAGCCAAGCGCCTTCGCCTTTGACGAAAGCATGAGCAGTGCGGGCGTAGGTCGGCATGACCGGCGAAATCATCGGTTCAACTCCTTTTATCGAGAACCTTCAAACGTAAAGTCGCCCCGCAGGCGCAGGACCTGCGAGGCGATGGAGTGGTTATCGTTTAACTGCTTTCCGCCTGTCAATAAGTCGCTTGCCGTCGTCGGGCCACATTTTCCACAAAATCAAGGCAGAATAGCACCTTAAGTCATTTGAAGTGGGTTTTTGTGGGAGACGCCTGATGAAAAGTTTCAACGTTTTGCTTCAGATTTGCGGTCTGACGCCAGATACAGCGGCAGCTTTTTTGAATTTGTCCCGCCGTGTTGTCATCCGCTGGTGTCGCGGGATCGGCGAGCCGTCGGATGACGCGATGAACCTGATCTGCGCTTTGCACGCGCGTCAGCAGGACGTTGCCGATGCGATCATCACATCCTGGGATGAGGCGGGCCGTCCGGCGGAGCTAACGATCGCGATTGCTCGAAACGATCAGGAGGCTTAGGCGATGGGCTGGCCATCGCTGACGGCTCAAACTGCGCCTGCCGCAATTGTGCAGGCCGTGCTGACACCGATCTGCGTGAAGCTGGACCAACCAGAGCCATTGCAATTGAACCCAGCGGCGATCGCAGCAGAAAGACGCTGCAGTGCGGCCTGTGGGTTGTCACTTAACCTATCACGCCTTAAGTAGGGCCTTTCGTTCAGCTGGCGTTCTAGCCGCTGCGCCTAACGACCTGAAGGAGGCCGCTGCATGTCATGGACCGATGAACGGGTAGAAAAGCTCAAAGCTATGTGGGGCGAAGGGCAAAGCGCAAGCCAGATCGCAAATACGCTGGGCGGCGTAACCCGGAATGCGGTGATTGGCAAAGTGCACCGTCTTGGTCTTTCCAACCGTGCGACCAGGGCCAAAACCGCAGCCGCGTCGGCTCCCGCGGCCGAAGCGAAGCCCGCCAAGGCCGCTGCGAAACCAGCGCCCGCCGCCGCGGCGCCAGCTTCCGCTTCCAAACCCGAGGCGCCGGCTGCCGCCCCGCCAAAACCTGTCGTTCAGTCTGCCACAATGCGCCGCGAACCACCGCCTCCAACCCCGGCGATGGTCGAAGACGCGCAGCGCACAGCTGAGGCTCTGGCTGCAATTGAGAAAAAGGCGAAAAAGCTCGACCTGCTGGAATTGACCGAGCGCACATGCAAGTGGCCCGTCGGCGATCCGGCGACCGATGATTTCTTTTTCTGCGGTCTGCCTTGTGCTCCGGGAAAACCGTATTGCGAGGCGCATGTCGCAGTGGCGTTCCAGCCCATGTCGTCCCGGCGCGACCGGGATCGTAACCGCAACAGGGCGGGTGCGCGATAAGGTTTTCGCTTCCGCCTGACGGCGTCGCTGCAAGCATTTTTGGACAAAGAATTCAGTGGCGCGCCCAGATCGGTGGCGCGCCTTTTCTGTTTTAGATTTCGTGAGCGCGCCAGCCTCCCTCTTCCTGAAATACCCGATAAGGCGTTGCGTTTGCGCTTTGCATGCGAACGCCAAAGAGATGATCCGTCAGCAATGTGAACAAGGCGCCGTGGGCGACAAACAGCACGCTGTCATCGCTATCGGCGAGATGCTCGCAAAGGCTGTCGATTGTGCGTCCGAGAGCGGTTTCAAAAGGTTCAGCCTCGGGCGAATCAAGGCTCCAGATGGAAACGCCATCGCCGACGCCGTGCTTCTCGCGGATCTCGGACAATAGCATTCCGTCAAAAGCGCCGAAATAGCGTTCTTTCAGGCGCGGGTCATGCGCCGGCGTCAAGCCCTTGGTTGCGGCGACGATGTCAGCGGTTTCAGCCGCGCGCAGCATCGGGCTAGCGATGATCCGGTCAACATGTGTTTTGGCTAATCGGTCGGCCGCTTCGCGTGCTTGGGCGCGTCCGGTGTCGTTAAGCTCGATGTCAGTCGCGCCCTGCATACGGCCTTGACGGTTCCATTCCGTCTGACCATGGCGGAGGTATAGAAAACTGCGGTGTGGTTGTTTTATCATGTCCGTATCGTTATCCGCCGGCTCTCCGTGACGCCAGCGCCGACTTGCCGCAACCGTTGTTTTAACAAAACTGACGTATATGTATGAGTGAACTAATCGGAGCCGATTATGATCCGCTATGACCTAAAATGTTCGGAAGGCCACGCATTCGAGGCATGGTTTCCTTCGTCCTCCGCCTATGACGATCAGGCGGCCAGAGGTTTGGTGGCGTGTTCCGCTTGTGGGGCGACCCAAGTCGAAAAAGCACTAATGGCGCCGCGAGTGCCCATCAAAGGCAACAAGGCGGCTGATGCGCCGATGCTGTCTTCTGGCGCAGGATCGGAGATGGAAAAGAAATTGGCTGATCTGCGCAAGGAGATCGAAAAATCGTCTGACTATGTCGGCGACCAGTTCGCCGCCGAAGCCCGGGCAATGCATGTGGGCGAAAAGGAGCATAGACCGATTTATGGCGAAGCGACGAAGGATGACGCAAAGTCACTGATCGACGACGGTGTTCCTGTTGCGCCCTTGCCGTTTTTGCCCCGCCGAAACAGCTGATCTGATCACTGGCTGGGGTCCCGACCCCTTGCAGCGCCAGCGCGCCACAGCTATAGGGTGCGCGCCGCGCGTAGTCGGCGCTGAGGAGCCTTCCCCATGCCCCGGCTGGTTATGAAATTTGGCGGCACTTCTGTCGCCGACCTGGATCGTATTCGCAACGCTGCATCAAAGGTGAAGCGCGAAGTTGACTCCGGCTACGATGTCGCCGTGGTCGTCAGCGCGATGTCGGGTGAGACGAACAAGTTGGTAGGTTTCGTCCGCGATGCGTCAGCCCCTGAAGGCGCGAACCACCCAGGTTTCTATGATGCGCGCGAATATGACGCGATCGTCAGCTCTGGTGAACAGGTGACCAGTGGCCTGATGGCGCTGACACTGCAGGAAATGGGCGTGCCCGCCCGGTCATGGCAGGGCTGGCAAGTGCCTGTTCTGACCTCTGACGCCCATAGCGCGGCCCGTATTCTGGACATCGACACCGCCAATCTGGATCAGAAATTTGATGAAGGTTTGCATGCGGTAATTGCAGGCTTTCAGGGAATATCAGCTGAAGGCCGGATCACGACGCTGGGGCGCGGGGGATCTGACACGACCGCTGTTGCATTTGCGGCGGCGCTGGGCGCGGAACGCTGCGATATCTACACCGACGTGGACGGCGTATATACTACCGACCCGCGTATTGAACCCGGTGCGCGCAAGCTGGACAAAATCTCGTTTGAAGAGATGTTGGAGCTTGCCAGCCTAGGCGCGAAAGTCCTGCAAACGCGGTCAGTTGAACTGGCGATGCAGCGCAAAGTGAAACTCATGGTCCGGTCCAGTTTTTCGGATGCTCCGGGCACGCTGGTCTGTGATGAGGAGGAAATCTTGGAGAAGAATGTCGTCAGCGGCATCGCCGCCGAAAAAGAGCAGGCCAAAGTCACGCTTTTGAAAGTTGCGGACAAGCCTGGCGTCGCCGCATCGATTTTTGGGCCGTTGGCTGATGCGGGTGTGAATGTCGACATGATCATCCAGAACATTTCGGACGAAGGTCAGACCGATATGACCTTTTCCTGCGCGCTGGACCAGGTGGACCGCGCCAAATCAGTTCTGGAAGGCGCCCGGGAGGAAATTGAACACACCCAGATGGTCGTAGACCCCGGTGTTGCGAAGGTTTCGATCGTTGGCATCGGCATGCGCAGCCATTCCGGCGTCGCCAAAACGATGTTTTCGGCGCTTGCTGCAGACGGCGTGAATATCAAGGTGATCACGACGTCTGAGATTAAGGTCAGCGTTCTGATTGATCGCAAGTATATGGAACTGGCCGTTCAGTCGCTCCACGCCGCTTTCGGGCTGGAGACCGCCTGACGCAAGGAACGGAGGGCCGGATATGAGCCCTGCTGCAGCTTTGGGACCACGCGCGTTGTTGCGACGGCTCCGCCAGGTGATGGCTGAGCCAGGCGAAGGGCAGGCGCGTCTGAACCGGATCGCTGACGTGATCGCGGAAAACATGGTCGCTGACGTGTGCTCCATCTACCTGCGCCGCGGTGAGCGTATGTTGGAGCTTTGCGCAACCAAAGGTCTAAGGCCCGAAGCCGTTCATACAACGCGGATGCGGATTGGTCAGGGCCTCGTGGGGCGCATCGCCGAACGCGCTGAACCCTTCGCGACAGCGGATGCACCGAATGAGCCTGGCTTTGAATATCGCCCCGAAACAGGGGAAGAGATTTTTTCGTCCTTCTGCGGCGTTCCGATCCAGCGGCTGGGCGAAATTATCGGTGTTCTCGTTGTTCAGAATGCAACGGCGCGCCAGCATGACGAAGAAGAGATCGACGCGCTCAGCGTTGTCGCCATGGTCATCGCAGAGATGGCGGAAAGCGGTCAGCTGACCGGCGGCGAAGGCGTCGACCTCGCGCGTGATATGCCGCGGACATACAACGCGATTAGCGGTGTGGAAGGCGCGGCCATAGGCGTTGTTCATTTGCATGAGCCAAAATTGGCCATTACTGAGCCGTTTACAGACGACGTCGAAAAGGAACTCACGCGGCTCGACGTGGCGATGAATGGGTTGCGAGACGAAGTTGACGCTTTGCTGGCGAATGAACTTTCCGGCGCGCCGGGTGATTACCGTGATGTTTTGGAAGCCTATCGAATGTTCGCCCATGATAAAGGTTGGCTGCGCCGCTTGAATGAAGCTGTGCAGTCAGGCGTTGTTGCCGAAGTTGCGGTTGAGCGTGTCCAGTCAGAGGCCCGCAGCCGGATGGAGCGTGCGGCAAACCCTTATCTGCGCGACCGACTGCACGACCTGGATGATCTTGCGAACCGACTTTTGAAACGTCTGTCCGGTGGCCAGAACAGCACGATTCCAGAAAATGCGATTCTGATCGCCCGCCATATCGGACCGGGCGAGTTGCTGGACCACGGCAAATCGATCCGAGGGCTGGTTTTGGAAGAGGGCGGCGTTGGCAGTCACGCTGCAATCGTCGCGCGCGCGATGGAAATTCCAATGGTTCTCGGTGCGGAACGCATCGTTGCACACGCGCAAAACGGCGATCCGATCGCGATCGATGGCGATGCTGGCGTAGCTTACCTCAGGCCTGACGAAGATCTGTTCGCCGCCCTTCGCGAAAAGATCGTTGTGGCTGAAGAGGCGCGCGCCAGGTACGCGGCTTTGCGCGATCTTCCAGCCAGTAGCAAAGATGGGGCTGAGGTGTCGCTGAATATCAACGCGGGCCTTGTCTCTGACTTGCCATACTTGCACGAAAGTGGGGCTGACGGCGTCGGTCTTTATCGCACGGAATTGCAGTTTCTGATCCGCGCGCGGATGCCGACGCGTACCGACTTGGCGGCTGTTTACGGCAGGGTTCTGGACGCGGCGCGCGGCGCGCCCGTGGTGTTCCGTACGCTCGACATTGGGTCCGACAAGGTGCTGCCCTACATGCGCCGTCCCAAGGAAGATAATCCTGCGCTGGGGTGGCGCGCGCTGCGTGTCGGGCTGGACCGTCCGCTTATTCTCAAGATGCAGTTGCAGGCTTTGCTGCGCGGCGCGGGCGTGCGACCGCTGACCGTGATGTTTCCGTTCGTTGCGGATGAAAGCGAATTTTTTCGCGCTCGTGACTACCTTTTCGAATCGCATGATTGGCTGCAATCCCGTGGATATACGCTTAGCCAAGAAATAACGGTTGGTGCGATGTTGGAAACGCCCTCATTGGCGGATGCCTCAGATCAGTTTTTTGACGACGTCGACTTCCTTTCAGTGGGCGGCAATGATCTTTTACAGTTCCTTTTTGCCGCAGACCGCGGAAACGAGGAAGTCCGCCGCCGTTACACGGCGTTGAACCCGTCCTTCCTTAGGTATCTGGCGCGCGTAACTGATCGCTGTGCGGCACATGGCTTGAAAATTTCTTTCTGCGGTGAGGCGGCTGGCCGCCCGCTGGAGGCGCTGGCGCTGACCGCGCTTGGGTTTCGGACGCTGTCGATGCGTGCGGTTTCGATTGGCCCGGTGAAAGCGCTGATACGTTCGGTCGACTTGACTGAGGCGCGGGCGTTCATCGACACAGCGCTAAGGGGCGCTGCGCCAAACTTCGCCGAAGATTTCCGAGCCTGGGCAATAGAAAACGGTGCGGAGCTTAGCCCTTGAACCGCAACGCTTCGCGCGTGTTCGATGCGAACTCGCGGCGCAGCATCATCGCTGTAGTCAGAGTGACGGCGATCAGAAACGGCCAGGGACCCAGAAACCAGGCCATTGCCGCAAGCGCGTAATAGATCGTCCGCAGCCCCTGATTGAAACTGCGGGCAGCCACGGAATTCAGCCGTGCGGCCCGAATGACCTCGCGTTCGATCAAGTCTTCGTCCGTGTCGTTTGCATGATCGCCAGGCATTGCGCCCATGACGACTGAGCAATAACCAAAGACACGTTGCGACCAGACGAATTGAAGGAACGCGAAGACGAGGATCAGGATGATGACCAGCAGTTTCACTTCCTGACTTTCCACCACGCCCTGCGCACCGAATAGATCGCTGGTCAGACGGTTGAGCCTTTCGACATCGCCAAAAACAGCGATGACGCCGCCGATTGCGATCAATGTGCTTGAGGCGAAGAACGCTGCGTTTGCGCGTAACCCACCCAACAGCGAAGCATCTGTTACCCGCGGCACGCGCCGAGCTGCCCGGCGCATCCATTGCAGGCGATAGGCCGCGACCAGCTCGCCCGTTGGCCTCCTGCCGAACAAACCATGTGTCGTCATCCAGGTGGTGAGAGCCATTGACGCCGCCAGATACGCCAGCGCGATCAGGTCCAGGATTGTCAGCAAGGATAGAAAGTATGGGGCTTGTAAGGTCATCTTCCGCCCCTACCGCGCGGCGACCCGTCAGCCAAGTAAGAAATTGAACGCCCCACATCTTTGCGCCTGTCTGACGGCGGACTATCGTTTCGCCATGTGGCGTGTGATTCTTGTTCTGGCGGCGTTGGTTTCGCCCTCAATCGCGGCGGCGGACAATCAAGTCGCCGCCAAGCGGCAATTTCTTCCCGTCGACGACGCTGAACGGTGGAGCGGCGTTGGCCGCCTGAACGCGCAAGGCGGGTTCTGCACCGCAGCGCTGATCCGGCCAGATACGTTACTGACTGCGGCGCATTGCATCTTTGATCGCCGCACCAATCGGCTGATCCTGCTGTCGCAGATGCGTTTTGTCGCCGGATCGCGCAAAGGCTACCACACAGCGCATCGGCGGGTGATTTCAGCAAAGGCGCATCCTGATTGGTCCGGCTATCACGGCGACGGCGTACGCGTATCCGGCGACATTGCGGTCGTGAAATTGGAAAGCCCGGTTACGAAGATAGAAGGGCGGAGCTATGACGTGGGCCCATCGCCAGATGAGGGCGACGATGTCGTATTGCTCAGCTATGGGCGTGACCGTGAGGACGCGCTGTCGATCCAACGACCGTGTCAGGTTGTCGAACGGTTCAGCAAAAGCGCATCGCTGAACTGCGACGTGTATTATGGTGCCTCTGGCTCGCCGGTGTTTGATGACGGGCGCATTGTCGGCGTGATTTCGGCGATGTCGACTGGTGGGAGCCGGAAACTGGCGTTCGCCGTATTGGTGGATGGCGCAATCGAAGACCTGATTGAAACACCGACCGATGCTGCGCCCACCAGGTTGGTTCGCGCCGGGTCTGCGTTCAAATCCGCTCCGACCGGGGGCGGGCGGCTGCCGGGCGGCAAGACACCGCCAAAGCAATGACGTGGGCGTTGCGCATCTGCCTGTGCCTAATGCTTGCTACGCCTTTGACCGCTGCGGAACGACGTTATACGATCAAGGTTGAGGCCGAACGTTGGCGCATGGTGGGGTTGGTGGATCGGCGCAGCGGTGGACGTTGCACGGGTGCCCTGATCCGCGCCGACGTTTTTCTGACTGCTGCGCATTGCGTCGCCAGCGCATCAGAGCGCACGCAAGCCCGCCCTAGTGACGTAAGGTTCATAGCTGGGCGACGCGGTGGGGATAACGCCGGGGTCGTTCAGGCTCGGACGATTGAGGTGCTTCCTGGGTATTTCGCGACTGGCGCTCGCTATGGCGAACGCCAGGTACGGGCTGATCTCGCTAAGATCACACTGCAGGCCGATCACGGGGGTGTCGCCGCTGCGCGTTGATTACACGCCTTCTGTCGGAGCTGAGGTGATGCTGCTCAGCTACTCCGAGGGTCGCCAGAATCAGCTGTCGATCCAGTCGCCTTGCCATATCACTGACAGACGCACGGAGTTTCTGGAGTTGGATTGCCACTCTAGCCCTGGCGCTTCTGGCGCGCTCTATGTGCGGATCGCACCTGCTGGGTCTTTCAGGATTGTCGGCGTGAATTCGGGCCGCAGGGGCAGGGGGGCGGACGCCACCGCCCTCGCGCTGGCCTTTGATCACATGCGTGATTTCATTGGCCTCAGCGGCGGCGCGGTCGTGGCGCCGACCGGTACGCGATTGGCGCCATCTTCCGGCGCGACGCAGTTGCCCGGCGCCTCCACCCCTGGCGCGCAAACTGGAAAGCGTGCGCCATGATCCTCCTCGGCATGATGTTAGCTTTGCTTGCGACAAGCGTCCCGGCCGACGGGCGCAAGATGTTGGGCGCGCATGAACAGCGCCATTGGCAGGCGGTTGGGCGGCTAAACACAGGTAACGGGTTTTGCACGGCCTCCCTGGTCGCAGCGGATATGGTGGTGACCGCTGCGCATTGCCTCTTCGTTCAACGCACCGGCGCGCAGCGACAAGCGGATCGCGTGCAATTCGTCGCTGGATATCGCTTGCGAAAATACGCCGAACATCAAAGGGCTGAGCGCATTATGATCCACCCGGACTATGCGCCATCGCAGAAAGTGGACGCTGCCGCAATCGGCGCCGATCTGGCGCTTGTGCGCCTGAAGGCGCCGTTGACCAAAGCGAAACCACTGCCCCTGGCGCCCGGCCTGCAGCCGGGGGATCAGGTCTTGATCCTGTCCTATGGGCGGGACCGGCCGGAAATCCCCTCAATCCAGTCGCCCTGCGGTGTGGTTCAACGCAGCGGTCCCGTAGCGGTCTTGGACTGTGATGTGACATATGGCGTGTCTGGCGCGCCCGTCATGCGCATGATCGACAGCGCCCCTCATATCATGGCGGTTGTATCAGCGATGGGGTCGATGAATGGCGCACCGCGGGCTTTTGCGGTGATGCTGGAAGACAGCCTTGACGCGGTGCTTGCCGCCCCTTGAAAGCCGAAATTCCGTAACCATATCAGTCTTGCCGGACGCCAATGATGGGTTCGGCGCACCAACCATGGGTCTGTCCAGTCGGAAGGCCCGAGACGATAGTATCGCTTCTCTAGGAGGATATGCGAAATGCGCAACTTTGACCTTTCCCCCCTTTATCGCTCGACCGTCGGTTTTGACCGCTTTGCGACCATGTTGGATCAGGTTCTGTCCGCTGACATGCCACAGCCGAGCTACCCGCCCTACAACATCGAAAAGACTGGCGAAGACGCCTACCGCATTACGTTGGCGGTCGCTGGCTTTGGTGACAACGACCTCGACATCGAGGCACGCGAAGGCGTGCTGGTCGTGAAGGGCGCGAGCAACCGCGCAGAAGACGGCGAAGCGCCGACTTATCTGCACCGTGGAATTGCCGAACGCTCGTTCGAACGCCGCTTCCAGCTGGCTGATCATGTCCGCGCTCAAGGCGCGACGATCGAAAACGGCCTGCTTCACATCGACTTGGTTCGCGAGATTCCCGAGGCGTTGAAGCCGCGGCGGATTGAGATTGGCGGCACCAAGACGATTACCGAAAAGCCCAAGAAGGTTACGGCCAAGAAATAAGGCTATTCGACCTGAGACCATGCGGCGCGCTCCGATCCAGGGTGCGCCGTTTATATATTTAGCCTAGGCCGCGGCGCCTGTCAGCCGCGCCCGCACTCGCTCCGCCAGGAAATCAGCGCAATGGCGCACCTTTTCAAGGCGGCCCATGTCTTCGTGCGTCACCATCCAGCTTGAACGGGTCAGGTCGATGCTTTCAGGAAGGATACGCACCAGCGTTGGATGCTGAGCGGCCAGAAAGTCAGGCAGGATGCAGACGCCGCGCCCCGCCACGACCTGCCGCGCCTGAACATTGATCGATGTGGAGGTGAAATGCGGTTTCAGATCTGATCGGTTCTGCAGCTGAAAGTTCAGTTCTTCATCGTAAATCTGCGCCAGAATATAGCCGATGCCGCGCAGGCCTTTCAGATCATCAAGGGTCTGAATGGGTGGTAATTTACGCAGAAACTCCTCGGTGGCATAGAGGTGCAGGCGATAATCAGCGATCTTGCGTGCTTTCAAGCGGCCAGACGTAGGGCGCGAGACGGAAAAAGCGATATCAACTTCTCGATCCGCCAGCTTCATGACACGCGGCGCGGCGGTCAGTTGCACTTCCAACTGGGGGTGTGCATCGCAGAGGTCTGAGGCGGCGTCGGCGACTACGTAAGCGCCAAGTCCTTCGGGTGCGCCGACACGCACGACGCCTGACAGAGAATCGCCGCGCTCGTCAAAGTCGCCCTGGGCGATCAACATCCGGCTTTCGATGTCCTCGGCATGGCCAACCAACCGCCTGCCAGCGTCGGTCAACGCATATCCTTTGGGTGAACGCGCGAAGAGAGTTTCGCCTAGCGTTTCTTCGAGCGCCATGATGCGACGGCGGACGGTCGTGTGATCAACGTCTAGCTGCACTCCCGCGCCGATCAGTTTCCCCGACCGGGCAAGGGCTAGGAAATATCTTAGGTCGTCCCAGTTCATGAGGTTAATTTCGCACATTGAGTAATGAACCATAAGATATTTGCACACTATCGTGATCTTAGTCCAGCGGTGAGAGGAGGTTTGAGTGTGCGACATGAACACCGGAATAAAATATATTTCCGATTATGCCGCTTCCGCATACGCCATTCGTTTAATTTGCCAAAGAAATCATCACGTAGCGTCACTTTCTGCGCTTATTCCCCTAGGGCAATACGGTCGCCTCTTGACCCCCGTGCGTCGGTCGGCGCTTATATGTCAAATATCAGGCGAAAAGACCTGACGAAGTTGGGGCGCACCATCAGCGCCGATTGGGAGGATGAAGACCGTGGCTCAAGTCACCACGCCGCCTGAGGCGCTGGACACCTTTCCGAAGATTTTGGACTGGAACGCAAAGAACCGGGGCGATGTCGCATCGTCGCGCGAAAAAGAATACGGGATCTGGCAAAGCACTACCTGGGCCGAACAGCGCGAAGAAATTCGCGCGCTGGCGCTGGGGTTGAAGTCGCTTGGCCTAAACAAGGGCGACCGGGTCGCACTGATCGGATCCAACCGACCACGACTTTATTGGGCGATGGTCGCGATCCAGTCCTGCGGCGCCGTTCCGGTGCCCGTTTACCAGGACAGCGTCGCTGAGGAGATGCAGTACGTGCTGGAACATGCCGGCGCGCGGTTCATTTTCTGCGAAAACCAGGAACAGGTTGACAAGGTACAGTCAGTTCAGGACCGCCTGCCTGATATTGACCAGATGGTCTACTGCGACTCGCGGGGGATGCGCAAATACGACCATACGAGCCTGCATTCCTTCACAGATCTTCAGGATCGTGGACGAGAAAATCGCACCAAACTGGAAGCTGAATTGGAGGCGACCATCGCCGAAGGCGGCGCTGAAGACATCTGCGTGATGCTTTATACCTCTGGCACGACGGGAAAGCCGAAGGGCGTCGTCCTGTCGAACCGCAATATCACCTTCGCCGGGCGCGAATCCGTTAAGTTCGACAAGCTGACATCAGACGACAGCGTGCTGGCCTATCTGCCGATGGCGTGGGTTGGCGACTTCATCTTCTCGATCGGTCAGTCGTACATCGGCGGCTTCGCCGTTTCCTGCCCTGAGGGCGAGGATACAATGATGCACGATCTACGTGAGATCGGGCCAAGCTATTACTTTGCACCGCCGCGCATCTTCGAGAACCTACTGACCTCCATCATGATCCGGATGGAAGACGCCAGCCCGATGAAAAAGCGGTTTTTCAAGTACTTCATGGACCATGCTGAAAAGGTCGGCTCTGACATCCTCAACAAGAAACCTGTCGGGTTCATGGACAAGCTGAAATACAGCCTTGGCGAAGTGATGATCTTTGGCCCTTTGAAGGACAGCCTTGGCCTTAGTCAGGTGCGGCTCGCCTACACGGCGGGTGAGGCGATCGGGCCTGAGATCTTTGCATTCTACCGCTCGCTCGGGATCAACCTGAAACAGCTTTACGGTCAGACAGAGGCGTCGGTGTATGTCACCAGCCAGACAGATGGCGACATTCGGAGCGACACGGTTGGACCTCCATTCCCTGGGGTTGAGCTGAAGATCGATGACAATGGTGAGGTCTGGTACCGCAGTCCCGGCGTTTTTGTTGAATACTAC
Source organism: uncultured Pikeienuella sp. (assembly GCA_965659735.1). GTDB lineage: Bacteria > Pseudomonadota > Alphaproteobacteria > Rhodobacterales > Rhodobacteraceae > Pikeienuella. Next base: position 39,065 of record CBFHXH010000018.1, read on the forward strand.
AAAATGCCAGAAAAGACGGCCGAAACGAAAGACGCCGAAGGCTGGGTTGCAACAGGCGACGCTGGCTTTATTGAAGAGGGCACCGGCCACCTGCGTATCATCGACCGGGCCAAGGACGTGGGCAAAATGGTCGATGGCAGCCTGTTTGCCCCGAAATACGTAGAGAACAAGTTGAAGTTCTACCCGAACATTCTGGAAGCGGTTCTGATCGGTGATGGCCGGGATTTCTGTACCGCCTTCTTGAATATCGACCTGAACGCGGTTGGCAACTGGGCTGAGCGGAATAACGTCGCCTATTCCTCTTACCAGGAACTCGCCGGTCATCCCAAGGTCTACGAGATGATGCAAGGCCACGTGGAAGAAGTGAACCGGTCAATGGTTGACGATCCGATGCTGGCCGGCTGCCAGATCCAGCGGTTCCTTGTCCTGCACAAACAGCTCGACGCCGATGATGGCGAGCTGACGCGCACCCAGAAGGTGCGGCGGGCCACAATCAACGAGCGGTACAAACCGCTGATCGACGCGATGTATGATGGTTCGGACAGCGTCTATGCTGAAACCGAAGTCACCTATGAAGACGGCCGCAAGGGCGCGATTTCCGCAACTTTGGAAATCCGCAAAGCCAATACGGCTGAAACCAGAAAGGCGGCGGCATGAATGAAATGTCGAACATGACGCCCGAACAGCTGAACGCTGGCGGGTATTTGACGCCGGACGGCCGCAAGGTCGGCGGCCCGGTGATGGAAATGAAGAACATCACCTTGAAATTCGGCGGTGTCACCGCGCTGTCGAACATCTCGTTCAACATCCTGGAAGGTGAAATTCGCGCCATCATCGGCCCGAACGGTGCCGGTAAATCCTCGATGCTGAATGTGATCAACGGTTTCTATCACCCGCAAGAGGGTGAGGTGTGGTTCCGCGGCGCGAAACGCCCCTCGATGCCGCCATACGAAATTGCGGAACAGGGCATCGCGCGCACGTTCCAGAACATCGCGCTGTTCAAAGGCATGTCGACCATTCAGAATGTTATGACCGGTCGGCAGCTGAAGATGAAAGCCGGCATGTTCTGGCAAATGCTGCGCTATGGCCCAGCCATCCGCGAAGAGGTTGAACACCGCCGTAAGGCTGAGGAAGTCATTGATTTCCTTGAAATTCAGCACATCCGTCATGCGCCCGTCGGCAGTCTGCCGTACGGGCTGCAGAAGCGGGTTGAGCTGGCCCGCGCCCTGGCGATGGAGCCTGACCTGCTGCTGCTGGATGAGCCGATGGCAGGCATGAACGTCGAAGAAAAAGAGGATATGTCCCGTTTCATTCTCGACGTAAACGAACAATACGGCACGACCATCGCGCTGATTGAGCATGACATGGCTGTGGTCATGGACATCGCCGACCGCGTTGTTGTCCTCGACTATGGCCGGATGCTGGCTGACGGCACTCCGGGCGAGGTTCAGGCCAACCAGGACGTGATCGACGCATATCTGGGGGTCCCACACTAATGGATTTTCTCTACTCAGTCTTTGCCGACCCGTTCGTGCAAATGGTCTCGCTGCCGGATTTCTTTGTCCAAGTCCTTTGGGAAGGGTTTGTGTCCGGTGTTCTTTATTCCCTGATCGCGCTTGGCTTTGTGCTGATCTTCAAGGCGTCTGGCGTCTTTAACTTTGCGCAAGGCATCATGGTCGTGTTCGCCGCGCTGGCGATGGTCGGCATGTACGAACTGGGCGTGCCTGGCTGGCTTTCGGTCATCCTCGCCCTCGTCATCATGTATGGTCTCGCCTACAGCGTCGAACGCTTCGTGATGCGGCCACTGGTCGGGCAGGATGATATCATCCTGTTCATGGCCACGATTGGCCTGACATTCATCCTGATCGGTGGTGGTCAGGCGATCTTTGGTGGTGCGCCCAAGGCGATGCTGACCTCAGAGATTGGCCTTCCGTCTGGTGACTATGTCTGGGAAATGGGTGGCGGCATCGTCATCTTCCAAAAACTGGATATTGCTGCGACGCTGATTGCTGGCGCGCTGATCGCGGGTCTCGCTTTCTTCTTCAGCTATACCAAGATCGGCCGGGCGCTGCGCGCTGTGGCTGATGACCACCAGGCCGCCGTGTCTGTTGGCATCGGTCTGAACCAGATCTGGGTTGTAGTTTGGTTCGCTGCGGGCATCGTTGCGCTGGTTACTGGCATCATGTGGGGCGCGAAGTCTGATGTGTCCTTCGCCTTGCAGATCGTTGCGCTAAAGGCGCTGCCTGTGCTGGTTCTGGGCGGCTTTACGTCGATCCCGGGCGCCATCGTTGGCGGCCTGATCATCGGCATCGGCGAGAAGGTGTTTGAGATCTACTGGGGCGGCCTGATGGGCGGCGGCGTGGAAAGCTGGTTTGCCTTCATAATTGCGCTGATCTTCCTGCTGTTCCGACCGCAGGGCCTATTTGGCGACAAAATCATCGAGAGGGTGTAACCCATGTTCTACCGTGAAGCTGGACAGTACAAAACATCCTACGCCAAGGACCTTGCGGCCTTTCCGATCCGTCAGGACAGGATTGGGATGTTCATCTGGGGCATTCTCGCCCTGGTCGTGGCAGTGATCGGCATCCCGGGACTTGGCTATGACTTCGCCATGAAGGCGATCATCATCCCGACGCTGATCTTCACCATCACTGCGCTTGGCCTGAACATTCTGGTCGGGTTCGCAGGGCAGATCAGCCTGGGCACGGGCGCCTTCATGGGCGTCGGGGCCTATGCCTGCCTAAAGCTGACGACGTTCTTCCCCGAAGTGAACATCCTGATCCACTTTATCTTGTCAGGCTTTGTCGCCGCTGCAATCGGCATGTTCTTTGGCCTACCATCGCTAAGGATCAAGGGCTTCTATCTCGTCGTCGCGACGCTTGGCGCGCAGTTCTTCCTTGAATGGGCGTTCGGGCGCATTCCCTGGCTCTACAACTTTGCCGACTCAGGCGCGATCGAGGTTCCCACGCGGACTTTGTTCGGCGTGCCAATCACCGGCGCTTCGGCGGACGTGACCTGGCAATATTTCATCGTCCTCTTCTTCTTGGCCGGCATGACATGGATCGCATCCAACCTGATCCGCGGCCGCATTGGCCGCAGCTGGATGATGATCCGCGACATGGACATCGCCGCTGAATTGATCGGTGTGCGCCCGCTCTGGACAAAACTCAGCGCCTTTGCCGTCTCATCATTCTATTGCGGCGTCTCGGGCGCTCTGATGGTGTTCATCTGGCTGGGCGCGGCCGAGGTTGAAAGCTTCGACATCAACCACTCGTTCCTCTACCTCTTCATGGTGATCATCGGCGGGCTTGGGTCCATCACAGGGTCCTTCATGGGCGCTGCGTTTATCTGGATCTTCCCGATCCTGCTGAAAGAGGTTGGCAAAAGCTTTGGCTATAACGCCACGCTGATGGAAAACATTTCGCTGGTTGCAATCGGCGTGATGATCGTCATCATTCTTATCAAAGAGCCGCATGGTCTCGCCCGTCTATGGCAGATCACGAAACAGAAGCTCAGACTATGGCCGTTCCCGCACTGACGGGGCCGGCATCGGCCAGGGGCGTCAGAAACCGCGCCCTCAGCCATACGACCAAAGGTTTTACTTGTGAGGCGCTTGCCGCACGTAATGGGAGTAAGCTAAATGCTTAAGAAACTATCGTTGACCGTA
>CBFHXH010000019.1:0-38528 GCA_965659735.1 uncultured Pikeienuella sp.
TGCACAGCCCCACTTGAGTGGTCCATTTTAAAAGTTAGTGCATGATTGGCCGTTGGTCCATCGGGATGATGGCCTCTGGCGCAGGTGGGTGGTAGCCCAATGCACTATGGGGTCGTTTGGTGTTGTAATGTTTCCTCCAGCTTTCGATGATGATTTGGGCTTCACGTAGCGAGTAGAAAATCTCACCGTTCAGGAGCTCATCTCTCATCCGCCCGTTGAAGCTCTCGCAGTATCCGTTCTCCCAGGGCGATCCAGGCTCGATGTAGGCCGTCTTAGCCCCAGCAGCTTTGACCCAGTCCCTGACGGCCTCAGCAATGAACTCCGGCGCCTGTACTCACGTGGTGCAACGCAATGGAATGGTTCACCAATATTCGTTCCACGCCCAGTTATCTCAGTCGATCATCTCAACGGTGGCTTGGAGAGTGCTCGGCGTCCTGAGCTTCACATAGCTTCTTTCGTGCACGTCTTGCTTTCCAACTTGATGACCAACGATTGCGCGACTGTGGCTTTCTTTCGCATCCGTTTGCGCGAGCATAGTGATCACAGTTGTCCTGAACTGATGGCTAGTAATGCCTGTTTTTGCGATCAGCCTCTGGAGCTTATTTGCGCGCGCCTCAACCCCATCCAACATTGTGTTTAAGGCTATCAAGTAGCCATCTTCTGAGATGTTTTTAAGCTCTCTAACGCGATCAATGATTTTTGAGTGAACAGGTACAATCTGAGGTGGGTGGGTGTCCGGCCTCCGGCTTTTGTCAGTAGCGAAGCGAAAGCAAAGAATGTTCTCGATGTAGACCACATCTTCCACGCGCAGGTTCGCCACAGAGACGCCTCTACGGCCTGTATAGGCCATGATCCGCATTGCATCCCTAGTAGCTCGGTCAGCGCGCACCTCAGCCTGCCTGAAAGCCTCTTTGGTTAAAACATCCTTGGTTTTCGATACATCTTTCTTGGTCGTGATCGAGTCCAACACGCTGAGGTCAATCTTATCAAAAATCACCCGCTCAGAGATGTACTTCAGGAAATCTCTTGTATGAGCCTGCACCACACGCTGGGTTGCCGATTTCCAGTGATTGTTTTTATCAATCCAATGAACCACATTTTTCCGAGTAACATCATCAAGTGTCTGAACGCTATCCGCGAATTCTTCCACGTAAACGCGCTTCGACTGTAGGGTTTTTAACTTGTTCTGCTTCTCTTCAGCACAATGCTGAAGGTACGGCTCGGTGTGGTCTGCCAAGATAACGATACGCCCAATCGCAACCTCTAAGTTACGCACATCGTTTTCGTTGTCAGCAGCATCGAGGCCAAGATCAAAAATTCTTTCCTCCGATGTCCCTTGTTCCCGCTCCTCTCCAACAGCTTTCTTCCATCTGTGAAGCTCCCAGTCCGTACCTCTTGCTGAATCTATTTCTGTCTGGATTTCCTCAGCCCAAATATTCGCTTGTCGCTGGGCTATTTTCTCACTGTCTGTCCCGGTGGATCGCCTGATCTTCTTTTGCCCCAGCCTTGTCTGAACATCCTTTGGGATCCTCATTTCAAACATCCAGTTTCGGCTATCTTTCCGTCTTGTGATGTACTTGCTGACCACTCTCAGTCTCACTCTTTGTCACACGGTTTGCCTCACAGGCAATTCCCGCAAAGTACTGAAGTCAATAGAAAAAGGGAATTTCACACCACCTCAATTTAATCGAAGGTTAACAGCGAGATGAACCGGGCCGCCGCGTGCTGAGTGCTGCGGCGGCCCGATGGATCAGTTGGCGGCTTCGATAAGTTCAGCCTGCTTAACGATGACCTGCGCCTGCCGGGATGAGGCGAGGTCGATCAGCTTGCCGTCCAGAACAGCGGCGCCCTGACCGCTTTCTTCGGCTTCTTTCATCGCAGCGAGGATGCGGCGGGCCTGTTCCACCTTGGCGGCGGGCGGCGTGAAGACTTCGTTCGCCAGCGTGACCTGCTTGGGGTGGATCGCCCATTTGCCAACACAGCCAAGCGTGGCGGATCGTTTCGCCTGCGCGAGATAACCGTCGTAATCGCCAAAGTCGCCAAACGGGCCGTCGACAGGCAGCAGTCCATGCTGGCGGCAGGCGGCGACCATAAGTGTAATCGGATAATGCGAAGGATCGACCATGGATGTTGCCCGCTCAGAACCCGGTTCCCCATTCGCCAGCATATAATATTCTTCCTGCGTGCCGCCGATGCCCGTGACCGCCATGCCCATCGACGCCGCGTAGTCGGCGACCCCAAAGCTCATGGAGTTCATGCGCGGCGACGCTGCGGCGATTTCATCGACATTTTGCGCGCCAGCGGCGGTTTCGATGATCACCTCAAACCCGATCTTCTTAGTCTTGCGCACGGCCATTTCTGCGGCTGACACAACAGCGTCCATTGCATAGATGTCCATGGCATTGCCGACCTTCGGGATCATAATCAGGTCCAGCTGATCGCCACATTTTTCGATCAAATCGACAGCGTCGTGATGCCAGAATTCAGTGTCGAGACCATTTATGCGAACGCTCAGCGTCTTGCCGCCCCAGTCAATGTCATTCACAGCTGCGATGATATTCTTGCGCGCCTGTGGCTTGTCTGCCGGGGCGACGCTGTCTTCTAGGTCTAGGTTGATGACGTCAGCTGCCGATGCGGCCATTTTCTCAAAGATCGCGGGACGCGAACCTGGGCCGAAAAGTTGACAACGATTGGGACGGGCAGGGCCAGCTGGCTGGACTTTGAAGCTCATGAAGCGGAAACCTTGGGTAAGAAAGTTACGGATTGTTGCGGCGCAGCATTACAATGTTGCGTCGCAGTTCGTCAATCCGCTCTGGCCTAAGGTTTTTCTGGCCCCGTCAGCTGCTCTTCAGACTATCCACATGGCGCTGGAAGGCGTCGAACAAGTGCGCTTCGGTGCTGGGGCCTTGGATGATGTCGTGCCGCCGGCCCTCCCCATCGAACAGAAGTAGCGTGACATGCCCGACGCCATGCGCATTCGCCAGCGCTCGGCCTTGTTAAGTGTTGATATTGGCGACAAGAAAGACCAGTTCGGTTTCATCAAAAGCGCTGACGGCGGCACGCGCGACCCGCTGATGCGCCGTGCATCTTGGGCAGCCGGGATCGTGGATTTGCACAATCGTTGGTACGCCCTGGCCAAGCCGGGTTAGGTCATGTTCGCGCATTGTCGCCTGTACATCGCTGACAAACCAGAACCCGCCGCCACCGACAACGGCTGCGCCTGCAACCCAGTATTTCATGAATCCCAGCGTGCGCCGCTTGTCGTGATCGACCGTCTGTAGCGCAGCTTTGCGCGCCGCCGCCTGCTTCTGCTTGCGTTTATTCGCCATGAAGACCCTCGTCATCACGCGCAGGGCCATCCCGCGCGAACAGACGCTACCAAGTTCGCTGGACGGCGGAAGTCACAGGTGCTCACCGAACTGTTTGCTGGGTGTTACTGAAAGAAGGTGGCGAGGTCCGCTGCGATCGCCTCAGGCGCCTCTTCTGCCATATAGTGACCGGTGGGCAGGGCCGCGCCCGTCACGCTTTCCGCCCTCATGCGCCACAGCGCCAAGGGATCGAAACACTTTTCGATCGTACCTTTTTCGCCCCACAGGCACCTGAACGGCATCTGCAGTTTTAGGTCTTCGGCGTCATCATGGTTCAGGTCGACCCCAGCGGCGGCGCGATAGTCGTCGCAGGTCGCGCGAATGGTTTCGGGATCGCGAAACGCCGTGAGGTATTCGTCCAGCGCTTCGTCGAACAATTCCGTCCCGTTCTTCGCACAACGCGCCAGCCAGAATGCGTCCGGGTCCGCCTGCATCATTCTTTCGGGTTCAGGCGCGGGCAGGATCATGAAGAACCAGTGCCAGTAGGCGCGCGCGAAGGTGTCCGTAGTGTTCGCGTACATCTCGCGCGTCGGCGCGATGTCCAAAACACACAGCTTGCGCACACGATCGGCGTGATCCCAGGCAAGCCGATGTGCGACACGCCCGCCACGGTCATGGCCGCATAGGAAGAACTGATCATGCCCCAGCGCATCCATCACCTCGACCATGTCGAGCGCCATTGCACGCTTGGAGTAGTTTACGCAATCCGGGCCGCCGGGCGGTTTTGACGAAAACCCGTATCCGCGCAGGTCCGGGCAAATCAGCGTATAGTCATCCTTCAGGCGGGCGGCCACATGGCGCCACATCGCCGATGTCTGCGGGTTGCCATGCAACAGCAGCGCCGCCGGGCCCGACCCTCCATGGCGTACGCGGATAGAGGCACCGGAGGTCTCTATCATCTCTTCGGTGAACCCCTCGAACATCATTCCGTCAGTTTGAACCGAAAGGTGCAGGTGGGCGCGCCTTGCATGATGGTCTGGCTGCGGGTCATCTTGATGCGGCTGTCGTAACCCTCGCAGAAGGTTCCGTCGCGCTGGCAAGACAAGAGGTGGCCGATGTCGCCCAGGCCCATATCCTTGTACATTTCGGAATAGCGGCAACGGGTGACATCGAAATTGTATTCCTGCTTGTTAGCGTCCAGCACCGTCGTCTCAAGCGCGCCGCCTTTGGTCCACAGCTTCATAAGCTCAATAAAGCTAAGCATGGAGGTCTCGACCCCTTCCGCCATTTCCACAGCCTGCTCAATCGACGCTTTGCGCACGCTGTCGGCGATGGTCTTTTTCGCGACCTCTGGCCCGTGGCTTTCGATCAGGGTCTCATAAACCTGTTTCAAAATCTTTGCTTCGATCCGCCGCTGGGCGAAGATCGGGCTTTCCATTGGATCTGACATGACACCTCCATTTTGGCGTTACGATAGAACGGGATGCGGTTGACCGAAAGGGGGTGATCCCGTACCCCGCTGGCCATGAGCATTCTGCCGATCCTGATCCACCCCGACCCGCGCCTGAAAAAGGTCTGTGAACCTGTGGCCGACATTGTCGACGGCCTGCGGACGCTGGCCGAAAACATGCTGGAAACGATGTACGACGCGCCGGGCATCGGCCTTGCGGCGCCTCAGATTGGCGTAACCAAGCGTCTGCTGGTCATGGACTGCGTAAAGGAAGAGGGGGAAACACCTCAGCCGACGGTGATGTTCAATCCAGAAATTCTGGCGTCATCCGATGACAAAAGTGACTATGATGAAGGCTGCCTGTCGATCCCGGATCAGTTCGGCATGGTCACGCGACCGGCTGAGGTCAAGGTGGGCTATATCGACCAGAACGGTGACCCGCAGGAACGCGACTACGCTGGCCTTTGGGCTACCTGCGTGCAGCATGAAATCGACCACCTGAACGGCAAGCTGTTCATCGATTACCTCGGCTCCGTCCGCCGTCAGATGATTACCCAGAAAATGAAAAAGCTGAAGCGTGAGCGTGCGCGCGACTGAATTCCTGCTTTGGCCCGATCCGCGACTGAAGGCGGTGGCGGTACCAGTGTCGGCAGTTGACGCTGAGGTGGCTGCGACGTGGGAACGTATGCTGGCGGCGATGTACGCGATGCCGGGTGTTGGTCTCGCGGCGCCGCAGATCGGCGTGGCGCGCCGGATCATCGTGGTGGATTGCGAACCCGAGGGCCGCGCGCCTGTGCGCATGGCCAATCCTGAACTTTTGCAGGTCAGTGATGAGCTGCGCGAGCATGAAGAAGCCTCGCCCAACCTGCCGGGCGCATCGGCCAAGGTGCGCCGCCCTGTGGCGGTTGAGGTGCGCTATCTGGATATGTGCGGGGCGGTCACGCAACGCTGGTTCGAAGGGCTGTGGTCGACATCGGTGCAGCATCAGATTGATCATCTGAACGGGGCGCTTTTCATTGAACGCCTTAGCCGGGTAAAGCGGCGCATGGTTCTGGACAAATACGCTAAACTGCGGCGGAGGGGCTGATGCGCATCGCTTTCATGGGCACGCCCGATTTTTCCGTCGCCGCGCTGGATGCGCTGGTTGAAGCGGGTCACGAGATCGCCTGCGTTTATTCCCAGCCGCCACGCCCGGCGGGCAGAGGCAAGAAATTGCGGCCCTCGCCGGTACATGCACGGGCTGAGGCGTTGGGCTTGGAAGTTCGCACGCCGCTGAACTTCAAGGCTGAAGACGACCGCGCCGCCTTTGCCGCGCTTGATGTGGATGCTGCGATCGTTGTCGCTTATGGACTATTGCTGCCGCAAGCGGTGCTGGATGCGCCGGCGCACGGCTGCTTTAACATTCACGCCTCGATTTTGCCGCGCTGGCGCGGCGCGGCGCCGATCCAGCGGGCAATCATGGCGGGGGATGCGGAAACCGGCGTCTGCATCATGCAGATGGAGCTGGGCCTCGACTCCGGTCCGGTGGTGTTGGAAGAACGAACGACCATAAAGCCACACGACACCGCCGCCACTCTCCGTGACCGTCTTGCCGAAACAGGCGCCACGGCCATCGTCGTGGCGCTCGATGTGCTGTCCCGCGGCGCGCTGCAAGCGACGGCGCAGCCGGCGGAGGGGATCTACGCCCCCAAGATAGACAAGGCCGAAGCCCGCATCGATTGGTCCCGAAAGGCAGAGGAGGTTGATCGCCATATCCGTGGCCTGTCGCCCTTTCCCGGCGCCTGGTTTGAGCTGGAGGGCGAGCGCGTCAAGGTGTTGCTATCCGAGATGGCTGAGGGTGCAGGCGCGCCCGGCGCCGTAATTGGCGATGACCTGACAATTGCCTGTGGGTCGGGCGCTGTGCGGCTGTTGCGCCTGCAACGGGCAAGCAAAGGCGCGGTGGACGCCGGTGATTTCCTGCGGGGCCGGTCCGTGGATATCGGCGCCTTGCTGGGCTAACCTCGCAGCAGAAGGGAAGGCCATGCAGTTCCACCAAAATGGTTATCGTGTTGGTGATCCGGGTGTCGCCGAAGCTGTCGCTCAGTCTGGGTCTGACAACGAAGTAGACGTTCTGATCGTTGGCTGTGGTCCCGCGGGCCTGACGCTGGCCGCCCAGTTGGCGCAATTTCCGGCAATTCGAACCCGCATCATCGACCAGAAACCAGGCCCGCTGGAAGTGGGGCAGGCCGACGGCATAGCTTGCAGAACGATGGAGATGTTCGAAGCCTTCGGTTTCCGCCACCTTGTTGAGCGGGAGGCGTATTGGGTCAACGAAGCCTCCTTCTGGACCCCGGATCCTGACGATCCTGTGCGTATCATCCGCAGTGGTCGGATCGATGATGTGGAGGAGGGGCTTTCCGAGATGCCCCATGTCATCTTGAACCAGGCGCGGGTCCACGACTTCTATCTGGAAAAGATGCGCAACGCCCCGACCCGACTGACACCAGACTATGGTACGGCGCTGATCGGCCTGACCATTGACCGCGGCGCCGTTCGCCCGGTGACCGCGACCTTGTCGCGCGATGGGGCCGAAGAAACTGTGACTGCCCGATATGTCGCGGGCTGCGACGGCGCACGATCAGCCGTGCGCCGGGCGATTGGCCTGCAACTGAAAGGTGACGCGGCCAACAAGGCCTGGGGCGTGATGGACCTGCTGGCCATCACAGATTTTCCCGATATCCGGCTGAAGGCGCTGATCCGGTCCGCAGATCAGGGCAGCGCGCTGCTGATCCCGCGTGAGGGCGGGTACATGTTCCGCCTCTATATCGAACTCGACAAACTGAACGCCGACGAACGAGTCGCGGACCGTGACCTCGGCGCAGACGACCTGATCGCTGCCGCCCGCCGAATTTTCAGCCCCTATTCGCTGGAGGTAAAGGAAATCCCATGGTGGTCGGTTTATGAGATTGGCCAACGCATCTGCGACCGGTTCGATGATGACGCCGATGATCCGCGCGTGTTTATCGTCGGGGACGCCTGCCACACGCACAGCCCGAAAGCTGGGCAGGGGATGAATGTGTCGATGCAGGACGCCTTCAACCTTGGCTGGAAACTGGCGGCGGTGTTGGAAGGGCGAAATGACCGTGCCGTCCTTCGCACCTATTCGGCGGAACGTCAGGCGGTCGCGCAAGATCTGATCGATTTTGACCGCGCTTTCGCAAATGTGCTGACTGCGGACGCGGATCCTGCAGAGGCGCAACGCTATTTCACCCGGCATGGGCGCTATACTGCCGGGGTTGAAACGCAGTACGCGCCTTCGGTCATTAAAGGGACGCCGGATCACCAAGCGTTGGCGACGGGGTTGGTCATCGGCAAACGGTTCCATTCCGCGCCGGTCATACGTCTGGCGGACGCCAAGCCCATGCAACTGGGTCATGTGGCGAACGCGGACGGGCGCTGGCGGCTTTACGCCTTTGCAGCGGATGAAGATCCGATCGCGAAGGGGTCCGCAATCAACACGCTTTGCGATCACTTGGCTGGTGAGTTGGCGGAGACGCTGGACGTGCGGGCGATCTTTCGCCAGCCGCACCGAACACTGTTGGTAGAAGACGCTCATCCTGTTCTTCTACCCCTCGCCGGGCGGCTTGAGATGAAGGATTATCAGCGGATGTTCTGCCCTGACCCGATGGCGAATATCTTCGATTTGCGGGGGATCGACCCGGGCGGATGCATGGTGCTGGTCCGCCCGGATCAGTATGTGGCGCATGTGCTGCCGCTTAGCCGTTACGACGATCTTGCAGCGTTCATTGCGCGGATAGCTGCCTAGGTAGGCTCCACCTCTCTCAGCAGTTTTTCTGTCCGCGCTTCTTCCAGCTGTTTGTGAAAGCGCTTGGCCTCATGCTCATCCCGCAGGGTCTTGGCGAGCGTGAACGAAGACGACGTGATCAACAGTGTGCCCATGGTGACAAAGCCTTTCATTTCCAGTGTCATGTCCGTCATCCAGGCGCCAATCAGCGTTGCGCCGATGGCGATGATGAAATTGACATAGGAAAACAGGATCCAGCCTTTTGAGTTCTGTGTCTGGGTGTTCATTTCGTCTCTCCTTTGGACTTGATGCGGGCAAGAATGTTGTCGCGCCGTTTCGCACGGTCATTGAACAGGCCGGATCATTTCAGCTTTGCCGCCAGATCCTGTTCTTTGGCGCTGGTTTCCATCCGCTCATACGCAGCGGCTATGTCTTCATCCCGCTCCATCCGAGCGGCGAGGCGGCCTGCCGCCTGCTCCGCCTGTTTCAGCGAAGAGGTCCGGATCGTTCGCGGCGACGCGGCGCGGGTGCGGGCGATGCGCAGCTGGTCCGTCAGTTGGGCGAAGGTTCGTTCCGCCTCATCCTGGGCTGCGCGTGCCTTGGCGACCTCCGCCGTCAGGCGGGCGCGTTCCTTGACGGCGGCCTGAACCTCATCCTCAATTCGCAGCATGTCCTCTGCAATTGCTTCGGCCAGTTCCCTGTCCTCCGCGGCCAGCGCGGTTTCAACCTCAGCTTCGCGCTGGGTCAGTTTGTCGGCAAGCGCGCGTTCAAGGCGCGCCTCTTTCGCTTAACGCGCCATCAGCGCCGCCAAACCTGCGCGATAGCGGGCAAGCTCGCCCTTGGCGTCGCGCAGATGTTGCGCAAGCAGGGCAGGGGCCATGCGATCCTGTAAATCCTCATCCGCCTCGGCGACACCGGCGCGGAACAGAGTGGTTACGGTTCTGAACATTTAATCCTACATTTTTGAACATCGTTCATTATTAGCTTAAAGAAAAGCTGCCTGAGGCAAATTTGAACGGCGTTCATAATTGACAAGTGGGATTAATATGAACAATGTTCAAGTATGAGCGTGGAAAAAAAGCCCAGAACCAAGCGGAAGCCCCATGCAGAGCTGCGCAAAGCAGCTTTAGAGGCGGCTGAATTGATCGTGGTGGAGGAAGGCCTGGGCGCGCTGACCGCTCGCCGCGCCGCCACCGAAACCGGCTGCTCGGTTGGTACGCTCTACAACATTTTTGGTCATCTCGACGGTCTGATCGGCGAGGTGAACCTGTCGACCTTCCGCCAGATGGCGGAGGAAGCGTCGTGCACGATCCGCGCGCTGCCGGATGACACGGGCCGCGAGGATCGCCTCGCGGCGCTGGCGCGCATTTATCTTGGCTTTGCACGCACGCATCGGAACCGCTGGGCTGCAGTGTTTGAACATCGCCCGCAGGGACCCGCTGACCAGCGCATTCAGAACGCAAAACAACTGTTGTCCGCCCGCATCCTTTCCGCCGCCGGGATCGACTCGACCGGCGCAAGCCAGGCCGAGGCGGATTCGCTGCGGATGCTGCTGGCGGCGATCCATGGCGTCGTCACATTCGCCATCAATCGCACAATCCCGCCAGCCGATGCGGAACGTTATGTAACGCTGATCGTTCAGGCCGGAATTAGGGGGTATCGCGAGATGGTTGAAGAGGGGTTGATGTAGGCTCTTGCCCTGTATTGTATGCAAATGTATACGCTGATCGTGACACCGCTTCGACTCGCCAAATTTTGCGATCTCGGGTAGTGTTAAAGCCGTGCAGTTGAGCGCTTTCGCCAGCCGCTCGCCCAGACTAAATCACCAGCGACGCGCGCATCTGCGCCAGCGAGGAGAGCTATATGACCATCGTCGTCGGACAGGACACGTCCAAAACCCGCAAAGAGCTAAAAATCGGCGATCAGACGATCGCTTACTATTCGATCCCGGCCGCCGAAGCCGCTGGCCTTGGTGATTTCTCGCGCCTGCCGGCCGCGCTGAAGGTCGTGCTGGAAAACATGCTGCGGTTCGAAGACGGCAAGACCGTCTCTGTCGACGATATCAAGGCCTTCGCGGAATGGGGCGCCAAGGGCGGCAAGAACCCTCGCGAAATCGCATATCGCCCGGCCCGCGTTCTGATGCAGGACTTCACCGGCGTTCCCGCGGTTGTCGACCTTGCTGCGATGCGCGACGGGATTGTTGCGCTGGGCGGCGACGCGGAGAAGATTAACCCGCTGAACCCGGTTGATCTGGTCATCGACCATTCCGTCATGATCGACGAATTCGGCAATCCGCGCGCGTTCCAGATGAACGTGGACCGTGAATATGAACGGAATATGGAGCGTTACACCTTCCTGAAATGGGGTCAGAGCGCGTTCAACAACTTCCGCGTTGTGCCGCCGGGCACAGGGATCTGCCACCAGGTGAACCTCGAATACCTCGCGCAGACGGTGTGGACCGACACTGATCAGAACGGCACCGAAGTCGCATACCCTGACACGCTGGTTGGCACGGACAGCCACACGACCATGGTCAATGGCCTCGCCGTTTTGGGCTGGGGCGTCGGCGGGATTGAGGCTGAGGCCGCGATGCTGGGCCAGCCAATTTCGATGCTGATCCCGGAAGTTGTCGGCTTCAAGCTGACGGGCGCGATGGTCGAAGGCACCACCGGCACCGACTTGGTTCTGAAGGTTGTCGAGATGCTGCGCGAAAAGGGCGTTGTCGGCAAATTTGTCGAATTCTATGGCCCCGGCCTCGACGTTCTGCCGCTGGCTGACCGCGCGACGATCGCCAACATGGCGCCGGAATACGGCGCGACCTGCGGCTTCTTCCCAATAGATGATGAGACGCTGCGCTACCTCCGCATCACGGGCCGCGACGACGACCGCATTGCGCTGGTCGAAGCCTACGCCAAGGAAAACGGGTTCTGGCGCACTGCCGATTATGACCCGGTCTACACCGACACGCTGGAACTGGACATGGGCAAAATCGTACCCGCCATTTCCGGCCCGAAACGGCCACAGGACTATGTCGCGCTGACCAACGCGAAAGAGGCGTTTCATAGCGAAATGGAAAACACCTTCAAGCGTCCGATGGGCAAGGAAGTCGCCGTCAAGGGCGAGGATTACGCGATGGAAAGCGGCAAGGTCGTCATCGCCTCCATCACGTCCTGCACCAACACGTCGAACCCCTATGTGATGATCGGCGCTGGTCTGGTGGCCCGCAAGGCCGCTGCGCTGGGGCTGAACCGCAAGCCCTGGGTGAAAACCTCGCTGGCGCCGGGCTCGCAGGTCGTGTCGGCATACCTTGAAGCGGCGGGTCTGCAGGAAGATCTCGACAAGGTCGGCTTCAACCTGGTCGGCTATGGCTGCACCACCTGCATCGGCAACTCTGGCCCAATCCAGCAGGAACTGTCCGACGCGATTGCCGAAGGCGATCTGGTCGCTACCTCGGTCCTGTCGGGCAACCGCAACTTCGAAGGCCGCATCAGCCCCGATGTGCGCGCAAACTACCTCGCCTCGCCGCCGTTGGTGGTGGCTTATGCTCTGGCGGGTACGCTCGACATCAACCTAACCTCTGACGCTATTGGTCAGGATCAGGATGGCAACGACGTCTTCCTAAAAGATATCTGGCCAACCCAGGCGGAGATCGCTGAGCTGGTTGAGCAGACCGTTACCCGCGACGCGTTCCAGTCGAAATACGCCGACGTCTTCGAGGGCGACGAAAAATGGCAGGGTGTCGACACGACCGAAAGCCAGACCTACGACTGGCCATCCGCGTCGACCTACGTTCAGAACCCGCCCTATTTCCAGGGTATCGGGAAAGAGCCGGGCGTCATCACCAATATCGAAGGCGCCAAGGTCATGGCCGTTCTGGGTGATATGGTCACCACTGACCACATCTCACCCGCTGGGTCGTTCAAGGCCGAAACGCCTGCGGGCCAGTACCTGACCGAACGCCAGGTGCCGGTGCGGGAGTTCAACTCCTACGGCTCACGCCGCGGCAATCACGAGATCATGATGCGCGGCACCTTCGCCAACATCCGCATCAAGAACGAGATGCTGGATGGTATTGAAGGCGGCTTCACCAAAGGCCCGGATGGGACCGAGATGCCGATCTTTGACGCGGCCATGGCCTATCAGGAAGTTGGCACCCCGCTGGTCGTCTTTGGCGGCGAACAGTACGGTGCCGGGTCGTCGCGCGACTGGGCAGCCAAGGGCACGGCCCTGCTGGGCGTGAAGGCCGTGATCGCGGAAAGCTTTGAGCGTATCCACCGGTCTAACCTTGTCGGCATGGGTGTGATCCCGTTCGAGTTCACCGGCGGCGACAGCCGAAAATCACTGGGCCTGACCGGTGAGGAAACAGTTGCGATCAGCGGGCTCGACACGATCAGCCCGCTGGCCGAAGTGCCTTGCACGATCACCCGCGCCAATGGCGAGGTGGTTGAAATCACGCTGAAGTGCCGGATCGATACGGAAGTTGAGATCGAGTACATCGAAAACGGCGGCGTTCTGCACTACGTCCTTCGGAACCTCGCCCAAGCGGCCTGAGTTTCACAGTGAAACAGATGATCAAGGGCGCCCAGCCGGGCGCCCTTTTGCGTTCAGGGGTGTGAAACACGGCATGGTTTCACGCGTGAAACCAACGCCAACCAACTGAAAAAAATTTAATTAAGTGATTATTAAAATTTGAGGCGCCGGCCGATTCTCCGCCATCTTTCGGGAGGGCGCAAATGACTGGCGGGCCGGGACTGACCCCCAACGACCAGATGATGCAAGGGAACGCTCAGGCTGCGCTCAGGTCTATCTCCGCCGGGGAGAAGCCGAAAGACGCCGCCATCGCCCGGTGGGTGTCTGTCCCAAGATAGTCGGCGAGAACCGCGTCAACCGCCTTCAGATAGTCGGCGTCATCCAAACCGACGACGAACGAACCAAAGGCGGGCGGCTTTTCCGTGGTTGGCGCCGGGATCACCTCCAAGTGCCAATCGGGGTGCAATTCCATGAAACCGCCATGCGCCCGGGCTACGCTGGCGTAGGCGTCGACGGCGCCTGTGCGAACGGCCATGGCGGCGTCTTCATAGGTTTCGAAGACCGCGATCTGGTAATCGCTGACCCCAAATTCGATCGCCGAACGATGCTGCACCTGATCGCGGATCACGGCCAACCGGATATCGCGTTGAGACGCCACTGACCGATAGCCTTTTATGTTCCGCGGATTGCCGGCCAAAACCAGAAATCCGTCCGGCGCCGCCCAAATGGGGCGGCTGAATTGCGCGCGCCGCCGGCGTTCTTCAGTTTTGAAAAGGCCTGTTGTCATTTTCCAACGACCATCCACCAACCCGGGCAAAAGCTCTACAAACGTGGTTTCCAAAGGCTCAAATTTTCCAAGATCAAACGCGGCGCGCACATGACGGGCCAATTCCACATCGCAGCCGGTGACGCGACCAGACCCATCGACATGATTGAATAGCGGCTCGATCAGATAAGCAAATCTCATGTGTCGTGCTCGTCAGGCTTTGGCCGTAGCTGGCGATCTTGATGGCGAGGATGCTTTCACATTTGTCGAGCATCGCGCGCTTGGCCCTTAGCGTTGCGGCGTGATCACACAGGATTTGCCGACGTTCAGCGATTTTGGCGTCGCCTGCCTTGGCCAGTGAGGTGAACCTGCGCATTGCGCTGATCATCATGCCGGTTTCGCGCAGCCAGTACAACAGGTCAGCCATTCGATAAGCCGCAGGGTGAACCGGCGATGCCCGTCTGCGCCCCGTTCGATGTCAGGCAACATCCCAGATTTTTCGTAGAACCTTATCGTGTGCGCCGACAGCCCACAGGCGAGCGCTGCTTCTGCAATATTCATCTTGATGACGTCTCCTTGGCCCCTTTGGTAGCGGGTTAGAGTCGCTGTAAGTCAACGCCTAACCTGCAGCGTCAGCCGGCCCCGACATTCGGCGGGAGTGCAGACAGCGCTTCGACAAACCGCGTGGTCAGCCCCGATTTTGGTGCGTTGGGCGGCCAGACGGCGTAAACGCCAATGGAATCGACCGCCCAGCCGGGCAGCATGTGCGTCATGGCTCCAGTGGCCAGATCTTCGGTGATCAGGAACTCGGGCAACAAGGCCAGTCCCGCACCGGCCCGCGACAGGCGGTACAGCACATGTGCGTCATTGACGCCTAGACGCGAAGACGCTTTGAGTTGCACGGGATCCATGCCTGGTTTGCGAAATTCCGGTTTGCGCCCGACCTGCGTCAGTTCAAGCCACCGCCACTGTTCCAGATCGGACGTCTCAGTCGGTGCCGGTTGCTCAGCAGCATAGGTGGTCGCCGTCGCCAAAACACGCTCAACTTCGTAAAGTTTCCGCGCCTTCAGCGCGCTGTCTTGCAGCCAGCCCATGCGGATCGCCACATCGATGCCATTGTCGATCACTGCGTGGCGGGTGTCTGAAAAATCCAGCGAAAGTGTCACCTTAGGATGATCGTTCGAAAACACCGCAATCCGGTCGACCAGCGCTGACTGTGCCAGAACGGCAGGGGCCGTGACGTTCAGCGCGCCAGACAGGGCGCTGCCGCCATCCGCCACGGCGTTCAGCCCCGCCTGCGCGGCGTCCAGCATCACCTCCGCCTCGGCCAGCAGGCGCTTGCCATCCTCGGTCACCGACAGTTTGCGGGTGGACCGGTACAAGAGCGCCGTTCCCAGCTGTGTTTCCAGCTGAGAAATTTGATGACTGACGACCGATGGCGACAGGCCCAAAGCCTGCGCCGCGGCCCGGAACGACCCGTGGTCGACGGTCTTGGCGAAGATCGCTATCTGGCGAAGCTGATCGATTATTATGTATATAATCCGAACAGTGAAATCGATCGATCCCAGATTATTAATCTCCAGAAAACCCTCCATCTTTCAAACGTGGCCGCAACGCACTGACAGGCCGCCGCTTTGACCCTTGGAGGAGGATGACATGAAAACCCTTTTTTGCCCGTGCTCGCAGCCGCAGCCCTGATCGCCAGCGGCGTTCAGGCGGGTCGGCGCGCCGTTGTTGAGCCCTTCTATGCATTCCTTAGCAATCCCAGCTCAGAATCTCACGCTGCCGATGCGCGAAATGCTATGGCGGATGAATGGAAAAGCGTTGGCGATTATTCCGGGGCGTTCAAAACCGCAGACAAGTTCATCGGTCAGATCGGCGGCTTCGGTCAGTTGATCCCTGACATGAACTGGGAAATGTTCGAAGTGATCGAAGCTGGCGACAAGGTCATTTTTCGCGGCCGCGCCACCGGCACGCCCAAAGGCGCGATGTTCGGTGTCGATGTTGAAGGCCGCAGCTTCGACATCATGTCGATCGACATCCACACGATCAAAGACGGCAAGATCGTCGACACGCATCATGTTGAAGACTGGGCTGGCGCGTTAGGTCAGCTGTCAGGGAAGTAAGATCGCATGGTCGGGCGGCCCGCCCCACGCCGCCCGACTTTGCGCCTGGGATGATGTAGGCTTCGTGCAGTTTGGGGCCCGGAGGGATCGAAGATGACCAATTCAACACGTCTGAAACACACATCGATGCTGATCGCCGTTCTTTCGATGATGGTGCCCGCACTGGCTGAGGCCCAAACATTGCCCGCCCGCGAGACGCCAATCCCGCCAACGACTAAGGGCGTCCCGCACAAGCAATTCTCAGGCGAGGCGGTTCCGGCGGTTCATGCGGAACTGATGCGCTGTGTCGCGTTGCTGCCGGGTGTCGACATCAGGCCCACAGTCGTCTCGCTGCCTGGCGCCACCGGGTTCTGGCTGCTGGAGGATCTGTCGCTGAAGTGCCCCGAAGTGATTGTTGGCGGCCGTGAATTCGCTCATGTGCACCCCGATGGCAGTCTGCACGCCTCGTTGGCACCAGAACGCGCGCGTGAAGCCGTTGCTGCGGGCTGGGCCGTTCGCCATCCCTGGGCCGATCGTCGTGCGGGGTGGGAGGGGTTCGTCCTGCTCTACACACCTCAGAACGAGATGGAGCTGGAGGTTGTCTCGCAGCTCATAGTCGACGGATACAATTTGTGACCGGTGACAGCGTATCGCTTGGTGATTTCAAAGGCGGCTAAAGCGTTCTTCGGCCAAACTGGATCACCAGAAAAGCGCCAGCCATATGCCCGCGAACATCATGACGCCGCCGCAATTCACCCACATGTGCCAGATCGCATAGCGATAGGGCAGGGCCTTCCTGGCGTAGAACAGCGTGCCGATCACATAGCACAGCGCGCCGCCGACAATGCACCACGGGGTCGCGTCTGGCACGCCGCCGAGATCGGGCAGCGCCAGCAATCCAATCGCGCCCAGCCCGATATAGGACGCGGTGGACCAGCGTGATTTGATCGTCGGGTTGGTGATCTTGTTCCACATCGCCAGCGCCGTCAGCCCCCAGCAGAGGCACAGTAGACCCAGCGTCCAGGTCGTGTTCGCTTGAACGAAGAATGGTGTAAATGCGCCAGAGATGCTGGGATATATCGCGGCGTGATCGATCCGGCGCAGCAAAGCCCGCCGATCGTGCCAGGGCGCAAAGTGGTACGTCCAGGACGCCAGGTTCGAGGCGAGCGCGGCCGTGAGGTAGCCGATGATGGCGGCGATCAGAGCGCCGTCCAGTACGCCCAACCCTCGCCAAAGCAGCGCCGCGCCAGCGACCAGCGTCAGCACGAGCCCTAGCGCGTGAACGCCGATATCGGCGCGGCGGTGGGCGAGAATGGCGCTGGGATAGGTGGTGGTGGGCATAAACAGGTCCAATGCCAAATGATTCCAATGTCGTGCTGGACGCTGACATCGGGTAGCATCACCGTCCTTGTCAACGCGCCTAGGTCCGATCATGGCCGAAAGCAAGAAGCGAGAGGCGTCTCGAAAAATGTTAAAGCAGGCCGGTAACGCCATGCTGTCCATCGCAGGACTTTGTCTGACGAAAGCCGCAGGCTTGGAAAGCCACTTGCGACCTCATCTGTCCAACCAGAGGCTAGCCAACAACTTTTCTTTAATCATGGTCGGCGCGCATAATGGCGCGAAGACGGTGAAACTAGTCAAAGCGGCGTTGCAATTGGGCAAAGTATGCTTGGTGGAGCCGTCTCCCCATCTGTTTACGGACCTCCGCCGCCGATACGGAGAGACGGACGGGCTAATCCTGATCAACGCCTGCCTCACGCCGGACGAGGTAGAGACGTTTACGTTCTACGCCCCCAGTCAAACAGCGACACAGGTGACGCCTTGGGGCGATCAGCTGGGATCACTGAACCCCAATCACGCAGCTGATCATAGCCCGAAGCTCGCAGCTCACATCGAGGCGATTGAAGCGCCGGCGCTTACGCCGTCGCAGCTCATCGCTCTGATCGGATGCGAGGTGGTCGATCTGCTGATGTTGGACACCGAAGGGTACGATTGCACGTTGCTGGGCGCGTATCCAGTTGATGTCGCTAAACCCTGCGCAATCATATTCGAACACCGTCATGCTGACGGTTTTGCGGGCATTGGTGCGAATTTCGCTGCAACGATCACGGTGCTTGACGATCTCGGATACGATGTTGCTGTACTTGATCAGGAAAACTGCATTGCGCGGCTTAGAGCCAACTAGCCTGGCAGCCCGCGTATTCACGCCGCAGTGCGCGGGCGATAACCACGTTCTGAATTTCGGTCGTGCCATCCAGATACTCCGCCATCTTCGCCGAGGCGAGGTGCCGGGCGAGGGGGAATTCCTGTTTCAAGCCATCTGCACCCATCGCCTGCATGCAGGCGTTCAGGCCGCGAAAGGCGGCGCGGGTGGCGAATTTCTTGGCGTGAGCGGCGGCGGCGACGGCGTCTTCGCCTGCGTCGATCTTTTCGGCGGCGTTGAAGGCCATCAGGCGCGTCGCCTCCATCTCTGTCGCGACGTCGGCCAGGGTCCACATCAGGCCCTGCTGATCAGCCAGCAGTGCGCCGAAAGCGTGGCGTGTCATCAGGCGCGGCATCGCGGTGTCCAGCCCGGCGCGCAGCATGCCCGCGCACATCGCGGCGACCCCAGCGCGGGCGATATCGATCCCGCCCATCGCCGCCCGAAACCCTCGGCCTGCAGGCAGCATGACCTGAGACTTTGGCACGCGCACATTATCAAATTCGAACCCGCCCGCGCCGATGGCGTAGCCGCCCATCATCTCGTAGCTGGGCAGGCGAGTGACGCCGGCGGCGTTGGCGGGCACCTGGATCGACAGAATCCCCTTGGCCCGCGCGCCGGGTTCGGTCTGGGCGAACACATTCAGCAAGTCCGCTGTCGGCGTATTGCTGATCCACGCCTTGGCGCCGTTGATCACATAGGCGTCGCCATCATCTGTCGCGGTGGTGGAGATCGCCGCTGCGTCCGATCCGCCCTGTGGTTCGGTCAGCAGAAACGCGCCGATTGTGCGTCCGGTGATCATGTCAGCCAAATAGGTTTCGATCAGGTGGTCTGAGCAGGATACCGCGACCCCGCGGGCGTGATTGTTGTGGACGATCAGTGCGAAGGCGGCGGCCATGTCGACCTTGGCGAGCGCCTCCAAGATCGACAGGAGCGCGACATAGCTGACCCCGGCGCCGCCCTGGTCCTGCGGCACCAGCAGACCCAGCAGACCAGCTGCGCCCGCGTCCTCGAACAGGGAGCGGGGCGCAGCCCGGGCGGCCTCCCACGCTTGGGCGTTGGGGGCCAGCACATCCGCCGCGAAGGTTTCAGCGGCGGCGAGGCGTGATTGTTCTGCGTCGGTCAGCTGGTCTAAGGTCATTGCAGTTACCTGTCGTCACGGCAGTGGAGTTTTTTCCACCCTATGGGCGCAGTGTCATCCACGCCAGCATCGCGATCCGCCGACTTGGGGTCAGGTGCGTAAACGGGCGCGTTGCGCGCGATCACAGGGGGCGCATGGCGCAGCGAAACATCATTCTGGGCCTCGTCAGCGCGGTTGCGGTCTTCTTTATCTGGTCAGGCTTCTTTGTCGTATCTCGGATGGGGGTCACGACATCGATGACGCCATTCGATATCGCTGCGCTGCGCTTTCTGGTGGCTGGAACGATCACGCTGCCCTTCCTGTGGCGTTGGTGGCCGCGTGACTTGTCCTGGCCTGTCATCCTGCTGTTGCTGATTTGCGGGCCGGGGTCGGTCTATACGCTGATCCTCTACTTTGGTTTGCAGAACGCGCCCGCCGCTTATGCGGGGGTCTTCGCCAACGGGTCGATCCCGATCGCCACGATGGCGCTGGCCGCAGTGTTCAGCCGCGACTACCCCGGCCCCTGGCGGTTGCTGGGCGTCGCGGTGATCTATCTGGGCGGCACGTTGGTGGGGCTGCGTGGATTGTCGCAGGGCGGCGCGGATGTCGGACTGGCGATTGCGATGTTCGTGTCCAGCTCGCTGCTGATCTCAACCTATATCTGGGGCATCGGCAAATGGGGGCTGACGCCGTGGAATGCACTCGCCATCATTAACGTGCCGAATGCGCTGATATTCCTGCCGCTCTGGTGGTTCCTTCTGCCATCGGGCCTCAGCGACGCTACTGTAGAGGAAATCGCCCTGCAGGTCGTGTTCCAGGGCATGGGGCCGGGGTTCTTTGCAGTGATTTTCTTTACGCTCGCCGCGATGCATCTGGGCGCGGCAGCGACATCGGGCTTTTCAGCGGCGGTGCCCGCGGGCGTGGCGGTTCTGGCGATCCCGGTATTGGGCGAAGCGCCAAACCCGCTGGAATGGGGCGGGATCGCGCTGGTGACCGTCGGCCTCGCCATCCTCGTCCTGCGCAAACCGACTTAGCGCATTTCTGCGCTGACGGCTTCCTGCCTTGGTTTGTGATCAAACTGATTCATTTTGATCACAAACCGCCCTAGCGACGCCTGAACATGGTCTTGTCGACGGTTTGTTTCCGGGCGTCTGTCTATTCAGACCCTTGGCGCCGCGCCTATGTCGAACCGAGCAGGAGGTTCCATGAAAGACATCGCCACCATCAAATCCTATCACGCCCACATCTACTATGATGCGGACACGATTGATCCCGCCCGCGCGGTGATTGACGCGGCCGAGGCCACGTTCGACGTCGTGCGCGGACGGATGCACGAAAAACCGGTTGGTCCGCACCCGATGTGGTCGTGCCAACTGGAAGCGTCGCCAGAGGTGTTCGCCTGGCTTTTGCCCTGGCTCGCGCTGAACCGCGATGGGCTGATCGTGTTTTCGCATCCCGAAACAGGCGATGTGCTGGCTGATCATTGCGTTCACCCAATCTGGCTGGGTGGCTGCCCCGATCTGCGGTTGGAAACTTTCTACAAGATGGCGTCTGGTTGACCGCGGCGGATCAGGCGCCGCCCGCCCAACGCGAGACCCGTTTTGTCAGGAAGGCGTCGACACCTTCGCGAAAGTTCGGATGATCGCTAAGGCGCGCAGCCTCAGCCGCTTCAACCGCCATGCCGCTATCGAAATCCAATGCGCCGCCGTCTACCAGGCAACGCCGAATAGACGCCAACGCGTTGGCGGGGCGCTGCGCCAGCGCTGCAGCGAACGCCTGCACGTCGTGGTCGACGGCACCCGGCGCGGAAATCTCGTCGACAAGGTTGATGTCCAGCGCCTTGGCCGCCGTGATCACCTCCCCCGTGTACAGCATTCGAAACGCCGCGCTCCGCCCGACCAGTCGGACCAGCGCCTGCGTGCCAGCAACGGGCGGGATGAACGCGATGTTCACCTCTGGCTGGCCAAGGCGGGCGTTCTGGCAAGCGAACCGCATGTCTGCGTGCAGGCAAATCTCCAACCCGCCGCCGACGGCGACGCCCTTGATCGCGGCCAGAATGGGTTTGTCCGACGCGCGCATCACCCGCGCAAGCGCATGACAGTCGTCGACCCAGCGGCGCATGTCATCGGACGAAGCGTCCCGAAACACCGTCAGATCCGCGCCGGCGCTGGTGTGGCTAGGGATGGCGCTGCCCAGTACTATGACGCACACGGATGGATCAGCATGCAGATCGTCGAAGGCGGCGCGCGTTTCGCCCAACATTGCCCAGGTAAACGCATTGACCGGCGGCCGCGCAAATCTGAGCCAGCCCACGCCTTCGCGGATCTCTGTTGTTATTGTGGGCTGGTGATCGGTCATGTGGCGCGTCCTCTCTCTGACTATGCGCACATTACGCCATTCAGCGCGGTGGCGCCGATTGTTCCGCCAGTTGCCGCCACGTCGCGCCGACTTCGCGGTTATGTCAGGTGACCGAAACAAACCCTCCCGAAAGCTTGACTGGCGTGAAACATGCCAAGAGCATAGATAATGACCCACGCAAATGGAGGTCGGAATGGGGCGCGCATTCACAAAAATTGCTGCGATGGTTATAGCGGCTGCGACATGGGTTAGCGGTGCGGCGATGGCGCAGACCAGCCCGGTTGTGGTGGAGCTGTTCACCAGCCAGGGGTGCAGTTCCTGCCCGCCGGCGGATGAGTATCTGGGCCGTATCGCCGACCGCAGCGATGTGATCGCATTGTCGCTGCATGTCGACTATTGGGACTATCTCGGCTGGCGCGACGTCTTCAGCGACCCCGCTCACACCAGCCGCCAACGCGCCTACGCCGCCCGGACGGGTGAGCGGATGGTGTACACCCCCCAAATCATCGTGCAGGGGCGCGACGGCATGGTGGGCAGCCACGCCCATCTGGTCGAAGCGGCGATCAGCAAGCATTCAGCGATCCAAAGCCCGGCCGCCATCAGCCTGAAACGGATGGAAGACCACCTTGTCGCCGACATCGCCCCGACGGGCGACAAGGTCGCGCGGGGGCGTGTTCTGATGGCCTGGTACAGCCGCGCCGAACAGGTCTCGATCCGCGCCGGGGAAAACCGCGGGCGCAAGATCATCTATCATAACGTCGTCAAAGGCTGGTCTGACATGGGCGTCTGGCGCGGTGGACGCATCATGCTGACGGCGCCATTGCCGATGGCGGACGGCGTCGCGGTGCTGATCCAAGATCAGGATGGCGGCCCGATCATCGGCGCGGGTCAGCTTGTTCTGCGCTAACGTCGTTTCCGACCAGATCGTTACGATCTGGTCGGTTTTCGTTTTGCGATCAGGCGCTGGGGACGGCGACCCCGATCATGCTGTCGCGCCCAACAATCTCTGCGAGTTGATCGGCTGACCAGCCTTCGGTGCCTTCGGGCTGCATCGGCAGGACGAGGTATCGCATGTCGGCGGTGCTGTCATGCACCTGAACTTTGACGCTATCCGGCAGGTCCAGCCCAAATTCGGACAGAACCTTACGCGGCTCGCGCACGGCGCGGCTGCGGTATTCGCGTTGCTTGTACCAATCTGGCGGCAAGCCCAGCAGGTTGCGCGGATAGCAGCTGCACAGCGTGCAGACGATTACGTTATGCGTGTCAGCGGTGTTTTCGACGACCAGCAGCTTCATCGCCTCAACCGGCACGTCCATTTCGGCGCAGGCGGCTGACCCATCGGCGATCAGGCGGGCCTTGAAATCGGGGTCGGTCCACGCGCGAGCGACGACGGCGGCGCCCATGCCGGGCGATCGGTTATCCATCGCCATGACCTGTTCGGCGATCTCGGCGTTGGTGGCGACGCCCTTTTCGACGAGAAGTTCCCGCACCGCGATTTCCATCTGCTGATGATAGGTCAGCGGCGCATCCTGATCTTGGCGATAGGGGTGGCCCGACGGGCTGAGGTGATCATGGTCGTGGCCGTGATCGTGGTGGTCATGAGGCATCTTGCGGCTCCAACCAGTTTTCAAAGATTTCGGCGTCCAGCGTATCTGATTGCGGCTCGGCCGCGTCGCCCCAGATGTCGCGCATCGCAAAGCGGACGCGGTAGAGGCGAATTGGCGGGGACTTGCCGCCATAAGCGAGTGTTTCCGGATCTTCGGTCAGGCCAAGGTCGCGTTCGATCACGCCGTCCTTGCCGCGCAGATACCATGGACATCGCACATGGCCCGGGGGCGCCATTTGTTTCAGGCGCACCGGCGCGCCTTGGGGAAATACGTTGGTCATAGCGACAAGATAAGCGCTGAAAACGCGCCCGTCATCAGCGGAATTTGATATCCTATGGTAAAGGGAGAATCCGATGCTTCGCCATGCCTGTCTTTTTGTCCTGATGGCCGCTGGCCCGATCGCCGCGGCGCCGGCCGAAGATCATTGGATCGCTGATCCCAGCCCCGCGTTTCAAGAGGCAGTGTCGCTGGTCGAGTTGGGGCGTTATGCGGATGCGGCACCTCTCTTAGAAAAGCTCGCGGCGGCTGAACCCGGGAACGCGGATGTGTTCAACCTGCTCGGCTTTGCGCGCCGCAAGGCTGGCGACCTCGATCAGGCTGGCGCCGTCTATGCGCGGGCGTTGCGCCTGAACCCCGATCACCTCGGCGCAATCGCTTATCAGGGTGAGCTGTTTCTGAAGCAGAACAATCTGGAACAGGCCGAGGCGAACCTGGCGCGGCTGGTCGTCCTGTGCCCGTCCGGTTGTAATCCACGGTTCGATCTGACGGTCGCTGTGGCGGCCTGGAAAGCTGATCAGTAAACGCCCCAGCGCCGGATCAAACGCCCCAGCGCCGGATCGGGCGCGGCGGCGCCCAGTCAGTCGTTCAGGCTGGCTTCGCCATAGGTTTCGCCGCGCGCGGCGATCTCAGCCATCTTGTCGCCCAGGTCGCCGGGGGTGAAGACGCCCGCCTCCATCAGGTTTTGCGTGACGGAATGGATCCAGCGTTCGTAGTAGGTCATCGTATCAAACGCTTCGGGGCCCATATCCTCCAACACCCGGCGCAGGCCATCGACGGTGAAGTGTCCCTTTTTAGAGGCGATGACCATCAGCGCATCGACGCGCTTTTCCCAGAGGGCGTAGTCATGTTCTTCGCGATTGATGTTGCCCGCCGGGTCGCCGCCCATATCGTGCCAGCGTCTGCCTAGGTCGTTGGTCATGGTCATCTCCTGCGTGGTCCCGCATCGCTTTGCGCAGATCATCTGCGGCGGGAGCGCAAGGGTCAAGTGCGTCTGCGAACAGGCGCGGCGTCAGGCGAAAGGGTGGTGCGTGCTGGGGGCGGCGGGGCTGTGTCGCCCCGTCCGCCAGCGTCAAAAGCTGCGGGTGATCGTCAGCTCTTCATCGGCGCGATGACCATGATCATCTGGCGCCCTTCCATCTTGGGCATGCTTTCGACCTTGGCGACATCTTCGATATCGACGGCGATCTTTTTCAGCAAGTCGCGGCCAATTTCCTGGTGCGCCATTTCGCGGCCGCGGAAACGCATGGTCACTTTGACCTTGTCGCCGCTTTCCAGGAACCGGTTCACGTTCTTCATCTTCACTTCATAATCATGCGTGTCGATGTTGGGGCGGAACTTGACTTCCTTGACCTCGATGACTTTCTGCTTTTTGCGCGCCTCGGCGGCTTTCTTCTGGGTCTCGTACTTGAACTTGCCGAGATCCATGATCTTGCAGACAGGGGGTTTCGCATTCGGCGAAATTTCAACGACGTCCAGCCCGACCTCTTGCGCCATTTCATAGGCGTGAGCGGGTGTGACAACACCATGGTTGTCGCCGTTTTCATCGATGAGGCGGATTTCCGGGACGCGGATATTCAGATTCACGCGGGGGCCAGTGTCCCGTTGTGGCGGAGCGTGGTGGGGTCTACGAGCTATCGGACCATTTCCTTTATTGTTTCAACAAATCAGGCGCCGCCAGACACGTCCGGCGGCGGCAAATGCGTAATTAGTGATAACTAGCCATGGGTCAAGCGCAATGATTCGCTTGGGTTAGCGCTAAGCGCTTACTCAGCTGCGGCCATGCGCCGAACCGTTGAGGCGATGTAGTCCGAAAACTCATCACGCAGATCTGGGTGCGCAAGGGCGAAGGCGACGGTCGCCTGCAAATAGCCGGCCTTTGATCCGCAATCATACCGCTCCCCTTTGAAACGCAGGCCATAAACATTGGTGCCCGATGTGATTTCGTCGGCAATCGCGTCGGTCAGCTGAATTTCACCGCCCGCGCCCTGTTTCATCGCAGACAGGTTTTTCATCACATTCGGCGACAGGATATAGCGCCCGATCGCAGCGAGGTTGGACGGCGCTTTGTCAGCATCCGGCTTTTCGACCATGCCGCGCATCTTGACCAGCCGGCCGTGATCTTCGGCGATGTCGATTACGCCATAGGACGAAAGCTGACCGGGAGGGGTTTGCAGCGCAGCCACCATGTTGCCGCCGGTTTCCGCGTAGGCGTCGACCATCTGGCGCAAAACCGGGGTTTCCGAAGCGATCACATCGTCGGGCAGGATCACGGCGAACGGCTCATTTCCCACCAGATGTCGGGCGCACCACACAGCGTGGCCCAGACCCAGCGCTTCCTGCTGGCGGATATAGCTGATTGCGCCAGAGGCCATGTTGGACGGTTCAATCGCCTTGAGAAGGTCCGTCTTGCCCTTGGCCTCAAGCGACCGAATCAATTCGGGCGAGCTGTCAAAGTAATCTTCCAGCGCGGACTTGCCCTTGGCGGTGACGAAGATGAAATCAGTGATCCCGGCGGCGCGCGCCTCGTCAATTGCGTATTGGATCAACGGCTTGTCGACCAACGGCAAAACTTCCTTAGGGACGGCTTTGGTCGCTGGAAGAAAGCGAGTGCCAAGGCCGGCGACGGGAAAGACAGCTTTTCTGACTGGTTGCATGGAAACTCCGTTATTCACGGTGGCGTACTATTCGCGTACTATCAGACAGCTTGTTGTGCAATGCGACAAATTAATTTAACTGCAAACTAAATCACACCTCCAGTATCCTTAGAAAAATCTTTCCTTTACGCGGATTACGTCGCCCGGTTGGATCTGTGTCAGCGGCTCCGCCTCAAACCGGGCGGCGGCTGCGTTCGATTCGCGACTGATTTCGATGTCGTCCTCATCGGCGCGATAGGTGAAGCCGCCAGCGAGAGCCGCAGCGTTCAACACCGTCAGCCCCGCGCGATACGGATACTACCCCGGTTGGTTCACTTCGCCCATGATGTAGAACGGGCGATAGGACAGAACCTCAATCGACACGTGGGGGCGGAGGAGATAGCCATCGAGCAGCTTCGCTTCGATCCGCGCCTCAAGTTCCCGCGGTGACAATTCTAATGTGGGCATGGCGCCGATCAGCGGCAACGACAGGCCGCCTGCACCGTCCAGCTCAAACTCGCCCGACAGATCAGGTTCGTTGAACACAATCACCTTCACTTTGTCGCCGGCGCCCAGGCGACACTCATCGCTGGCGGCGGCAGAAGCGGCGACCAGAATGGCGAAAACGAAGAACAGTTTTTGGATCATGGCACCGCCAGGTTCAGCGCGGCGCCGGTCATACGGGCGAAGGCGGCGTCCAGACCGGGCAGGTTTGGCGGGCTTGCAGGTTTCAGGGTGATCGCGCCGCGTTGGAACCTGTCCGGGTTGCCATTCAGGCTGTGGTAGTTGGAATCGGGTGTGAACGTCCGCCCGTTCTGCAGCCGGATCCCAGCAACCAATGGGCCAAGGGACGTAATGGTCGCGGCGGGGTCCGCAATCAGCGCCTCATAGTCGACACGGATGACTGGCCGGGTGCGGGCCGGGCGGCGGGCAGAGAGTTCAGTCGTGAGCCAATCCCGCGCGATGGCGGCGAAGGACGGGCGCCGCATCGGCGCGCCAAGCGATGGGTCGTGCTTTTCCCGCCGCCATGATGCGGCGACGTCTGCGGGGTTGCGGCGCAGATGCAGGATCGTCTCGCCCATCAGATCGCTCAGCGCCCGGGCCCGCGGCGCGGCTTTTGAGCTGTTGATAATGCGCGTTGCGCCTGAAATCTCGGCGATGGCTGCGAACAGATCCGCCTGCATCGCAAGAAAACGCTGCGTTTCGCGGCTAAGCGCCCAGGCGCGCCCAGATGCTGCGTCGCTGATCATCCGGCGGTGGCGGATGGTTTCATGTTCCAATGCGGCCAGTTCGGCAAGCGATGTGTCGGTCAGGCCAGCGTGGGCGCGGGCCTCTCTCCAGAAACTGCATTCTGGGGCAGGGGCACCGCAGGAACAGGTCAGTTGATCAAGGGGTTGACGTCACAGCGTGGCCACCTCGCCCACAGCGACGGATCCGGGCGCAGAGGCGAGAAGCCGCTCGAGAACTGTCGAACCCGACCGACTCGCGCCCATGATATAGGTGACTTTGGGCCGGCTCATTCGAAGGTGCCCGCTTCGCGCCGCCAATCGCGCAGGCCGTCTTGCAGACTGTTCCGAAATTCGTACCCGACCTCAGTCAATCGGCGCGGCGCGATATGCGTGGATCGGGTCAGCTTGGCGATACGGGCGCGATTGACGCCGAGGCTGAGGCCAAGCCTGTCCAACCCCTCAAACGACGTGGCGATCAGGCCAAGCGCCCAGATCGGCGCCGCCGCCAATGGGCGGGGAAGATCGCCGGCGGTGTGGAACGCCTCGCAGATTGCTTCGATGGTGTAGGGTTCAGGATACGCGAAGTTGTATAGGAATTCCGGCTGATCCCGCCGCAGAGCGAATTCGAAGCTGTCCAGCAGATCCTTGGCGTAGCAGCAGCCCTTGATAGTGTCACGCCGACCCGGATAGGCGAACATGCGCCGTTTTAGCGCTGCGGCCAGGCAGGTGAAATTGCCGCCTTCGCCCGACCCGAAGACAACCGAAGGTCGGGCGATCACCAGCTGGCGATCGGGGGCCATGGCGCGCCAATCTTCCAACGCCCGTTCGGCCAGCAGCTTTGACCAAACATGGGATGAGGTGGGCTGGGGATTGGACGTTTCATCCAGCCTTTCTACCTTTGGGCCATAAACTGCGATGGAAGAGGTAAAAACGATCCGCCGCGCGCCGGTTTGCGCCGCATAGTCCGCGACGTTACGCGCGCCTTCGACATTCGTGTTGAAGTATTCGTGGCTTTCATGCCCGGGCGTCCGATGCACGGCGGCGAGGTTGTAGATCACCGTGTCAGCGTCGCTGCCGAGATCGGGTTCTGTAATCGGTTGGCGCACATCGACATGAAAATACCGCACCCCGGACACTGGGCGCGTCACCTCTGCGATGTCGGCGACGGTGACGGCGACGCCGCGCGCCCGCAAGCTGCGAGCCAGATGCTGGCCGATGAACCCGGCCCCGCCAAAAATCAACGCAAGTTCGGTCATGGTTCAACCTCTAAAATTTCCGACTAATCTTAGAGATGAAGATTAAAGAGCCATGAATTCTCGCAACAATTAACGAGACAGATTGTGCGATGCGTTTTGCGTAAACCTTGAGGCGCTTTGCAACCCAAACGCATTTGCTGGCTCAAGCTCCGTCATGGGCCGCAAAACGCGACTGGCGTCAGGTCACGGTGATGGCGTGAATGCCGCTTGCTGTAGTGCCGGTCGCCTGCACCCCCCGCACGCCGCAGGTCAGATAGCCATAGTCGGGCAGGTTCACGGTGCGTGTCTAACCTTTCTGGCTGACAAACGTCACCGCGCCGCCGGTTTCGACGAACAGCGAGATCGCAACGGTTGGCAGATCAGCGCCGTCATCTGGTGTCACGGGCGAATAGCCGATGCCTGGGCCAGACAACGAGGTGGAGCGGGTTTCGAAAGCATTGTGCATGCATGAACCTCTGCTAGGGCGACCATGCGCCGGGGCGCTGGTGAAATCGGACGGGGGAAGGGGCGGCGCAAAGTCAGAGGCACCGGTGGCAAAGAGGTGGCCCATAGTGGTGAACATGAGATTAAATCCGGGTGGATTATCTAAACTGACGAACGCGCGGTTACCCGATCACGGGGAGTGCTTCCGCCTTCCCTAAGGGGTTGGGGGACTTGTGGGGCGCAGTCCCCCAAGGATCAGTGTCAGAACCGTCCGTTCCGCATCCTCGAACCGCGTTTCATCCGCCCCGGCCAGGACGGCGCCGACCTGCGCGTCGAAATCGGCGTAATGCTGGGTGGTCGCCCAGATCACAAAGATCAGATGGCGCGGATCGACAGCTGCGATCCTGCCCTGATCGATCCAGCGCTGCAGCACCGCCGACTGGGCGTCGACCTTTTCCTTCAGATCACCGGAAAGATAGCTGCCGATATGCGGCGCGCCTCGCAGAATCTCGTTTGCGAATAGGCGCGATTCGCGGGGGAACTCGCGCGCCATTTTCAGCTTTAGGCGAATATAGTTTGCGATTTCCTCAAACGGGTCGCCGTCAGGGTCCAGCGTGCTGAGCGGCGCCAGCCAGTCCGCCAAAAGCCGCGAGAGGAGGGTGAGGTGGATCTCCTCTTTCCCTGAAAAATAGTAGAGCATGTTGGGCTTCGACATGCCCGCCGCCGCCGCAATGTCATCCAATGAGGCGCCGCGAAAGCCTTTGTCCGCAAATACGTCCAGCGCCGCAGTGATGATCTTGCGTTCGTTTTCCTGCTGGATGCGTGTTCGCCGCCGGGTTTGAGTGGCCCTTGCGCTCATGTCGGGACGCTCACGTTTGAGCCCTAACGCCGCGCAGGATAATCTCGCGGACTGCGCGCTTGGCTTCGGCCCATTGCCGATCATCCAGCGGCGCGCCGTGGTTCAGCGTCTCTATCTGGTGGGCGAAGTCGGCGTAATGCTGCGTCGTCGCCCAGATCAGGTAGAGAAGATGGCGCGGCGACACCGCCGCCATGTCGCCCCGGTCGATCCAGCGCTGGATGACACGGGCGCGTTCTTCGGTCCAGCTGCGTAGGGTCGTTTCCAGGTAATCGTGGATGACCGGCGCGCCATGCATCACCTCGGCCGCCCAGACCTTCGACCCGGCCGGATGGCTGCGCGACAGGTCCATCTTGGCGTCGATATACCGCCCCAAACCTTCTGCGGGCCCCGCAGCTTCGTCCATTTCGCCCGCCGCATCCAGCCAGATTTCAAAGATGTTGGCGACGACCCTGCGATAGAGTGCCTCTTTGGTTGGAAAGTAATAATGCAGGTTCGCTTTTGGCAGCCCAGCCAGATCGGCGATCAGCTGCATTGTCGCCCCGCCGAACCCGGCTTCGGCGAACACCTGTTCCGCGGCGGTTAGAATCAACCGCTCATTCTCAGCCCGAATCTCTGCCCGGCGCATCGACTTCACCACGCGCATTGGCGTCATATCCCCATTTTCGCCCGTCTTGGCTGTGGGCTTTTCACGATCCTACGGCCTTATTCTGCGCGCTGACAAGCTGTCCGGCGGCGTCAGAGGCCCGTCAACGGCGTGATAACGCAGCGAAATCCGGCGCAGAGCGTCCAGCATCGTTGACCAGACCCGGCGCCCATGTCATCCTTTTCCCTCTGCGAGGGGTCTACCCTAGGCGAGAGGGGCGAGGGACGAGATGATTAAATCACAATTGATCCAGAAATTGGCGGATGAAAATCCGCACCTATTTCAAAGAGACGTCGAACGTATTGTTTCGGCGGTATTTGAAGAAATCACCGATGCGTTGGCCCGTGGTGATCGGGTCGAACTGCGCGGCTTTGGCGCCTTTTCGGTGAAGGAACGCGATGCAAGGGTTGGACGCAACCCGCGAACCGGAGAGTCGGTTGAGGTTCCCGAGAAACGGGTGCCGTTTTTCAAGACTGGCAAGGACCTCCGCGATCGCATGAACAGCTAGGCGGCGTCCCGCCTTCAGGAGACTGCACCAGTGCGGACCATAAAATTCATTTGTGTCGCGATCTTTGCTGCGATGATTGTCGTTCTGTTTTTCGCAAATGGCGATAACGTACAGGTTCAGTACTGGCCTGATATGAGCGATTATGGCCTGCCCGCATCCCCGACGAATTCGGTGCCGTTGTTTGCAGTCGCCTTCATTGCCGGCATCGTCGGCTTTGCGCTGGGCAGTCTTCGCGAATATTTCCGCGAAGGCAAAATCCGCACTGACCGCCGCCGGACCAAGCGTGAGGCGCAGGCGCTGAAGGCCAAGATCGACGAGATGACGCGCGAAAGCGGCGACGACGATATTCCTGCGCTGCCCGCCCGCTGATCGATGCCTGCGAAAATCTGTGGTCTGACAACCCCGGAGGCGGTTGAAGCCGCCGCATCTGCGGGGGCGGCCTATGTCGGCTTTGTGTTCTTCCTGAAATCTCCGCGTAACATCTCGCTGGCTGAGGCTGAGGTTCTGGCGCTTGCGACCCCGCCGGGCGTGGTGAAAGTAGCGCTGACGGTGAACGCGGACGACGCCCTGATCGATGACATCGCTGCTTTGCCGATCGACATGCTTCAGCTGCATGGAACGGAACCGCCTGAGCGGGTCGCCGCGGTCAAGGCACGCACTGGGCTGCCGGTGATGAAGGCGCTGGGCGTCGCAGGGCCAGATGATCTCTCGAAAATTACCGACTATGAAACTGTCGCGGATCAGATTCTGGTCGACGCCAAGCCGCCGGCAGGCGGCGAGGTGCCGGGCGGCAACGGTCTTTCCTTTGACTGGCGGCTGATCGAAGGGCGCGTCTGGAATGGCCCCTGGATGCTAGCTGGCGGTCTCGACCCGACCAATGTTGCTGACGCGATGCGCCTGACCGGCGCTCAGCAGGTCGATGTGTCCAGCGGTGTCGAAAGCGCCCCGGGCGTTAAGGACGTCGATCTGATCAGGCAGTTCTTGGCCGCAAGCCAATGAAGGCATTGCCCGCAATCAACCGTGCTGTGGACGCCGCATTGGCCAAATCGGGCCTGCCGGGAGCTGTTGTCATGGCCGCGACCGCAGACGATGTTATCCACGCCTCTGGCCATGGCGATGCGTCGACTGACGCGATGTATCGCATCTATTCCATGACAAAACTGGTTGGCGTGCTCGCGGCGCTGAAAGCGGCGGAGGAAGGTCTGTTGGCGCTTTCGGACCCGGTAAGCAACCTTCTGCCCGAATTTGTTGATCTGCCCGTGCTGGACGGGTTCGATAGCAATGTCGTGCGCCTCAGACCGCAGCGCACGGCGGCGACCTTGCATCATCTGGCGACGCATCAGGCAGGCTGCGTCTACAGCGAATGGAATGCGCCAATGTGCGCCTATTTCCGCGCCAAGGGGATCCGGGGCCTCGATGACAGCTCGCTCGCCGGGCTTTGCGCATTGCCTCTGGCTTTTGATCCGGGTTCGGCCTGGGGGTATGGCACTGGAATTGACTGGCTGGGCCTGGCGGTTCAACGCGCTGCGGATGAACCATTGGACGCCTACGTGGGCAGTCGCATCTTCGCCCCGCTGGGCCTTAAGAACCTTTGCTTTGAAATCGATGAGGATAAGAGCAAGCGATTGCGCCCATCGGGCCACTTGTCGCCCGCCGGCATGGCCCCGCTGGACATGAACCCACGGGAAAACCCCGAACACTATCCCATGGGCGCCGCGCTATATGGCGATGCGGCTGATTACCTCCGCCTCTTGCAGATGATCTTGCGCGGCGGCGAAGATGTGCTGACCGCTGATGGCGTCGCCAGCTTGTTCACGGCGCAAACTGGACCGCTCGCCCCGATGCTCAGCCAGTCAAAGGCGGCTACGGCCGATGTCGACATGTTCCCCGGCCTCCCCGTGACATTTGCGCTGGGCGGCCTGCGCGTCGACACTGATACGCCGGGTCGGCGACGCGCCGGATCTGTCGGCTGGGCGGGTATGCTGAATACGCATTTCTGGGTCGACCCCACCACGGGCGTGGCTGGCGTCGTCATGATGCAGCACTTGCCATTTGCCGAACCGAACGCGATGTCAGTCTACGCCGCCTTTGAACGGGCGCTCTACGCTGAACTCTGACCCTGCGCCGCTGACATCTTCTGAGCATAAATACTGACGGCGCAGCGCGCGCCAACCATCGACGTAGCCGTCGCAGCGCGCTATGTGAGCCGCAACGACGCTTTAAGGAGACGACGCATATGGCCTCGGAAATGCTGAATTCTTATCGCACGGGCCCCGACGAGCGGGGTCGGTTTGGCGACTTTGGCGGGCGCTTCGTCTCTGAGACGTTGATGCCGCTGATCCTGGATCTGGAGGCGGAATACGAAAACGCCAAGACTGACGACAGTTTCTGGGCCGAAATGGATCATCTCTGGAAGCATTATGTCGGCCGTCCCAGCCCGCTCTACTTCGCGCCCCGCCTGACCGAACGGCTTGGTGGCGCAAAAATCTACCTGAAACGGGATGAGCTGAACCATACTGGTGCGCACAAGATCAACAATGTGCTCGGCCAGATCCTGTTGGCCCGCCGGATGGGCAAGACCCGTATTATCGCTGAAACCGGCGCCGGCCAGCATGGCGTCGCGACGGCGACCGTCTGTGCGCGGTTCGGCCTGAAATGCATCGTCTTCATGGGCGCGACCGATGTAGAGCGGCAGAAGCCGAACGTCTTCCGTATGAAATTGCTTGGCGCCGAAGTCGTGCCCGTCACCTCCGGTCGCGCCACGCTGAAAGACGCGATGAACGAAGCGCTGCGCGACTGGGTGACCAATGTGCGCGACACGTTCTACTGCATCGGTACGGTCGCAGGCCCGCACCCCTATCCGGCCATGGTTCGTGACTTCCAGTCGATCATCGGCAAGGAAGCCAGGGAACAGATCATGGAGCAGGAAGGCCGTCTGCCCGACAGCATCATCGCCTGCATCGGGGGCGGGTCAAACGCGATGGGCCTGTTCCATCCGTTCCTTGATGACACTGATGTCCGCATCATCGGCGTCGAAGCGGGGGGGCTGGGCGTCGAGACAGTCGACAAGCACGCCGCATCATTAACCGGCGGTCGGCCGGGTGTGTTGCACGGCAACCGGACCTATCTGTTGCAGGACGATGATGGTCAGATCATCGAAGGGCATTCAATCTCAGCGGGCCTCGATTACCCGGGCATCGGGCCGGAACATTCCTGGCTGCATGAGATGGAGCGCGTCGAGTATGTCTCGGTCACGGACGCCGAGGCGTTGGAGGCGTTCAAACTGTCTTGCCAGACCGAAGGCATCATACCGGCGCTGGAACCCAGCCACGCGCTTGCCCATGTAGCCAAGATCGCGCCCGACCTGCCGAAAGATCACCTGATGATCATGAACATGTGCGGACGGGGCGACAAAGACATCTTCACGGTCGCCGAGGCGCTCGGCGAAGAAATGTGATCTGGCGGTGGCGGCAATAGAGTCGGCGGGATGAGCAAACAGAAACCCGCCCCCTCCGCCGCGCTGGCGCGCCGCGATGTCACTGTTATCGCGGCGATCGCCATTTTGCAGTTCCTCTGCATGGCGGTCTTTCTTGAGGAACTGGTCCTTTCCGTTTTCGGGTACCGAACCCAGCCTCTGGACTGGTCGTTGCGCACCGCCGTTGAAGCACTGGCCGCATTCGGCTTGATCTTGGGCGGTGTTCTTGGCGCGCTGCTGATCCGCGTCGCCAACCGCGAACGCCGCCGCGCGGAAAACACGCTGCGCGCAGCGTCCGGCGATTTTCAGGCGCTGGTTCAGGAAGACTTCAACGCCTGGGGGCTGACGCCATCGGAACAGGATGTGGCGTTGTTCATGCTGAAGGGCTTCGCCAATTCCGAAATCGCCCCCTTGCGCCAAACCTCCGAAGGCACGATCAAGGCGCAGACAACAGCGGTTTTTCGAAAGGCGCGGGTTTCGGGGCGTCCGCAACTGCTGAGCCACTTTATAGAAGAACTGCTTGCTGACGACAGTGAGAACGATTCTGCTGGACGTGGCGCGGCTGACCGCCCATAACCCGCGCCTTCACAAACTGGTCTGCGGTTACAGGCTGCGGCGAAAGGACAAGAGATGTCTTCTTATGAAATTGGCGATCTGGTCGTTCTGATTTCAGGCTCCATGCGTATGGCGGTTGAGGCGGTGGATGGCGAAAACATCGCCTGCGTCTGGTGCAACGAAGGTGAGATTGGCCGCGATAATTTCGACGCCCGCCTTCTGAAAAAATGGGAATACCGCGAAGATAGCGGTCACCGTGGCGGGCGTGATGATCATCGCGGCGGCAGCAAGCCCCATCGGGGTGACCGCGAAGGTGGCGGCAAACCCTATCGCGGCGACCGCGATGACCGCGGCGCACGCGGCGGCGACCGGGATGGCGGCGGATACCGCGGCAACCGGGATGATCGTGGCGGCGACCGGGATAAGCCCAAGGGCAAAACCGGCTGGGACGGCAAGCCCCGCGAAAAGAAGTTCTTCCGCAAGGACGACTAGACCAATCACGCACACGCCTGCGATCTTAGGCGTGCGCACCTGACTGGCCCCGTGGTACTCGCCGCGAAGAACGATATTGAAGGCGACGATATTGAAGGTGGGGACGTGGTCAGGTATCCCCATTTGCGAAGATGCGGGCCCTGGCCCTGAGGAGGGTCGATGACCAGACTGACAGACAAATTCGAAGCGCTGAAAGCCGAAGGCAAGACAGCTTTTGTCACCTACACGATGTCGGGCGACCCCGATCCTGCGACCTCGCTTGAAATAATGCGCGGCCTGCCGGGCGCTGGCGTCGACATCATCGAACTTGGTCTGCCCTTCACTGACCCCATGGCAGATGGTCCTTCGATCCAGAAGGCCGCTTTGCGCGCGTTGAACGCCGGTCAGACGCTGAAGGGCGTGCTGGCGATGGCGGTGGAATTCCGCAAGGACGACCAGACGACCCCGATCATCCTGATGGGTTATTACAATCCAATCTATTCGCATGGTGTTGAAGCGTTCCTGACTGACGCCAA
This sequence comes from uncultured Pikeienuella sp., assembly GCA_965659735.1. Lineage (GTDB taxonomy): Bacteria > Pseudomonadota > Alphaproteobacteria > Rhodobacterales > Rhodobacteraceae > Pikeienuella. Next base: position 36,096 of record CBFHXH010000019.1, read on the forward strand.
GGCCGCGGGCATCGACGGCCTGATCGTCGTAGATCTGCCGCCAGAGGAAGATGACGAACTGTGCCAGCCCGCGAATGACGCGGGCCTCCACTTCATTCGCCTCGCCACACCGACCACCGACGACAAGCGCCTGCCTGCAGTGGCGGCGAACACGTCCGGCTTTGTCTACTACGTCTCCATCACCGGTATCACCGGCGCGGCGGAGGCTGAGGCGTCAGCCGTCGCCCCGGAAGTGGAACGCATCCGCGCCCTCACCGGCCTGCCGGTCTGCGTCGGCTTCGGCATCAAGACGCCGCAGCGCGCCGCCGACATCGCAAAGGTTGCAGATGGCGTCGTCGTTGGTTCGGCGATCGTCGACCGTATCGGCGCAGGCGACAGTGTGGCTGACGTACTGGGGTTTGTGAAAGACTTGGCAGATGGGGCGCATAGCTGAGTAGCTCGTGTCCGGGAAGCGGACAAAGCAGCCATTCATCAGTCCCCACTGAATGGCTGCTCTGGAGTATGCTCAGAAGACTGGGCTATTTGTTGAGAAGATCTTTTTCGAAAGGGAACTTGGCGACCAATTCGCAGCCGGTTTCTGTGACGTGCACCGGGTGGGCGTCCGGGGTTGCCAGCGGCGAAGCGGCCTGCAGCCTGCAGCATCACGCCCTGCCGGTTTTATGCCGTTATTTCGGTTAGCCATGCTTAAATATACCATAGATCTGTGAGGATTGCTGCGCGTTGGGATGGATTGCAGATATTGTGCCAGCACAATTATATTCTTGCTTTGTACGAACCGAAGGTTGGTCGATGAATTGTGCATGGTCCATATCTGCATATTCCGACAGTCGGTGGCGTAACGCACGTTGACGGGATCATACAAAAGCATCCCACCCAGATCTCGTTTTAAGCTCAGCTTGAAGGCGCTCCAATCGTTCCTGGCGCAAAACGGTTTGATCGACGCGCGGCATGCCTGCGAGGTGTCGTTTCGCGTCGTCCAGCTGCATGACATCGATGCTGGCCAATTCTTCTTCGTTCATTTCGGTCCCCGTTCCTCTTGCGCTGGGTCGCTGGCAAAGAGCCCGCCCTTTGTCATTTCAACTTCACGTTAGGTATAAGAAGTTGGGCCAGATCGAATTATTGCGACATAGAAGTTTGCGCGCACGACAGCTTTTCGTCGATTACCCGTAGAGGGAACCGACGCGCCTTTTGAGCGGACACGCATGATACTTGTAAAGTTGGCGTTTGTGCAGAGTCCAGGTTTCGACACTTTGGGATCGAAGCAGACCCAAATTATTCCTCACCCTTACAACCCAGCCGCCAGAGCCCGCGCGTCCGCCAAATAGCCCGTCCGTCGTTCCGTCGGCGCATCGGGCGTAACGCCATAAAAGATCCTCGTGGTCACATCCTTGAACCCGCAGTAGTTCCATGTGCCGACGTTCAACTGGGTGTGCAGCGCCGTGTCATATCTGCGTTTCGCCAGGCCCGCGGCGTCGTCGCCGGCAGTGATCATCACAATGATCTTGCGGTGGCGCATGCCGCCAGAATCAGGATCGCTCGGGTCCTTCCAGGCGAAACCGTATGACATGACCCGATCAATCCACCCCTTCATCATCGCGGGCATCGACCACCACCACAGTGGAAAGATGAAGATCATGGCGTCCGACCATTCCACGCGCGCCTGTTCGGCCTGAATTGCGGGGGGCAATGGATCGCTCTGAAACTGGGCAAAGTCAGCCTCGATCATCGCGGGTTGAAACCCTTCAGCGTAAAGGTCGGCGACCTGGCTGACATGGCCTGCGGCGGCTAGCCCGGCCTCGACTTCCCGCCTGAGCGCCTGGTTGAAACTAGTTGGCACGGGATGCGCGATAACGGTCAGGACGTTCATGGGGCGGCTTCGATCCTTTTGCGCAACGATGGGAACGACGCAGCGGCTTGGCAACAAGCGTGTGATCCGGCAGGTTACGGGGCGCGAATTGGGAGGGATGCCATGAAGATCGAACTGGAATACGGGAAAACCGGATTGGTCCTGGACCTGCCAGAGGGTGCCCAGCCGACTGTGATCAGCAAGCCCAAGATGGCTCTGCCAGATGATCCGGGGGCAGAGGTCGCCCGCGCCATCGACAACCCAATTGGGGCGGCGGCGCTGGGTGACATCGCCAAGGGCGCAAAAACCGCCTGTATCCTGATTTGCGACATCACGCGCCCGGTGCCGAACCACCTGTTCCTCCGCCCCCTGATTGAACGGCTGACCAGCGCGGACGTGCCGCTGGCCAGGATTACGGTTCTGGTGGCGACCGGCCTTCACCGCCCGAACCTGGGTGATGAGTTAGCTGAACTGGTCGGCGACCCGTGGGTTATGGAAAATGTGAGCGTCGTCAATCACTACGCCCGCGACGAGGACAGCATTGTCCATCTAGGCCATGCGATGAAACACGACTGCCCCGTCGGCCT
>CBFHXH010000020.1:0-37054 GCA_965659735.1 uncultured Pikeienuella sp.
CTATAGGGGCGGACCAATTTAAAGGGGGAGGCTCAATCACGCGAAACCACAAAGGCGGCGTCAGCGCGAACAGCACCATGAGGGGATAGCCATAGGGCAGTTGCGGCGCCTCTGCCTCGTCATAGGTTTGCAGCAGGGGAAACCGCCGGTCCGGTTTGTAGTGATGGTCGGAATGACGCTGCAGGTTGATCAGAAACAGGTTCGTCACTGACTGCGCCGCGTTCCAGCTGTGGTGCGGTTTGGTGTGCTCGTACTTGCCGCCGCCCAGGTGTTCGCGGGTCAGGCCGTAATGTTCGACGTAGTTCACCGCCTCTAGCTGCACGATGGCGACGAGGCACATGAACAGATACAGGCCTACGCCCCACCAGCCCAGCATGGCGTAGGCGAAGGCCAGAAAGGCGCCGGTGATCGCCGGATGCGTCCACCATGGGTTGCCCAGGCCGAACGCTGTCAGGCCGCGCTTGCGGCACCGTTCAATGTCGATCCGCCAGGCTGACGCCGCCGTGCCCCAGACGGCGCGGGGCAGAAACATCCAAAACCCTTCGTTGTAGCGGGCAGTGACAGGGTCCTTGGGCGTGGCGACGTAGATGTGGTGGTTATAGAGGTGCTCCGTCCGGAAATGGCCGTAGCAGACCGAGGCCAGCAACACCTCCCCCGCCCATTGTTCAATGCGGGCGCGCTGGTGGATCAGCTCATGCGCATAGTTGATCCCGATGGATCCGGTGGCGACGCCCAATCCCATGAACAGCCAAATCTGCTGGTTCGTCGGAAGATGCCCTAGCGATGCCGCATAGATGCAGCCGACGATGGTGGCGACCTGAACCGGCGCCCAGACAATCGTCACCATGCGGTGCCAGAACAGCGCGCTGTCTGGCGTTTGCGGATCGGCGTTGTCGTTATTCTTGCCAAAGACGTCGTCCAGCACCGACATCACACCCCAGCCGTATATCGGCACGCCGGCCAGAAACGGCCCGCCAAAGATCGCGGCCAGCCCGATCAGCACGGGCAGGGCGAACGAGATCAGAAAGGCGTAGGCGGCGATGGGCATGGGCGCAGCTATCCGATGAATTCATGAATAAAATGCGGCCATCCACCCATGTTTTCAATCGGCGCATAGTCGCGCAGGCGCAGAGCGGGCTGCAATTGGCTTCAGCGCTGCGATGTCAGCGCGATCACCGCCGCATTCAGCGCGTTCAATTGGTCATGCAGAAGGCCGCGATCAACTTCCATCCGCTTCAGGTTAAAGCTGGTGGTGACGATAAACTGGGCCAGCGCCGCAGGGGTTAGCCCTACGGTCGCAAGCGGCGCCTCGCTGGGCGTCAGTTGTTCAGCCCATATGTCCGCGTGCCTGGCGCGGACTTCATCATAGGCGCTGCGGCCAATCTTGCTGTAGGCGCTGATCAGTTCCTGCGGGTCATCGCCGCCGGTGTCTTCGTCGTGTTGATCCAGCACAACGATGCGGGAATAAGCCTTTAGCTTGTCCATCAGCGTCGGACAGTAATCCCACGCCACGGCCACCTGGCTGAGGTGATGGGCGCCGATATAGCGCACAGTCTCTGCCAGCACCGCGTCCTTGTTTCCAAAGCTTACATATACCGTCTGACGTGTCAGGTCGGCAGCTTCGGCGATGTCGTTCATCGTGGTTTTGCGGGGGCCAAACTTCAACAACACATCGATCGTGGCGTCGATAATCCGAGCTTGGGTATCCGACAGATCGCGGAAGGTCGCGTACTGGTTCATGGTGTGCGTTATAGCGCTGTAATACCAATCTTACAAGAATCGTACTTTGGTATAAATTAAATATTTACAATTATTGTAAATATGTAAGATTAAGAGCAAAATCACACTTGGTCTCAAGTCGCCCAAGCAAAGCACAAAGAACTGCTTATTCGATCTTCTCAGGTCAAATAAGCCATGAATTTCAAGAAGATATTTTGGATCTGCAGGAGCCGAACCTGAGCCAGCTAGTCTGACCTGGCGGCGTCCAAAGCCTTGCGCATGACCGTTGGCGCAGCGTCCCGAACATCAGCTACGGGCAGGTAGCGGCCCCCCGGAACGGGCGATCCGGTGGCTGACAGGACAGTCAGCACTAAATGAAAATGGGTGAACGTGTGGCGTGCTTCGCCTGTCTTCACCCAATTCGCGGCAAGTGGCGCAGCAGCTACGATCTCAGCTTCGTTTGGGCCAGCCTCGGTCCAATCCGTGCCCGGCAAACCGATCATGCCGCCCAGAAGCCCTTGGTCGGGCCGCGTCTCAACCAACACGCCGGCCGCAGACATATGCGCATAGGCGACGCCGTGGCGGATAGGCTTTGCTTTCTTTGGCGTCTTGACGGGCAAAGTGGCGGCGATGTCCCGCCCCTCGCAGTCGTCCCGCCATGGGCACAGCAGACAGTTGGGCGAACGCGGGGTGCAGATGGTTGCACCCAGATCCATCAAGGCCTGGGCAAAGTCACCTGGACGGCCTGCCGGGATCATCGCCTCGGTCCGCGTCTTGATCGCGACCTTGGCGGCTGGCAGTGGCGTTTTGATGCGGTAACGGCGCGACATTACCCGTTCCACATTCCCGTCAACTGCGGCTTCGGGCCTGTTGAAGGCGATTGCCGCGATGGCGCCGGCGGTATATGGGCCGATGCCCGGCAGGATCAGCAGACCTTCGCGGGTGTCGGGAAACGCGCCGCCCAGTTCGGTCGCGACAACGACGGCGCATTTGTGCAGGTTCCGCGCGCGGGCGTAATAGCCAAGGCCCGCCCATTCGGCCAAAACATCTTCGCGCGGCGCGGCGGCCAGCGCCTCCACCGTGGGCCAAAGTTCGAGGAAGCGTTCAAAATAGGGCTTCACCGTTGCGACGACCGTCTGCTGCAACATGATTTCCGACAACCACACCTGATAGGCGGGCGTCCGCCCGGTTTCCGGTGGCGCGCGCCAGGGCAGGGTGCGGGCGTGTGCGTCATACCAGGCGAGCAGACTTTCACTGCTCACGAGGCGATCACGGGGGTTTGAGCGGTTGTTGATATGCAGGATGGACAGGGGACGGAATAGCCCCTCCCCAACGCGCGATGAATGTGCAAGATGATTGTCATGGTCAGTGATCCTGCAAAGCCCAGCCAAAAGCGCAAGCCCGCGCCAACGCCGCAGCCAAAGCGCCGCGGCAAGGGTTTTCTCAGCGCGGCGCAGCTGACGCCTGATGCGTTAAAGAAGGCGGGGGCAAAGCGCGGTTTTGCCGAGGCGCGGCTCTTGACCAACTGGACCGAAATCGCCGGCGCGTCGCTGGCTGCGATCTGTCGACCTGTGAAGGTCAGCTATTCCAGCCGCTCCGCCGGACTGGGCGCAACGCTTGTACTGGCCGCCGACGGCGCCCGCGGGCCGGAAATCGACGCGCAGAAACCCCGCATCATCGAACGGGTGAACACCTATTACGGCTATCGCGCGGTCAGCCGGATCAGCATTGACCAGTCGCAATCGCACGCCTGCATGCAGGGCTTCGCCGAACCCGCCGCCGTCTTCGAAGGCCCGAAACCCGCTCCAAAACCAGTTGAAGGCGTGACCGATGAACGCCTGGCGCTGGCCCTTGGCCGTTTGGGCGCCAATATCAGATCAAAGGCCGCGCGGACCGCGCGCGTCGAGAAAGGAGAAACAAGTAAATGACACTCACCCGCCGCTCAGCCGTCGCCGCGCTTGGCGCTGCCACGCTCGCTCCGGCACTGCCGGCCTCTGCGCGAAGCCTAGAAGAAAAAGGCTATATCATTGGCGACGTACCGATGGGCGACGAAAATGCGCCGGTCACGGTCATAGAATACGCCTCGCTGACCTGCCCACATTGCGCCGCGTTTCATCAGACCAACTGGGAGCCGCTGAAAACCAACTTCATCGACACCGGCCGGGTCAAGTTCGTGATGCGTGAGGTCTATTTTGACCAGTTCGGCCTTTGGGGCGCAATGCTGGCCCGCAGCGGTGGCGAAGCGGCCTATCACACGATGATCGACAAGCTGCTGTATAATCAGACCGCTTGGTACCAGAACCACGTGCGGGCCTATCAGTCGACCAAGAACCCCCGGCCCATCGTCGACAGCCTGATGAAGATCGGCCGCCAGGTCGGCATGTCGAACAAGCGCATGAGCGAGGCTTTGCAGGATGCGGACTTCTTGGAAGCTCTGGTCGAGGATTACCGCGCCAACGCTCAGGCCGACAACGTGCGGTCGACCCCGACCTTCATGATCAATGGCCGTAAGGTCAACGGCAACATGTCGCCGGAGGCCTTTGCCGCAGAAATCGAAAGCAGCAGCTAAGACGTCTTTGACGCGAAGGCGGTTTAATCCGTCTTCGCGCCAATCGTGGCCGGCCCGTCGGGGCCCTCTTCGAACTGTTGGGTTGAAACGCTGACATCCAGCCATCCGACGCGCCGTTTCGTCCAAATCTCCATCTTCGGCGTGAAAACCGTCGTGTAGTCCAGCGTGCCGGACTTCATCGAATACCGCGTCGCGTCTGGCCAGGGCGACGAAAACAGATGCCCGCCGCAATCCCCGCAAAAGTAATTCGCGGCTGTCGTGCCGCTGTCGCCCTTACGAGTGAACACCTTGGGTGCGCCGTGGATCGTCAGCGCATCCGCCGTGACGGCGATGGCGGAATGGAACGGCCCACCTGAAAACTGTTGGCAGTCAAGGCAGTGGCAGAGATAGGGAACGCTCTCGTCAGCGCGGTTTTCATAGCGGACGGCGCCACACAGGCAGCCGCCAGTGAAGAGGGTGGTCATCGTGTCCTCCTGAAAGTTTGGGATGGAAAGCGCGTTATCCGTTCAGATAACTCTGGATCCAGTCGCGCAGTTCCGACCAGATCAGATCCAGATGGCGAAACGCCTTGCGATAGGCCGCCGCCTTTTTGGCGGTGTCGACAGTCTTGTCGACCTTAGCGAGCAGATCTTTGACATCCTGATAGCTAATCCGCCGAATTTGCAACAGGTGTTCGGCCAGCCGCCGCCGTGCCGCGGGCCTTTTTCAAGTCTTCATTAGGGGATAGGGACGTGCCCGACTTGATCCTGATGCAGGATACGCTGGTAGAGAAACCGGAACGTGAGAAAGTTGAGAACGGCAAAACCACCATGCCAATATCCAAAGCCGCAAAGCGCTGGTGTAGGGTGGGCATTCATGCCCACCATCCGGTGGACAATCCGGGCGCCTGATCTTTCAACGACAGCGCCAAGCCGCACCGACGGCCAGTGGGCCACAGGCCCACAATACAAGCGCGAAACCCAAAGGTTAACGCAAAATTAAATAACATATATTTTAGACGCTTACGCCGCGTTTCACGCGTGAAACCACGCCCGGTTTCACACCCTCCGTAAGCCTCAGGCCACGTCCCCTTCAACCAGCGCCTCGGCCCGCGCCAGGTCGACCGACACCAGCTGCGAGACGCCTTTTTCGGCCATCGTCACGCCGAACAGCCGGTCCATCCGGCTCATCGTGACGGCGTGGTGGGTGATGATCAGGAAGCGGGTGTTGGTGCGCCGGGTCATCTCATCCAGCAGGTCGCAGAACCGGCCGACATTCGAGTCATCCAGCGGCGCGTCGACCTCGTCCAGCACGCAGATCGGGGCGGGGTTGGCGAGGAAGACGGCAAAGATCAGGCTCAGCGCCGTCAGGGTCTGCTCGCCGCCCGACAGAAGGCTCAGCGTGCTGAGTTTCTTGCCCGGTGGCATGCACATAATCTCCAGCCCCGCATCCAGGGGATCTTCGCTTTCGACCAGCACCAGATTGGCATCGCCGCCGCTAAAAAGGTGACGGAACAGCGCTGTGAAACTCTCGTTCACCTCGTCAAACGCCGCCAGCAGGCGCTCGCGTCCTTCTGAGTTCAGCTCGGCGATGCCCTGGCGCAATTTGCTGATCGCCTCTTCAAGGTCCGACATCTCAGACGCCAGCGCGTCGCGTTCTTCGGACGCTTCCTTGCTGTCCTCTTCCGCCCGCAGGTTCACCGCGCCCAGGCTGTCGCGCTGGCGGCGGAGGCGCGCGATTTCAATCTCCAGCGTTTCGGCGTCGGCCAGTTTGCCGGGTTCGGCGTCGATACGTTCCAGCAGCTGATCAGGCTCACATTCCGCTTCGTCGCGGATGCGCTGGGCGGCTTCCTCGACGCTCTGTTTGTTGGTTTCGGCCAATGTCTCCAACCGCGCGCGCCGCTCACGCGCGTCGGCGGCGGAGCGTTCGGTGTCGCGTTCTGCTGTGACCGCTTCGCGCAGCGTGATCTCGCCCGTCGCCAGCGCGTCGGCGGCTGAGTTGCGGCGTGCTTCGGCCTTTTCAATCTCGCGCGCCATCGCCTCGCGCCGTTCGGCGATCTCGGCGGGGGTGGAGGCGGCGCGTGATTTTTCATCCCGCGTTTCTTCGGTGCGGGTTTCCAGTTCCTTGATCCGGCGGGCCGCGTTGTCGGCCCGGGCGCGCCAGCCAGCGCGTTCCTCTGACGCTTCGGCGAGGCGCCGTTCGCGGGCGGCGCCCGCGCGGCGAAGATCGTCCGCTGCGCCGCGGGTGGTCAGCATGGCGGCGCGGGCCTGTTCGACATCCGCCTTGGCCGCTTCGGCGGCGCGCCAGGCGTCTTCGAGGTCGGCGACATCGGCGCGGGCGGCCTCCGCCTCGGTCAGCATCGCTTCGGCGGCCTCCAGTTCCTCGCGGCGGCGGGTCAGTGCGGCTTCCAACGCCTCGCGCCTGCCGCGGGCCATGTCGAGGTCTGCCTCTGCCTTGGCCGCAGCGCGGGATGCGTCTGATGCGGCCCCGTCGGCGGCGCGGCGGGCCTGGCGGCGGGCCTGATCTTCGGCGGTCGCAGTTTCCAGTCGGGCTTTCGCCTCGCCATGGGCGCTGGCGCGTCGCTGTGAAACGACCTGCGCTTCCTCCAGCGCTTTGCGCATTTCGGTCAGGCGGTTTTGCTGGCGGAGCCGTTCGGCGGCGGCGGATGGCGCCTCTTCGGCCAAAGCGCGGTATCCGTCCCAGCGCCATAGGTCGCCTTCGACCGACACCAGCGACCAGCCGGGGCCGAGCGATGTTTGCAGCCGTGCGCCACCTTCCCGCGCTACCAGGGCCGTCCGGTTCAGCCGCCGCGCCAGCGCCGGCGGCGCCTTTACCCGCTCCGCCAGCCTTGCGGCCCCTTCCGGTGGGTTGGGCGTGTCCGGGTAATCGGGAAGCTCCCGCCAGCCGGTGCCGTCCGTGGTCAGGGGCGCCTTCAGTTCGTCATCCAGGGCGGCGCCAAGGGCGGCTTCGTACCCCGGATCGACGCTGACCTGATCCAGCAGGGTCGTTTCTTCACTCGCCTCTCGGGCGAGCAGGCGCTCCAGTGATTCCGTTTCGGCCCTGACGGCGCTCAGCTCCCCCGCCGCTTCGGACGCCGCCGCGCGGGCTTCGGCTTCGGTGCTCTGGGCGTCGGCCCGCTCGGTTTCGGCCTTGGCAAGCGCGGCTTCGGCGGCTTCGGCGGCGGTGCGGGCGCTTGCGGCGACGGTGGCGGTTTGGGCTTGCCGGGTCAGGGCGTTTTCGATTTCGGCGTCCAGCGCGGTGGCGGCTGATTGCGCCTCTTCCGCGCCTTTGCAGGACCGGTCTGCCGCCGTTCGCGTTTCCGCCACCCGGCGTTCGGCGGCCTGCGCGGCTGCGGCGAGGCGGGCGGCCTCCTCCGTCAGCTTGTCGGCCTCAATCTCAGCGTCACGGAGGGTTAAGGCCGCATCCCGCGCCGCTTCGTCCGCCGCGGCCTGGGCTGTGTCGTGACCGTCGCGCGCCGCAACCAGCTCTTCCTCTTCCGCGAACAGCCGCTCAATTTCCCGCGCCGCGTCGCCGCCCAATTGGCTTTCACGGTCAAGGTCAGCTTCCAGCTGTTCGATCCGCGCGCCCAGCGTCTCCAACGCCTTGATCGCGGCCGCTTCGCGTTCGGCCAGCGTATCGCGTTCCACTGTGAGCCGTTGCAGGATCGCCGCCGCGGTCATCTCCTCATCACGCAGGGGCGGGACCAGTCCTTCAGCCTCAAGCCGGGCCTGTACGGCGGCGGCGGCCCCCCTCTCGGCCGCTGCCGCCGCGCTGACACCCTCGGTCAGAGCGGTTTCCGAGGCGAGGCGTTCTTCGTCAGCGCCTTTCCATCGGATGAACAGGAATGTTGCCTCGGCCTTGCGCAGCGCTTTGGCGATCTGGCGGTACCTTTCAGCCTGCTTGGCCTGGCGCGCCAGCTGGGCCAGCCGTCCGTCCAGCTGTTCAATCACATCCGTGACGCGGGCGAGGTTGTTTTCGGCGCCGTTCAGTTTCAGTTCAGCTTCGTGCCGCCGCTGATAGAGCCCGCCAATGCCGGCTGCGTCTTCCAGGATAGCGCGCCGCGCCTTGGGCTTGGCGTTGATCAGCTCAGATATCTGGCCCTGTCGGACAAGGGCGGGCGAATGCGCGCCAGTGGCTGCGTCCGCGAACAGCATCCGCACGTCGCGGGCCCGTACATCGTCGCCGTTGGCCTTGAACGCCGATCCCGCGTCGCGGGTGATCCGGCGAATAATCTCTAACGTATCGTCCTTGTTGAACGCTGTAGGGGCCAGGCGTTGGGTATTGTCAATGCCCAATGAAACCTCGGCGAAGTTCCGCGCTGGGCGGGTGGAGGCGCCGGCGAAGATCACATCCTCCATCCCCGAGCCGCGCATCGACTTGGCGGAGGTTTCGCCCATGACCCAGCGCAGCGCCTCCAAAAGGTTGGATTTGCCGCAGCCATTTGGTCCCACGACGCCCGTCAAACCAGGCGCGATCACAAGCTCCGTCGGGTCGACGAAGCTTTTGAAGCCATGCAGTCTGAGGCGGTTGAAAATCACGGGCGTGCGGGGCCTTTCAGGGCTGTTTAATCCTCAATGGCTAAGCGCGCCCTCCGATTCCGTCAAGCAAAGGGCGCACCATGTCGGGGTTTATCCCCATGTTGGCGCTACATATTGTGGATAAGTTCGCTGTTTCCGCACTGGATAACGATGCTTGATCCATGGCGAAACCCGCATAAGCTGAGAGAAAATAGATCGGGAAACGCCAAGATGTATATGACGCAAGGCCTGCGCCGCGCAGCGAAGCTGACGCCAGACAAGATCGCCCTGGAAGGCGAAGGTTTGGCCCTCACCTATACCGACTTTTTGGATCGTGTCGCGCGGCTTGCTTCAGCTTTTAGCGCGCTGGGACTGAAGCCGGGTGACCGGATCGCCTATCTCGGCCTGAATTCTCACCGCTATGTCGAGTTCTTCTATGGCGCCTTCTGGATGGGCGGCGCGGTCGTGCCGTTGAACATCCGCTGGGCCGTGGCTGAACACATTTATGCTTTGAACGACTGTGGCGCGCGCTGCCTGATCGTCGATGACGCCTTCGCCGAAGTGGGAGCGGAGATTGCAGTGGGCGTCCCCTCGGTCGGGCATATCATTCATGCGGGCGACGGTGATGCAGGCGATATGATAGGGTTTGAACAGCTGATCGCCGAACATGACCCCGTCCCGGACGCCAACTTTGGCGGTGAAGATCTGGCTGGTGTTTTCTACACTGGCGGCACGACGGGGTTTCCCAAGGGTGTGATGCTGCCCCATCGCGGGCTTTGGACCAGCGCGATCAGTTTTGCGGACGCGTCCCGCCTGACGCCGGATGATGCAAACCTGCACGCGGCGCCGATGTTCCACATCGCGGGGTGTTCGACCGCCTTCAACCAGGTGATCCTGGGCGGGCGGCAGGTGTTCATCCCGGGTTTTGAACCCAAGGCGTTTCTGAAGTCGGTTGAGACCTTCAAGCCGACAAACACTCTGTTGGTGCCCACGATGATCGGGATGCTTCTGCAGGACCCGACATTGGAGGCGGCGGATACGTCCTCTCTCACCAAGCTGTTCTACGGCGCATCGCCCATTACGCAGGTGATCCTGAAAGAGGCGATGCAGAAGATGCCCGAAACCCGGTTCATTCACCTCTATGGTCAGACGGAACTGTCGCCGTTGGTGACCGCGCTTGGCCCTGAATATCATGTGCTGGACGGTCTAAAGGCGGATAAAATCAAATCTGTTGGCCGCCCGGTTGTGTCGGTTGAGGTTGAGATTGTTGACGAAAACGACGTCGAGGTCCCGCGCGGGGCAGTGGGTGAGGTGCGCGCCCGTGGGGCGACCACCATGCTGGGGTACTGGAACAAGCCCGAACAGACTGCAGCGACGGTGAGGGATGGTTGGGTCTATACCGGCGACGGCGGGTATATGGATGAAGAAGGGTTCATCTACATCGTTGACCGTGTGAAAGACATGATCATCACGGGAGGCGAAAACGTCTTTTCTGCTGAAGTTGAAAACGCCGTGATGCAATATCCCGGCTTGGCCGAATGCGCGGTGATCGGCGTGCCTGATGACAAGTGGGGCGAGGCGGTGCACGCCATCGTCGTCCCCCGCGAAGGCGAAGTGCTTGATCCTGAGGCCATCGCCGCCCACTGCCGCACGCTGATCGCGCCGTTCAAATGCCCCCGCTCGGTTGAGGTTCGGGCCGAAGCGCTGCCAAAATCGGGTGCTGGCAAGATCCAGAAGTTTGAGCTGCGCGCGCCCGTCTGGGAAGGGCGCGACAAGGCGGTCAGCTAGGACCGTCAGCCAAGTCGATTTTGTGAGGGCGAAATCGCCGGGTAGTGTGGCCTAGGCGGGATCGGCGACCTCGGCTGCTGGTTTGCGGACCATATTTACGCTGGTGCGCGGCGCCCGCGCCCTGATCCAGCGGATGATGTGCTGGCGCAGGCGGTGGTCCTGCTGAGGGTGGGGCAGGAACCGATCCTCATCCCAGCGATCAAGGCGCAGGGCATCAGGTTGGCGTGATCATAGTAGATCATGGCAGGCTCCTTCAGTTGTTGATGGGCCGACCATCGCGGATCGCTGCTGACAGGGGGCTGTCAGGGGGGGGCCGTATAGTGGCGGCAGTCACTTAGATGTGGAGACGCCCGATGTGCCGATCGACCCGCCTGTTCGAAATCATCCAGATCCTGCGCTCAGCCTCGCAGCCGCTGACCGCCACTGATCTGGCCGCGGCGCTGGAGGTGTCGATGCGCACCGTCTATCGCGACATCGCCGCCCTGCAGGCTATGCGCACCCCGATCGAGGGCGAGGCGGGCGTCGGATAGATTCATGCGCAAGGGCTATGACCTGCCGCCCCTGAATTTTGATCAGGAAGAGGCGGAGGCGCTGTTTGTCGGCCTCTCAATGCTGACGCGCACGGGCGACAGCGATCTGCAGCGCGCCGCGCAGTGGATCTGCGACAAGATCAATGCGCTGCGCGAGCCGAAGGACTGGCTTCGCGTGGCCCCCTGGGGCGCGCCGCTGGATGATCCGGGTATTGGATGCGTTTTCAAATCTTCCTTGCATGTAGCGATCAGGGATGAGCGTAAACTGCGCATCACCTACCGAAATGAGGCGGAGGTTTAAACCGTGCGCGTGGTTCGCCCCCTTGCGCTGGTCTATCATCTGGAATGCGTGATGCTGGCTGGTTGGTGCGAGATGCGCGGCGGGTTCCGGCATTTCCCCACAGACTGGATTTGGGGCTGCGATGAACTTGATTACCGGTTCGAGGGCCAGTCAAAGGCCCTGCGCGAAGTCTGGCGGGAACAGAACCCTTGGGAGCCTGCGGCGCAGTCGGCTTGAGGGAGCTGTTTTTAGATCGTGTGAAATTTTCGACGTTGGGTCTGGTATGCGGATTTAGTTGACCTTAGCCTTCGCGAAGCCAGTGGCCGCTTTCAGAATATTCGCCTAGATCCAATTGGCCAGAAATAGAGGTAGTAAAGCGCACTGCGCTGCCAATCATTCGTGAACGCCTTGTTGCGAAAGTGGGTATGTCTATTCAAACTGGGCCAAAAATGCGGTCCACTGGGAATGGCAAAATGAGCTATACTGTTTCATAGCATGAACCAGGCTTTCGCGTTTGGAGGCATCAACGCAATCTGCCGGCAAGAGGGGGTCAGCGTTTATCTGACGTATAATTTGTTCACCGATCAAGAACGTCTCGCGCGTGACACTGCGAAGGTCTTGCCCCTTCAGCCGTTGTTCGCTGCTGCGAAGGATCTCAACGCCCTTGTCATAATCCGCATTCAGGGCATCACCGGCCCAAAGATCTAGGGGGGAATGTGCCCGCCCATTCTCAATCAAATCAGAGCGTAACAGCACTGCATCTGGCTCCAAACCAAGCTGGCAAAGCGCCACGTACATCTCTGAGGCCGTGTACGCTAGATTATCAGGCCTGACCCAAACACCATCGACCAGCTCTTTGAACCCAAACAGCCGAAAGGCGCGTTCGCGGTTCCGCACATTTCGTCGGTTCGCTTTGCCGAGATGCGCGGTGTGGACGCAAAGCCACCCGCCTTTCCATGCGCGAATTTGGTCAAGCGCCGTCATCCATTCGGATGCTTTGTTTTTGAGCGCCGAACCAGCTGGACCAATCCGATAAACGCCTCGACTGACCGTTTCGAGCAGGTCTTCCTTTACCAATCGCCCAGCGGTCACGCGGGTTGCGGCTGGCTTTTGGCCCAGCAACTCTCCCCAGGCAACCAGCTGGCGCAGCGACAGCGGGGCCATGCGCGGCTGGCTTAACAAAGACAATATCAACCGCTTCGCAGTGGGGCGGCGTTCCAGTTTCAGGAGGTCATCAAGGCCTAGGCCCTTCACGTCTGACAGCATATTGACGTTACCCAAGCGCGTTGGAGACCTGCGTGCAGACGCCCGATTGCGCTCTCAAACAGCCCAAACGTCAGATGCTCGTTTGCGCCGCTGTTCAGCCCTTGTTGCGCCGACATGACAACCTCTCTATGGGTCCGGTTTTGCAAACTCCTGACCTTTCGATATCGAGGCAGCCATCGCTTTGCGCTTCTCATCCGTTCTCTCCGCGACACGACCAAGCAGATAGGTGTGTTGGCGCGTGTGCTCCAACCCAAGCGGCTCCAGAACCACAACCTGCAAGCAATTGGGAAAGGTCGACACGACCACGTTTGGAAATAGATGATAGAGCTGTGTGAGACGGCCATCCAATGACCAGTCTTCCTGCGGTTTAGTGCGTAGCTTTTCGATAGTTTGATAGGGGAACGTGACCCGACTGTTGGCGGCAAACCCTTCCACAACTGTCATATTATCTTACTGCACAGGGAAAAAGGTTTGCGTGTGCGTGGATCGGATATGATATCCCTCAAGCAAGCTTTCGATGTAGAGCTTCCAATTGGCGTCTACGTCCATCTCATCGATTTCAACCATTTCGTAGTTGTCGGGGTTAATCTTTGGGATGGCGTCAAGGGGGGAGGCGGCCGCTTCGGAGGCCTCTTGCCCCACATACACTAGACCGTTGATTTCTTTGCTTGGCACGGGCGCCAACCCGCTCGTTTTGGTGTCAACTTCGGGAAAGCCCCTGCCGTGGGGAATATGCTTGAGCTGACCGTCCAAAGCATAAGCCCACCCATGATAGGGGCAAACCAGCACGCGCTTGCAGCCATGACCCTCCGCGACTTGCACCCCGCGATGGCGGCAAGCGTTTCTAAATACCTTCGCCGTACCGTCCTCACCGCGCACGGCGATCAGAGGCACCCCTGCGGCTGGTCGGGCGACGTAATCGCCCGTTTTTGCCAAAGCGAGGCTCGGGCAGAACACAACGAAATAGCTCTTAATAAGATCCAGTTCGGCGTCTAAGCGCGCTTGTGGTCGATAATTTGCGACGGGCTCAGTCCATGTCTCCGCGCCAAGGTCAGTCGTTTTGTTGTCGATATGATCGAAATTCCGACGAACCATTTGAGGTGTGTTCAGAAGGGGTTTTTCTGGTGAGTTATGTAACGCAATCGGTGTCGTTTTCGTAGGCAAGGCGCGCTCCATTGGCAGGTAGTTTGGATGGAATGAGGCGATGTTAAATAAAACAATTATTTAGATAAATGCGCAAAAAATGTTACAATTATACTTACCCGTTGTCGATTTCTGACTTAAGCTATTACCCAAATGCTGCGATTGGTTTGGGAACATCAATGTTGAGGCCACGACCACCGAAAGCCGACGTTCGCTGCATTAAAGAAAAAAGGCAAAAAAGGCTCAAAGTCGCCGGTGATGGTTCTCGGCAAGCATCCATTGCTATCAGTCCGCCAGATACATCCGCACCGCATCCTGCACATGGCGGAAACGATCGCCGCCCAGGTGTTTGCCACCGTACCAGCGTGTGACGACGATGATGTGGTTTCTGACGCCTTCGCGTTCCAGCATGCGCAGGATGACTATTCCGGCGCCGGATTCGCCGTCGTCGTTCTTGATCTGGCTGTCATCGGTGATCAGACCCCACGTATTGTGGGTGGCCTTGGCGAATTTCTTCTTGCGGCAAAGCTCCTTGATGAAGGCCTTCGCCTCAGCCTCTGACGCGCAAGGGCCGCCGGATACAGCGTATTTGCTGCCTCTGTCGCTGATGATGTTTTCGAGGATCTTCAACCGTGCAAGGCCTTGCTGTCTACGGGCGCCTGTTCTCGGTCGGTCATGCCATAGTCGCGCATGACAGAAACGACGCGCAGGCGATAGTCGTCGAACATCACCTCGCGCCCCATCTTCTGCGCCCCGCGATGAGCGCGAAGGCGGCGCCATTCGTCCAGCGCAGCTTCGTCCCGCCAGTAGGAAAGTGACAGCAACTTGTTCGGATCCATCAACGATTGGAACCGTTCAACAGAGATGAAGCCATCGATGTTCTGCACTTCAGCCTTCATCTTTGCCGCCATTTCCAGATACGCATCTTTCTTTTTGGGATGCGGCATTACTTCGAATATCACTGCAATCATCACTGGCCTCTGGACGCCAATTTCAGGAACGTTCTGTCTTCGCGCAAGATGAACTTTTCCTTCATCGCGAATTCGTAATTTTCACAGCCCAGCGGGTCGGCGGCCAAACGGTCGCGATACGCCTCGTACTCCGCCAGGCTTTCGATGTTGTAGACGCCATATGCCAGCGTTGAGGACCCTTCATGCGGGGCGTAATAACCTATCAGATCAGCGCCATTGCGCGGGATCGCTTCACCCCAGTTGCGGGCATACTGTTCGAATTGCACCTTCTTCGTCGAGTCGATCTGGTACTGGATGAAACAGGTGATCATCTGGCTTTCCTTTTGCCGGAGTTAACTTTGTCGGTATTGATGAGCGCTACGCCGAGGATGGCGGCGAGCAATCCGGCGGCGATGGATAGGGTGAAGACCTCGCCAAACAGCACGACGCCGATGAGGACGCCAAGGCCCGCGCGCAAGTAGGCCTGGCTGGCGACGCCGGCTGAGCCGAGGGTTTTGATCAGGCGAAAATAGATCAAGATGGCGAAGCCCGTGCAGAATACGCCCAACGCCACCGCAGCGCCAACGGCGGTGGCCGAGGGTTTCAGCGCAAGCGGATCTTCCAGAATGAAGGCCGCGGGTACGAGCCAAATCGCGGTCCACAGCATCGTTGTCGCGGCAATTACTGGTGCGGGCAGGCCGGTGAAGCGGCGGCCATAAAGCGCCGCGCAGGCGTAGAGCGCGGCGCTGGTCAGTGCGGCGGCCTGTCCGGCGGTCTCGCGTCCCAGCCCATCCAGCACGCCGACGCCCATCATTAGGATCACCCCGGCGAGGCCGAGAAAGGCGCCGAAGGTTGCGCGCGGCCCGATGGTTCCGTTGCGCAGGATCAATAGCGTGATCAGGACGACGAAGATGGGCGAGGTGGAGTTCAAAACGCTCGCTAACCCGCTGTCGATATGCTGCTGACCCCAGGCAAGCAGGGTCCAGGCGCCGATGCCGTTGAAGAACGCCTGTACCAGCAACATGCCCCATGTGCGCGGGTCCGTCGGCCATTTGTCGCCGCGAACGAGAACCAGCGCCGTCATCATCGCTGCCGCGATGCCGCCTCGTATCGCGATCAGGGTCATTGGGGTGATCTCAACCACCGCCAATTTGATGAAGCCATAGGACGAGCCCCAAAGCAGGGCGAGCAGGCCAAGCAGGGCAAATTCAGTCCAAGGCGGTCGTGCGTCGGTCATCGAAACCCTTTCGTTGCGCCGTCTATGGCATGTTGCGACGCATTAATGCTTCGGCTACGGCCGAAGTATGAGAGAAAGTCCAGATATTGCTCGCATCGGCGCTCTGATCGGCGACCCCGCCCGAGCCAACATGCTGACTGCATTGATGAGCGGCAAGGCGCTTACCGCCACGGAACTGGCGGCGGAAGCGGGCGTGACGGCGCAAACCGCTTTGGCCCACTTGGCGAAACTGGCTGAGGCCGGGCTGACCGAGGCGCGCAAACAGGGGCGGCATCGGTACTTCACGCTTACGGGTGATGAAGTCGGCGCGGTGTTGGAGGCGGCCATGGGCTTCGCCGCGAAACGTGGGCACTTGCGCGCCCGCACTGGGCCGAAAGACCCGGCGCTGCGCGAGGCGCGGGTTTGCTATAATCATCTGGCGGGTGAAATGGGCGTTCGGCTTTATTACAGTCTTCTCGCCAAGGGTGGTTTGCGCGGCTGTGGCGAGAATATTCTGTTGACGCACGCAGGCGGTGCGTTCGCCCCCTGATTTTGGCGTCGACTTAGACAGTCCGAATACTGCCCGGCGTCCGATGTGCCGGGCCTGCCTCGACTGGTCGGCGCGGCGCACGCATCTGGCGGGCGCATTGGGCGAGGCGATGCTGGGCTGGATCATTGACCTCGGCTGGGCAAGGCGTGGACCTGAAAGCCGCGTCATCGCTTTCTCGACGTCAGGGCGCAAGGCGTTCGAAAGCGCCTTTCCTCTCTGACCTCTTCGGGCCAAGGTGGCCGCAAATATAACAGGAGGTCACCCATGTCCAACCCCGTCCACGACGCCATCATGTCCCGTCGGTCCGTCCGCAAGTTCCTGGACAAGGACGTGCCGGAAGATGCGCTGCGCCGCATTCTGGAAGGTGCAGGCATGGCCCCGTCTGGCCATAACACCCAGCCCTGGCAGGTGCATGTGGTGCGCGGCGCGACCAAGGCGCGGATCACGGAAAAGGCGCTGGCGTCCGCATCGGGCGAGGTGACCAGCCTGAAAGCGTCTGACCCCGAATTCGACTATTACCCGACCGAATGGTTCGAACCCTACCTGTCGCGCCGCCGCGCCACGGGCTTTGGCCTGTACGAAGCGCTGGGCATTGGACGCGAGGATAAACAACGCCGGTCAGACCAGATGCTGCGCAACTTCAAGTTCTTTGACGCCCCGGTCGGCATGTTCATCACGTTTTCCCGGCGTATGAACGAAGGCACGTTCATGGATATCGGCATGTTCATTGAGAACATTCTGATCGGCGCCCGCGGTGAGGGTCTGCATACCTGCGGTCAGGTCGCGTGGTGCAATTTCCACGGGATCATCCGCGAAGAGCTGGGCATTGACGACGATCAGCTGATGGCTTGCGGCATTTCGTTGGGATACGAGGATACGGACGCGCCCGAAAATACGCTTCGGGTGGAAAAATCACTCGTGGATGACTGGGCGACGTTCCACGATTGATAGTACCAATGCTGCGCACCCGCTTTACTAAACGGTTCGGGGTTGAGCATCCGGTGATGCTGGCCCCGATGGACAAAATCTCTGGCGGCGCTTTGGCGGCGGCGGTGACGTCTGCGGGTGGGTTCGGCCTGATCGGGGGCGGGTATGGCGACGCGGACCTGATCGAAGCGGCGTTTGGCGAGGCT
The DNA here is from genome assembly GCA_965659735.1 of uncultured Pikeienuella sp. Taxonomy (GTDB): domain Bacteria; phylum Pseudomonadota; class Alphaproteobacteria; order Rhodobacterales; family Rhodobacteraceae; genus Pikeienuella. Next base: position 17,641 of record CBFHXH010000020.1, read on the forward strand.
GGCAATCAGCGTGTTGGCGTAGGGTTTATCACCTGGTCGGCGCAACGGAACTTGCCTGCGGTTGAGGCTGCGCTGGCGCACGACCCGGCTGCATTCATGGTCAGTTTTGGCGACGCCGAAGATCTGGTCGCAATGGCCCAGGAACGCGGCTTTCCGACGATCTGGCAGGTCCAGACCCTGGCGCAGGCCCGTCAGGCGATGGCGGCAAAGGTCGACGTGATCGTCGTGCAGGGTCAGGAAGCGGGCGGTCACGGCATGGACCGGGGCCTGACGACACTGCTGCCCGCTGTGCGCGATGCGGCGGGGGCGGATCAGATCATCATGGCCGCGGGCGGCATTGCGGACGGCCGCGGCCTGGCGGCGGCGCTGATGCTGGGCGCTGACGGTGTGATGATGGGCACCCGGTTCTGGGCCAGCGTCGAGGCGAATGGCCCAGACGCCGCGAAGAACGCCATCGCGGCGGCGGAAGGGGACCGGACGCTCAGGTCCAAAGTTTTCGATGTGGCGCGTGGCGCAGATTGGCCTTGGAAATACACTGGCCGCGTCGTTGGCAACGCGTTCTCTGATCGCTGGCATGATGACATGGATGGTCTGTTGGAGAATGTCGAACAGCAGCGCGCGGCCTATGAAGCATCTGCTGAAGATGATTTTTCGACACGCGTGGTGATTGCGGGCGAAGCCGTGGATCTGATTGGCTCCGTTGAGCCTGCGGCGAAAATTGTGGCGGACACCATCGAAGGCGCCGCGCAACTGCTGAACGGCGCGCGGGGGTTCCTGCGCGGGTGACATTTTTGCGTGTTTGAAACGCTAAGAAGATGAACGTTCTGCGAAGTTCTTTGCGCCGTCACTTGCGTCCAGTGATCTCATTGCGTAGGAGCCGCGTCCCCCGAAAATTCAGAGGATGCCGGAAATGCGTACCCCGACGCTCGCCATTGATTTTGGCACCTCAAATTCAGCTGCGGCCATCATGGATGGCGGCAAGGTCCGCCGCCTGCTGATTGAGGCCGGGTCTGACACCTTGCCGACCGCCGTTTTCTTTGCGCCGAAGGGCGGCGCGATGCGGATTGGTGAGGCTGCCTCAGCCGCAATGATCGGTGGGGAAGACGGCCGATACATGCGCGCGCTGAAAAGCGTGCTGGGCACCAGCCTGTTCTACGAAGCGCGGCCACTTGGCGGGCGGCGCCAGACGATGGGCGACATCGTCACCGCCTTTTTGAAAGAGGTTAAGGCGCGTGCTGAGGCGCTGACCGGTGAGACGTACCGGGCCGCCCTGTCCGGTCGGCCGGTACAGTTCCATACCTCGGACCTCAAACGGGACGCTCAGGCCGAGGCGGATCTGAAGGCTCGCTATCATGGCGCGGGGTTCGAAAACGTCCGCTTTGTGTACGAGCCAGAGGCCGCCGCGATCGCCAATCATGGGGAAGTAAGGCGGGGCTGGCGGCTCCTATTTCTGGTGATAGCCTGGATGGGGCGCTTGGCCGTTTTTGGGCGGATCTGGTGGAAGCGGCGTCGGAGACGCTTTGCCGGGCGCAGGTGACGCCTGATGACGTCGCAACGATCGTTCTGGTTGGCGGATCGAGCCTGATGAACATCGTGCGGTCCGAGATGTCCGCGTTGTGCCCTCTGGCGGACACCGCCTATTCCGAAACGTTCACAGCAGTTGTCGATGGGCTGGCGATGGCGAGCGAAGCCGCCTGATCATAGGGCGGCGATCATCTCGCCCAGCAAGTCGCCGATCTGTTGCAGTCTGTCTTCGTCGGCGTCAGGAAAGAGATGCTGAAAGCCGATGAAGGCGGCGTATTCAACCTCAGCCATGGTACGGGCCCGATCATCTGCCAAGCCTAATTCCTCTGCGTTGATACGCGCGAGGTACGCGATGCGGGTTTCGTCAACCTCCGCTACGGCCTCCGCCGCCTGTGCGTTGGCGGCGGCGAACCGGCGGATGGCGACCTCCATCTGCTGATCAAGGCCTGCGGTGAGGGCGTTGAGGCGACCCCGCTTGCCGGATAGTTCAGCCTCAAGCTCCACCATCTCGATCACGCCGTCGGTGTTCCATTCACGCCAGTGGTCCAGAAGGGCGGCGATGAACGCGTCATGGTCCGTGAAATGATGGTAGAACGAGCCGCGCGTACGGGCGGCTGCGGCGCACAGCGGTTCAATCCGCAAGCCATCTGGGCCATGCGCGGATAGCTGCGCCAGACCCAGCACCAGCCAGTCGTCGCGGGAAAACCGCGCCATCAGAACAGCCCTGCAGCGCCAAGCGCTGAGATCAGAGTGATAAGTGTCCATTGCGGCAGGTCCAGCGCTGGACGAACTTTCCAGACGATCAGGGTCAGTGACCAACCGGTGCTTGCGGCGGCGATCAGCGTCCAGGTCGCCGCAAACGCGCCTTCTCCCGGTGTAGCGGCGGCGTAGAGAAAACCACCCGACATGGCGATCAGCATCAACGATACAAGATGCCAGCTGTAGTAGTTCGTCAGCTTTGGCGTCTCGTCGATATCTTGCGCTGCCAGTAAAGGTGCCGCCACTGTCGGGCCGCCTGCGAAGATGTGGATCAGCGTGGTTGCGCCTGCGGCGAGACCTGCCGCTAACAGCCAAAAGTTATGGAAGAGGTCAAGCATCAGAAGATCCAATTACAAACCATACTGTATGGTATATAAAAATTGATAAGTGTTTCGGGGGGTTAGTGCAAGCTCCCATGATTCCCGCCGTTCAGCAGGCTCCTGCCTGCGCCGTGGCGTCGCAGGTGGAAATCCTTTAGCAAATTCAGGCGTTTGTAGGGCAATGCGCGCCGCTGGGCGTCGTTGACCCGGGCGCGGCGCGGCCTCTATATTCTGCGCAGCCTGTGACAGGTTCCGAAACGAGTAGGAGAGGAGGTGCGATATGACCCTGCGACCCTCAGAAGAACCACTCAAGGACCTCGGCGGCAAGATCGACGCCGCACGAAAGGCGCGTGAACCGAAACCGATCGCGAAAGGCGGCAAGTTCGCTGCGGCCGGGTACGGATGGCGAATGACGATAGACCTTGCGACCGGCATTTGTGTCGGCGCAGCGATGGGATGGGGGCTGGACAGCCTGTTCGGCACACTACCGATTTTTCTCATCGTATTCATAATGTTTGGCTTCGCAGCTGGCGTCCGCGTGATGCTGAAATCAGCTGAGGAGTTTCAGAAAGATCAAGCGCGGCCTGATGCTGCCGACGTGGACGTAAGGAACTAACATGGCCACAGGACCCGACGGTGCAGTTGTCATCGACCCGATGAAGCAATTCGAGATCAAGGCGCTTGGCGGCGGGACAGAAATCGGTCTGTTCACGATCACCAACTCGACCTTGTGGATGTCCCTTACAGTAATGGCGATCTGCGCTCTGCTGGTGCTCGGTACGCGTGGCCGCAAGGTTGTTCCTACAAAAATGCAGTCGATCGCCGAGATCCTCTATGGGTTCATTCGGCAGATGTGCACCGACGTGCTGGGTGAAGAAGGAGCGAAGTTTTTCCCCGCCGTGTTCACCATCTTTATGTTCATACTGTTCTCGAACTTGTTGGGCCTGATCCCGACCAGCTTTACGACGACTTCGCACATCGCCGTGACCGGCTTCCTTGCAATGGGCGTCTTTCTTTCGGTCATCGTGATTGGCATCGCACGCTTTGGCATTGGCTGGTTCGGCATGTTCTGGGTGCAGAGCGCGCCCCTGGCGCTGAGACCGATCCTCGCAGTGATCGAGGTTATCTCATTCTTCGTGCGACCGCTCAGCCACTCGCTACGTCTTGCCGGCAACATGATGGCCGGTCACGCCGTGATCAAAGTGTTTGCGGGTCTGACCGCGCTGATGATCGCGGGCGGCCTCGGTCCGCTAGCGGTGCTGCCTGTGCTGGGTATGGTCGGCATCACCGCGCTGGAGATCTTGGTGTCCTGCGTGCAGGCCTACATTTTCGCCATTCTGACTTGTATCTACCTGAACGACGCGCTGCATCAGCATCACTGATCCCGCGCCTCGACCATCCATCTAAAAGGAGACAAACGATGGAAGCTGAAGCAGCCGCCCTTCTCGGCAAATACCTCGGTGCTGGTCTGGCCTGTACCGCAATGGCCGGCGCCGGTGTTGGCGTTGGTACCATCGTCGGCAACTACCTGGCCGGCGCTCTGCGCAATCCAGCCGCCGCAGCCAGCCAGACTGGTAACCTTTTCGTTGGCATCGCGTTCGCCGAAGCCCTCGGCATCTTCGGGTTCTTGATCGCGCTTCTGCTGCTCTTCGCAGTCTGATCCAACGCACTTGGAACCAAATCAAGAAACCGCGCGCTATCCGGCGCGCGGCTAGCGATTAAGGAGCAACTATGGGCCTTTTGCTCAAATCAGCATGCATTCTCGTCTTGTCGGGCGCAGCGGCTGTCGCCGCTGAAGAAGGCAAAAAGGGTGGCATGCCGCAGCTGAACGTCGACAGCTTCGGCAGTCAGATCTTCTGGCTGGTGATATCTTTGATCGTTTTGTTCTTCGTCATGAAGACCATTGCCCTTCCGCAGATTGCGGCGGGTATGGAAGAACGTTCGGACGTGATCGAAGATGATCTGGATCGCGCCGCAGAATTCCGGCGCAAAGCGGAAGAAGCGGAAACGGCTTACGAAGCCGCTCTGCTGGACGCCCGCTCCAAGGCGCAGGAGATCGCTCAGACCACCCGGGATGAGATTCAGAAAGAGGTCGACGCGGCAATCGCCAAGGCCGACGCTGAAATCGCCGCCCGCGCTGCGGAAGGTGAAAAGCGGATTGCTGAAATTCAGGCGAGCGCAACTGAAGCGGTCGAAGCCGTTGCGGCAGACGCTGCGGAGGCGATCGTGAGCGCCGTCGCACCGGGTCTGGCGAGCGAAGCAGACATCCAGTCGGCGGTCGCCGGTATGGTTAAAGGCTGAGGGGGATCAGAAAATGATGGCATTCTTCGGAAATAGCGATCTGGTCGTCGCTCTGTCGACGGTCCTGTTCATCGCCCTGATCGTCTATCTCGGCGTGCCGAAAAAGATCGGCGGTCTTCTGGATGATCGCGCTGCGAAGATCCGCACCGAGCTCGACGAAGCCCGCCGCCTGCGTGAAGAAGCGCAGACACTGTTGGCCTCGTACGAGAAGAAGCAGAAAGAGGTCGAAGGTCAGGCCGAACAGATCGTCGCCAACGCCAAGGCGGAAGCGACCCGCGCCGCAGAGCAGGCGAAGGAAGATCTGAAGGCGTCGATCGAGCGTCGCCTGAAGGCGGCCGACGATCAGCTCGCCTCAGCCGAAGCGTCGGCTGTGAAAGAAGTTCGCGACCGGGCCATCTCGGTCGCCACCGCAGCGGCCAGCGCCGTGATCGCAAAAAATATGTCGGCGGCGTCGGGTAACGACCTGATCGACAAATCGATCGCGGAAGTTGGTGGTAAGCTGCACTAAACTCACACTGGACAGTGAGCTGGGCCTTGCCAGATTGGCTGGGCCCTTTTTGTTTGTACAAATGTAGATGGCTGTCCGGCGCATGCGTCGCAAGACGTCACCGTTTGTCGGCAGCGTTATCGGTTTGGATCCACTCAATATTCGCGCGGAACACGCCTTAGCCTAAACTGCGGAGTCCTTCTTTCGTGAGGCGATCAGAAGAATCAATGCGATGCTCGCGGAAACGAATTGCGGAAGACCCGATTTCAGCGCAACGGTGACCGCCGCCACGATCTCGGCGATGGCGACGAACGCCAGGAAACAGACGGCTATGTAGAACTGCCACTTTTGATCCTTGATCAGGAGAGACCAGATCAGCCCAGCGGCCAGAAAGCCTTTATAAGCGCCCTGATTGGCGGCGAGTTCGACGGTCTGCTCAAACAGTTAGGGCGGAAAAGTGTCAAACACCTTTGGGCCTCGCGTCGTCCACGCAAACATCTCGAACCAGGCGATATAGACGTTAAGCGCAGCGATAAGCGCAACGAAACTAAGGCTGATTTTCTTCATGTTTTCGCTTTTTTGATAAATTTTGTGCGGTATTCTGGGCAACACTGTCATGCACCCGCTGGACCACCAAAGAAAATTTGGCGTCGGATCAACGCCCAATTGGCGGAGCCGACCGCATACGGCGCTTTCCTGCCCGCCCGGCCGAGGCGTGTCAAATCGATATCTTCGAGCACTAAGATTTCACCCGAGTCAGATACTTCAGCCACCCAAGGCCTTCGCAAATGCCGTTTACCGAAATTCCCATCCTCGACGCTGCGCCTTTGGCTGAAGGGCGACCCCAGGATCTGGCGCCCGCCTTCGCCCAGGCGTTTGGCGAGACGGGCTTTGGCTGCATTGTGAACCACGGCGTGCCGCAACAGATGATCGATGCAGTCTTTGCCGCTTCGGCCGCATTTCACGGGCTGCCGAAGGATGCAAAGATGGCGATTGCGCTGAATGACCGACACCGTGGGTTCATTCCGATCAATACGTCAACGGATGTGAATTCCAAACTCGCCGATGTGAAGCGACCCAACCAGTCCAAAAGTTCATGATGATTCGCGAAGATGCTCCGGGCGACCCCGCGGTCTTTCTGGGTGGGCCAAACCAGTGGCCTGATCTGGACGGATTTCGTGAGGCGGTAACCGCCTATCATGACGCGCTGGCGGACCTGGGCTGGCGCCTGATGCAGGCTGCCGCATTGGCGGTCGGCGTCGACCCCGGAGTGCTGGCACCAGCGTTTCGGCGCGCGACAACCTGGCTGCGTCTTCTGCATTATCCATCCACAAATCCCGCTGAAACAGACCTTTATGGCTCGGCACCCCACACGGATTTCGGGTGCCTTACCATTCTGGCGCAGGACGATGTTGGCGGGTTGCAGGTGCAAACGCCGGACGGCGTCTGGATCGACGCGCCCCGGATTGACGGCGCGTTTGTGGTGAATGTCGGTGATATGCTGCACTGCTGGTCGAATGGGCGCCTAAGGTCGACGCCGCATCGGGTGATCAACACATCCGGGCGGGAACGGTATTCCTGCCCGTTCTTCTATGATCCTGATGTAGCCACCATGATCGCCCCATTGGACACCTGCGTGACACCTGAAAATCCGGCGAAATTCGAACCAATCCTGTTTGAAACCTTCCTTAGGGCGGAACTTGGCGCCGGGTATGACCAGCACAAGAAATTTGAGACGTCATAAGACTGGCGCCATGCGATATATCGCTCTAAGTGACGTGTCATGTCTGAGATATTCTTCTATCTGTCCATCGCCGCATCGCTCGTCGTGCTGGCGGTTCTGACCTTCGGAGTCGTGACCTTCGCGCTCGGGGGGGACTTCAATCGCAAATGGTCGAACAAGATCATGCGCCTGCGCCTTGTCACCCAGGCTGTCGCCGTGGTGCTAATCTTGGCGACGGTAATACTGGCGCAAATGGGGTACTGACGCATGGTTTTTCTGAACAAAATCTACACCCGTAGGGGCGATGGTGGAGATACCGCGCTGGGCGACGGTACGCGCCGCGCAAAGCATAACCTGCGCGTATCCGCCTATGGCACGTCGGACGAAACCAACGCGACTGTTGGTCTTGCGAGGATGCATGCCGAAGGCGAAATGGACGCGGCCCTCGCGCGTATTCAAAACGACCTTTTTGATCTCGGCGCTGATCTTTGCCGCCCTGACATCACGAAGGATTGCGAAGCGGAATATCCGCCCCTGCGCATGACCGGCGCTCAGGTCAAAAGGCTGGAAGCCGAGATCGACAAGATGAACGCCGATCTGTCGCCATTGCGGAGCTTCATTCTGCCTGGCGGATCGCCGCTGGCGGCGCATCTGCATCTTTGCCGCACCGTATCGCGCCGGGCTGAGCGGCTGACAACGGAACTGGCCACGCAGGAACAGGTGAACGAAGCAGCGGTGAAATATCTGAACCGCCTGTCAGACTGGTTCTTCGTAGCGGGACGTGTTGCCAACAATAATGGCGACACTGATGTATTGTGGGTGCCAGGCGCCAACCGCTAAATCCGATAGCGAAGTGATTTGACCGCCTTCCCGGGTGCGATATGGTCGGACCCGGGAGGCGTCATATGATTTTTGTGGCTGAAACGCGCGTTGGCGATCGCGTCGAATATCGGGATACGAAACGGTATCTCTGGGTGCTGTCTTTTGTGCCGGCGTTGCTGCCGTTCCTGTTCTATGGTGCCTATTACGCGACGAACCAAAACCCGCTTTGGGCGTTGGGGCCGCTGATCTTCGCCTATTTGTTCATCCCGGTGATGGACGTTCTGATGGGCGAAGACGTGCACAACCCACCCGAAGAGGTCGTCAACCAAATGGCTGATGACCCGTTCTATACCCGGCTTCTGTACATTGCCGTCGCGCTCTATTTCGCCGCTTTCGCCCTGTCAGCCTGGTTCTTCGCTACGGCCGATTTGCCGATATGGGCCCTGATCGTGGTCGCGGTCAGCGCGGGCGTTTTTTCTGGAACGGCGCTGACAGTCGGTCATGAGCTTGGCCATAAGCCCGGCCGCGCCCAGCAGTTGGGGGCCAAGCTGATCAATGGCCTCAGCTGGTATGGCCATTTTACCCAGGAACATAACACCGGCCACCACACCCATGTCGCCACGCCGGAAGACAGCGCATCGTCCCGGTTCAACGAAAGCTTTTACGCATTCATCTTGCGCGAAATACCCGAAGGCGTGCGCCGCGGCTGGGCGGTTGAGCGGCGTAAGCTGGACCGTCGCGGTCTGTCGTTCTGGCATTGGTCAAATGAGGTGCTGCAAAGCTATGCGATCTCGATAGTGCTGGCGTCGGTGGTGATCACTCTCTTTGGCTGGGCGATGATCCCGTTTCTGCTGATCCACAATCTCTATTCCTGGCAGCAGCTGAGTCTGGCGAACTATGTGGAGCATTACGGCCTGAAGCGTCAGAAATTGCCGAATGGCAAGTACGAGCCGTGTCAGCCGAAACACAGCTGGAACACGAATCACATCTTCTCCAACCTCCTCCTCTTTCATCTTCAGCGCCATTCAGACCACCATGCGAACCCAATGCGGCCCTATCAGGCGCTGCGGGATTTCAAGGCGCTGCCACGGTTGCCGTCGGGCTATCCGGGCTGTTTCGTGATGGCGTACACCCCGCCCTTATGGTTTTGGGTCATGAATCCCAAGGTTTTAGCATTGGCCGAAGGCGATATGGCCAAGGTGAACACGGGACCAGGATAAAGCGACCCTGGATCGGCGAAGTTCGCGGCCTGTAAAAATCGACGTCAATTATCTTAAAGGCGATTGATTTTGGCCGCGTCTTCGGTTTGGTTGAGCGCACGTTAGGTGAAGCTGACCACAACATGACAAACGCCCTGATCCCTTACCGGATTATGGCAGGTTGCGCCTTAACGGTGCAGGAAAAGACCGCAATGCCCTATGTGCGGTTCGTACACCCCCGCTGGGAATTTCCCTCAGCGGGGGCAACTTTTTCTTGAACTTCGCCGCCGCACCCGCAACCATTTTTCTGAGATATAAAAAAGGGATGGATCCATGGCGCATCATGAAATCAACGGCGACAACAGCCTTTTCTACATTCTTAACGAACCTAGTCGCGCCGGCGCGCCGACGTTCTTTTTCGTCAACGCGCTGACAGGCACGACCGATCACTGGGAAGGCGCCGCTGGCCCGGCGTTGCGCGAGGCGGGGTTCGGCACGCTCAGCTACAATTTTCGGGGTCAGGTCGAAAGCACGTTCGATCCTGCGATTGAGCTGACCAATGAAGTGATCGTTTCGGACATCGTTACACTGAATGCCGCGCTAAAGCCGACTAAACCCATAATGGTCGGTCTGTCCATCGGCGGGCTCTATGCGGCGCAGGCGCGCCGGGCTGGGGTGGATGCGGCGGGTATCGTGTTCCTGAATACGCTGCGCAAGATCGGTCCCCGCATTCAGTGGATTAACGAGGCGCTTCCCCATTTTGCCGCAATGGGCGGGGCGCAAATGTTCATGGATGCGACCTTCCCCTTGGTGGTGAACCCGGAATTCGCTGAAAAGATGCGCCCGAACTTTCTGAAAGGTGGGTATGAGCCTTTGCCGCCGGAGCATGGCCACATGAATCTGATGCGCAATTCGCCTCAGACGGATTGGGAATTCCCTTGGGCGAGCCTCGACCTGCCGGTGTTGTCGATCACGGGTGAGCACGACCGTGTCTTTCGCGATCCTGCCGTGATTGACGAGCTTTTCGCTCTGTTACCGGACGCCCGCCGCCAGGATTGGGATGACTGCGGTCACATGATTCCGCTGGAGCGGCCCAAACGCATGATCGAAAGCCTGATCGCGTTTGGGAAAGAGGTTGAAGGCTAAGCGCAGCCTGACCACGTGGAACGGTGTTGACGTTAACGTCAACGTCACATAGATAGGGTCCAGATTTCGGGAAAATCGCTTGCGGCGATAAGCGTCTGGCCTACGTCGCAATCAGACGATGACCTGACGGTCGAAAGGGCCTAAAAGCCCAGAATCGAATTCCCGTCCTCCACATGTCGTGGGGGGCGCCGAGCAAACGGAGCTACGCGCAATGAAGGTCTTGGTGCCTGTCAAACGCGTGATCGACTACAACGTGAAAGTTCGCGTCAAAGCGGACGGATCGGGCGTCGATCTCGCCAACGTCAAAATGTCGATGAACCCTTTTGACGAAATCGCTGTCGAAGAAGCGATCCGCCTGAAAGAAGCTGGCAAGGCTGACGAAATCGTCGCCGTGTCGATCGGCGTGAAGCAGAGCCAGGAAACGCTCCGCACTGCGCTGGCCATGGGTGCTGACCGCGCGATCCTGATCGTTGCCGCCGACAGCACCGACACCGATATTGAACCCCTGGCTGTCGCCAAACTGCTGAAAGCTGTTGTCGACGAAGAAGCGCCTGGTCTGGTTCTCTGCGGCAAGCAGGCGATCGACAACGACATGAACGCAACCGGCCAGATGCTGTCGGCGCTGCTGGGCTGGTCCCAGGCGACCTTCACGTCGGAACTGGAAATCGACGGCGACGCTGCGAAAGCAACCCGCGAAGTCGATGGCGGTCTGCAGGTCATCAGCGTGAAAATGCCGGCGGTCGTCTCCGTCGACCTCCGCCTGAACGAGCCGCGCTACGCCTCGCTGCCGAACATCATGAAGGCCAAGAAAAAGCTAATGGATGAAAAGACGCCCGCCGATTACGGCGTCGACGTCACGCCGCGCCACAAGATCGTGTCCACGACCGAACCGCCTGCACGCGCTGCTGGCGTCAAGGTTGCTGACGTGGCCGAACTGGTCGCCAAACTCAAAGACGAAGCGGGGGTTATCTGATGGCTGTTCTTCTTCTTGCAGAAGTCGTTGGCGGCGAACTGTCCGTCGACCAGACCGGTAAAGCGCTTTCGGGCGTCAAATCGCTGGGCGATGTCACCATCCTCGTCGCGGGCGCCGGTTGCGGCGGCGCGGCCGAAGCTGCGGCGAAACTAGATGGCGCGTCGAAAGTGCTCTGCGCAGACGACGCCGCTTATGGCGCGAGCCTCGCTGAGCCGATGGCCGACCTGATCGTCTCGCTTGCAGGCGATTATGAGCACATTGCCGCCTCTGCGACCGCCACCGGCAAAAACGTTCTGCCCCGCGTCGCTGCGCTGCTGGACGCGATGGTGATCTCGGACGTAACCGAAGTGAAAGGCGCCGATGAATTCGAACGCCCGATCTATGCCGGCAACGCCCTGCAGGTCGTTAAAACGTCTGACGCCAAAAAGGTCTTCACCGTCCGCACCGCAGGCTTTGACGCGGCTGCTGAAACTGGTTCAGCTGCAGTTGAGACCATCGGCGCCGCTGGCGACCCGGGCCTCAGCTCTTTCGTCGAAGACAAGGTGCAGGAATCGGATCGTCCGGAACTGACCTCGGCCAAAATCGTCATCTCTGGCGGCCGCGGCATCGGATCGGAAGAAAACTTCGCGATCATCGAAAAGGTCGCCGACAAGCTGGGTGCCGCCGTGGGCGCATCCCGCGCAGCGGTAGATTCGGGTTACGCCCCGAACGACTGGCAGGTTGGTCAGACCGGTAAAGTCGTTGCGCCGGACCTCTACATCGCAGTCGGCATTTCGGGCGCCATTCAGCACCTTGCTGGTATGAAGGACTCGAAGATCATCGTCGCGATCAACAAGGACGAAGAAGCGCCGATCTTCCAAGTCGCCGATTATGGCCTGGTCGCGGACCTCTTCACCGCGGTGCCTGAGCTGGAAGCCGCTCTCGGCTGAACTGCTTCAGACGTGAAATGACAGAGGGCCGTCCTTTGGGGCGGCCCTTTTTCGTGGGTGGGCGTGGTGAACTGAGTGGTTTTTCAGGGCTATGCTGCGAGAAACCCTGCCCCGTGCGTGGGGCCTTCACTCGCCGCAAATGAAGGGGAGGGCGCCGGATGCGCCAGAGCGCACCATCAGGGCGGCGCAGGAAATCTGCCCACCTCCAAAAACGGCACCCAGAGGTCTCAATCAGGCCGTCTCTGTTGGCAACCTTTTCCTATTGTCCGGCAAATATTGACGTTAACGTAAAGCGTGGCATGGCAGAGTTTGACTTCATCATCGTTGGCGCAGGCTCCGCTGGGTCTGCGCTTGCCTACCGGCTGTCTGAAAGCGGCAAGCACAGAGTGTTGGTGCTGGAGGCGGGCGGCGGCGACATCCATCCGTGGATCCAGATGCCCATCGGGTATGGCAAGGCCTATTACGACGGCTCCATCAACTGGAAATACACCTCTGAGCCCGTGCCGGGCCTTGGCGGCAAGACCAGCTATTGGCCCCGCGGCAAGGTAATCGGTGGATCATCGGCGATCAACGCCATGGTTTATGTGCGCGGCCTGCCCAATGATTTTGACGACTGGCGCGACGCGGGTGCCACTGGATGGGGCTGGGACGATGTCGCGCCCATCTTCAAACGGATGGAGGCGTGGTCGCGCGGTTCGGACGAGATCCGGGGCGGCGACGGCCCACTGCCGGTTCAGGACATCACCGATCAGGTTCACCCCCTCTGCCAGAACTACCTGAAAGCGGCGGCAGAGGCGCAGCTGCCCTACACCGACGACTATAACGGCGCGCAGCGCGAGGGCGCCGCGATCTACCAGATCACCACCAAGGGTGGGCGGCGTGCATCCACTGCGCGGGCATACCTGAAGCCCGCGCTGAAACGATCGAATGTTGAGCTGATCAAGCGCGCCCACGTCACGGGCCTGACTTATGAGGAAGGTCGCGTCACCGGTCTTACCTATCAGCGGCGTGGCCAGATCCATCAAGTCCGCGCCCGGCGCGAGGTGATCCTGTCGGCGGGCGCGGTGAACACGCCGCAGATCATGCAGCTGGCGGGGTTCGGGCCGGGCGAGATGTTGCAGGGCGCGGGCGTCGACGTGCGCTGCGACCTCGCCGCGGTGGGCCAGCACATGCAGGACCATATCGGCGCCGATTTCCAGATGCAGGTCACGGTCCCGACGCTGAACCAGCTTTTGGGCACCTGGACCGGGCGCGCCAAGGTTGGGCTGCAATACCTGACGACCGGCAAGGGCCCCCTTGCGCTGAGCGTCAATCAGGGCGGTGGGTTCGTCCGCACGCGGCCGGATCTGGCGCATCCGAACATCCAGCTGTATTTCTCGCCCGTCAGCTACACCCGCGCCCCTGCGGGCAAGCGCCCGATGATGAACCCTGATCCCTTTCCCGGCGTTCTGATCGGCTATGACATGTGCCGCCCGCACAGCCGGGGCGAAATCTCAATCCGATCATCCGATCCATTCGACGCGCCAGTAATTCAGCCGAACTATTTTGACGATCCCCGCGATATGGAGGACGCAATCGAAGGGGGCAAACTGGTCGAGCAGATCGCCAAGGCCCCTGCGCTGAAATCCTTGACCAAAAGCTGGATCAACCCCGCCCAGCCCCTGACGACCGATGCGGAATGGGAGGACTATATCCGAAGCTCCGCATGGACCGTGTTCCACCCATCCTGCACCTGCCGGATCGGCGCCGACGATCAGACGTCAGTCGTCGATCCAAAGCTGAAGGTGCATGGGGTGGACGGGCTGCGCATCGCGGATGCGTCGGTCTTTCCCTATGTCACGTCCGGCAACATCAATGCTCCCTCGATCATGGTGGGTGAGAAGGCGGCTGACCTGATCCTCGCGGACGCCGCCTGACGCCAAAACGTGATCGCCATTCGCCCCTAGGTCATGATGGTGGCGACGCGCGCGATCCCTTAGGCTTTTCGATCTGTGACAGGAGAGCCGTGATGAACATCGATCCCACCCGCGCCCAGTTCGAAGCCTTCAAGAACCTTCCGCGCGACAAGCCGATCAACATGCTGAACCTCGTCAAGTTGCGCTACAAGGCGGAATATGAGGATGGGCGCGATGCAACAGGGGCCGAGGCGTACAAGGCCTATGGCGAACATAGCGGCCCGATCTTTCAATCGGTAGGCGGCAAGATCACCTGGCGCGGCCGCCCGGATGTGGTGCTGATCGGACCGGAAAGCGAAAAATGGCACATCGCCTTCATCGCCCGGTATCCCAATGCGGCGGCGTTTCTGTCGATGGTGATGAACCCGGATTATCAGGCGAATGTCCATCATCGTCAGGCGGCGGTAGAAGATAGTCGCCTGATCCGCATGGCGGACCTGCCTCGCGCGGAAACCTTCGCTTGAGCGGCTATTGCCCTTGCGGCGCCACGCCTCTACCTTTGCGAAGCAGCATTCAGCCTGAGGGACTTACATGACGATCAAATCCGTTGGCGTGATCGGCGCCGGGCAGATGGGCAACGGCATCGCGCATGTATTTGCGACCGCAGGTTTTGACGTGTTGATCAACGATATCAACCCCGATGCGGTTACCGCTGCGATAGCCAAGATCGACAAGAACATGTCCCGCCAGGTTGAGCGTGGGCAGATGGACGCCATCGCTCAGGCTGATGCGATTGAGCGGATAAAACCCGCTGGCGGCCTGCCCGACATCGCCCAGACCGATCTGGTGATCGAAGCCGCGACCGAGAACGAGGCGGTCAAACGCCAGATATTCGAAGCGCTGGTGCCTGATCTTAAACCGGAAACGATCCTGACGACGAACACATCGTCGATCTCCATCACCCGGCTGGCGACGGTCACTGACCGACCCGAACGGTTCATGGGGTTCCACTTCATGAACCCTGTGCCGCTGATGCAGTTGGTTGAACTGATCCGCGGCATTGCGACGGATGAGCCGACCTACAACACCTTGCTGGGCGTGGTTGAAACCTTGGGCAAAACCTCCGCCTCGGCCGAGGATTTTCCCGCCTTCATTGTGAACCGCGTTCTGATCCCGATGATCAACGAGGCGATCTATACGCTCTATGAAGGCGTCGGCACGGTGAAGAGCATCGATACCTCCTTGAAGCTGGGCGCAAACCACCCGATGGGCCCGCTGGAGCTGGCCGATTTCATCGGGCTCGACATCTGCCTGGCCATCATGAACGTCCTGCATGAAGGGCTTGCCGACACCAAATACCGGCCCTGTCCGCTGTTGGTGAAGTATGTTGAGGCTGGCTGGCTGGGCCGCAAGACCAAGCGCGGCTTTTACGATTATCGCGGGGACGAACCGGTCCCGACGCGCTGACCGACAGGTTTGCCTTGCTGCAACGTGAAACCTTTCGCGGCCCTGGGTCGTACTCTTTTCATATGCGCAGTTCGCTGTAAGGTTGAACGCGCCGCTGATTGTTCGGAGCCTGCCTAATGAAACTCATCACCACTTTTGTCGCCCCTGTCGTCGCGCTCGCCCTGTCTTCGGCGGCTGCCGTCGCCGCCCCGTGGAAGATCGACCCGGACCATAGTCATCTGACCTTTACGGTCGATAATCTGGGTTTTTCGCTCACGCATGGGCAGTTTCGGAAATTCACCGCCGATATCGATTTTGACCCGGAAAATGTCGAAACATCGTCCGTGTCCTTTGTGATCGACGCTAACAGCGTCGACACGAATTCCAAAGGTCGGGACAAAAGCATCCGGTCGAAGAACTACCTGTATGTAAAGAACTATCCCGAGATCACCTTTGTATCCGAAACGGTGCGTCTGGTTGATGAAAACACTGCAGAAATTCGAGGTGACGTCACCATCCGTGGCGTGACGAACGAAATGACGTTCAATGCAGAAATGATCCGGATCGCGCCGAACCCGTTCGCCAAGGACACGTTGCTGGCTGGCTTTGCCGTCACGGGGGTGATTGACCGGTTGGAGTTCGATATCACCTATGGCGCGCCGGCGGTGGGTGTCAGCATCCCGATCCGCCTTGATTTGCAGATGAAAGAGGTGAAGTGACGGTTTGATCAACAAACTGTCACCAGCCGTGGGGATTGTTCCCAACGCGATAAGGCCGCATCTATAACCATGTGATCCCTTGTCGCTGAAAGGCGGTGCGATTTGAAACCTGTGACCTCCTTGCTGATCAGCGCAGTCATGGCGGCGATGTCGGTGGCGCCCGCGCTGGCCGAAACCGCGCTGTGGCGCATTCAGCCGGACGCCTCGACCATCACGATTACCTTTGATGTCGATGGCGACCTGCGTGAGGGTACGTTTGAGACCTTTCGCGGCGAGGCGCGCTTTGACCCCGCAGCGCTGGATCAGGCCCAATTGCGGTTTGAGATCGACACCGCCAGCATCGAACTGAACGAGCCCTTCGCGACCGACTTTGTGAAGTCGATTGACTGGCTATTTGTCGAAGAACATCCGACCGCCATTTACGAATTACGACGCCTTGACTTGATAGAAGGTGATCGCTTTCGCGCGATTGGCGTGTTGACTTTGCGCGGCGCGACCAATCCTGTGGCCGGCGAACTGACGCTCACGCTGGAGGACGCTTCTGCGCGTGCTGATGGCGGTGCGTCTTTCGACCGCAAGGATTTTGGTGTTGGCGTTGGGTTTTCGACGCTGTTTGTTGAGGTCGGGCCAAAGATTGGCGTGGCCTTTTATCTGACCGCGCAGAAAGTGGAGTGATCGCGATTGGGACTGCGTAATTTGACAACAGGTTGGGGCTGGCTGGCCCGGCTGCTGCACTGGTCCATGGCGGGCATCATCCTGTTCATGCTGGGTCTTGGGTATTACATGACCGAGATAGTCACTGACGTCTTTGAACAATTTCCGCTGTTCCAAACCCACAAAAGCTGGGGCTTCACGGTGTTTGTGCTGGCGCTGCTGCGCATTGTCTGGCGGTTCTTCAACCCGACGCCCGCACTGCCCGATCACATGTCCGGGCTGGAACGGCTTGCCGCCCATGGTGGTCATTGGGCGCTCTATATTCTGATGTTCGCGCTGCCGCTGTCAGGCTGGCTGATGTCATCCGCCTCGCCGCTGCAGGATCTCTACGGGATCAAGAACATGGTCTTTGGTCTTTTCGAAATGCCTGATCCCTTGGTGCCAGGCGACGGGGATATTGAGGAACTGTTCAGCGACATCCATTACTGGTGCGCCTGGGCGCTGGCCGCCGTGCTGGCGGGTCATGTCGGCGCGGCGTTGAAACACCATCTGGTTAACAAGGACAACGTTCTGCGCCGTATGGTGAAGGGCGAATAACAGGCCCATCCTTCTGTACGCTGAATGCGCCGCGCTTGATCCGCCCGAAGAAAACCCCATAACAACCCCAGTAGAACGGGAGTGTCGAAATGCGCGGAGCAGGCGGAACAGACGGCGTCGTCGTCACCTATTTCCTCGGGCTGGGGATGATGGTTGCGGGGGGATATATTCTGCTGAACAACATCATCGTCGCGCCGCCGAGGCTGGGCATGGGCCGCGCGCTGTATCAGTTTGGCGGCTTTTCGATTACCAGCGGGATGGTGTTCATCCCCTTCGCGCTGGGCGTCGGCATGATCTTTTACAAAGGGCGAAGCTGGCTGGGCTGGGGCTTGGCCGCTGGGTCGATCCTAGCGCTGGTGGTCGGCGTCGTCGCCAGCACGCAGCTGATCTTATCCCGCCTCAGCGCGTTCGACCTGATCGTGATCTTTGTTCTGGTCGCAGGCGGCTTGGGCCTGTTCCTGCGGTCGCTAAAGCAGTCAGGCGGCCGCTAGCGCGACGGGGGCATAGCGGTCTTTCAAAAGAGACGCTGACCGCATCGGAGTCAAGGCGAAGGCGTCCGCTGCCCGGCGGGGGCTGCATGCAAACCGCGAGAGGGGATGCGAGCGTCAGGCTGTTAGCCGGCAATGGTTTGCCTGCAAACCATGAAAAGCCGTCCCAGCGGTCTGACGCTTTTGGAGTGGAGCGCTAAGCGGAAAGTGCGGATGAACTTTTCTAAGATAAATCAGGAAGATCAGAGGTTTTAGCGTCAGCCCACGGCCTGACGCTCGCATCGGCTAACGGTAGTTTGCATCGAAGCTTCGGATGGTGGGCATGAATGCCCACCCTACACTAGCGCTTAGCAGCGACTTCATCCCAAGTGCAGCGATAAGCTCTATGCACAGCGGCCTTAAAACGCCTTAGCTAGACCCAGCGGCGTCAATCGCCTCAATCGCCTTCTTGATGATCGCCTTTGCGTCCAGGCCATCCCATTTCGCCTCGCCCTGCAAGCGGGCGATCTCACGCCCCTGGCGGTCGAGGAGGATGGTGATTGGCATGCCCAGAACGCCGGCTTCGGTGCCGATGCGCAGGGTTGGCTCGCGGTAGATCTTCAGATTCTCCGACCCGATGGACTGATAGAAATCCTGCAGCTTGCCAACACTGGCGCGGTCCATCGCCAGTGCCAGAACCTCAAACCCATCATCGCCCATCTCGCCCTGCAGCGCGTCGAGATAGGGCATTTCCTTGCGGCACGGCGGGCACCAGGTCGCCCAGAAGTTCAGCAGGACGACCTTGCCTTCAAAATCTTCCACCGTCTTTGCGGCGCCATTGGCGGTTTGAAATTCCTTTTCCAGCCGGGCCCGCGGCTCCTTATGGAAGATCAGCTTTTTCATGTCGCCTGCGCGCGCCTCTTTCAGCGCGGCGATCTGCGCCGGGCTCAAGTCAGCGGCCAGCGCGGGGGTAGCCACAAGCGCAGCCGCGCCGTATAGCGTGAGGGCGATCAGAGATTTCAAACGCATCTTCAACTCCTTCAGGGCCATGACAGACACAGCAGCCAAATCCCAAAACACCATGTGGGGCGGACGTTTCGCCGAAGGCCCCGACGCAATTATGGAGGAAATCAACGCCTCCATCGGGTTCGACCAACGCCTCGCCCGGCAGGATATAGAGGGCAGCCGCGCGCATGCCAGAATGCTTGCTGCAACCGGTGTTATCACAGATAGCGACGCGGACCAGATTTGCGATGGTCTGCTCACGGTGTTGTCAGAGATTGAGGGCGGAAGTTTCAATTTCTCGACCGCGTTGGAAGACATTCACATGAATGTCGAAGCGCGCCTGAAGGACCTGATCGGCGAACCTGCGGGCCGCCTGCATACCGGCCGGTCGCGCAATGACCAGGTCGTGCTTGATTTTCGGATGTGGGTCCGCGATCAGGCCGACAGC